>LLEU01000049.1 GCA_001567505.1 Acidobacteria bacterium OLB17 | reverse complement strand
CGCTCGCGGTTCTGACCTTTCTACCCGTCGCCGCCGCACCCGGTTCTGACTTTCTACCCGGTCGCTATCGCCTCCGGTTCTGACCTTTCTACCTGGTCGCTATCGCTCCCGGTTCTGACCTTTCCGCCCGGTCGCTATCGCTTCCGGTTCTGACTCCTTGCCGAAGGAGGATGCGCTCTTGTTCTCTAAGTCAACAAATCTCCTAATATCCGTCTCCAGAAGGTCGCGGATCACCTCTAATCGAGAGAGATCCAACTCAGACCTTCCGGTTGAAGCGAGATATTCTGAAACCGCAGACTCTTCGATAGCTACTTTTCCAGAGCCAGCCCAATGTCTATCAGCACCGTCCTTCTTGATGCCAGAGACCCAATATTCTTCGCCTGTTTCTAAATCAACATGGTTGCCCGAAACTGCACCTCTTCGCTTCAAAGCCTTGTTATTGAAATAAATAGTATTGCCAGACCGCGAAACTTTTACACGCGCTATCTAAGCTGGCCCCTTGTGGTTCTGGCCAGATTTTAATTCAACATATCGCAGCATATTTCGCTTTGCGCTCATACACTCAGCTCCGTACTAGACCCACACCAAACCAATCTCAAATCTCCTCGAAATCTAGGACCACCTTGCCGCAGCTTCCTTCTTTGATGGCGGCGAAGCCTTGTTCGAAGTCTTTGTAGGAATAGCGGTGCGTGATGACGGGTGAGATATCGACGCCGGTTTCGAGCAGGACGCTCATTTGGTACCAGGTCTCGTACATTTGGCGGCCATAGATGCCCTTGATATGGAGCATATTGAAGACGACCTTGTTCCAGTCGATGGCGAATTCACGGTTCGGGATGCCGAGCATTGCGATGCGGCCGCCGTGGAACATATTGTCCATCATTTCCTTGAACGCGGCGGGCACGCCCGACATCTCAAAGCCGACGTCGAAGCCTTCCTTCATACCCAACGCTTCCTGCACTTCCTTGACCGACCGTTCTTTTACGTTGACGGCGACGGTCACATCGCCCATTTTTTCGGCGAGTTCGAGGCGGAATGGGTTCATATCCGTGATGACGATGTGGCGCGCTCCTGCGTGGCGTGCGACGGCGGCGGCCATTATGCCGATCGGGCCGGCGCCCGTGATCAGCACGTCCTCGCCAAAGACCTCAAAGGCAAGCGCAGTATGGACAGCGTTGCCGAACGGGTCGAATATCGCGGCGACCTCGAGGTCGATATCGGGTTTGTGCTTCCATATGTTGGTGTGCGGAACGGCTATGTATTCAGCGAATCCGCCGTTCATATTCACGCCGATCCCGCGCGTATTGGCGCAAAGTGCTCGCTGCCCTGCCATGCAGTTTCGACAACGCCCGCACACCAAGTGCCCTTCGACGCTCACGATGTCGCCGGCGGCAAAATCGACGACGTTCGAGCCGACCTCGACGATCTCGCCCACGAACTCGTGCCCGATCGTCGTTGGAACTTTGATCGTCTTCTGCGCCCATTCGTCCCAGTTGTAAATGTGCAGGTCGGTGCCGCAGATGCCGCCCTTCTTGACGCGGATCATCACGTCGTTAATGCCCATGGTCGGTTCGGGCACGTCCTCGATCCAAAGTCCGGGTTCGGCCTTGGCTTTTACGATTGCTTTCATATCTCTTAAAAGCAGATTCTATGATGCTTCGCAAATAGTTCCAAATGAACGAAATTTCGACAAAACCGCATGCAGGAGCGTCTTACAAGCACGGGGCGTCTAGCGCCGTCATAAGAAGGAGCACACTATGTTTGATCGCAGTACTAGGATATTCATTCTCGCCATTCTGGTGATGGGCCTCGCAGCCGGGATCTCGACGCTTGTCCTCACGGCGCAGACGCGACGCGAGCGCATCCGCAATATCCTTCGCGACCGAAAGCAGCCCGCTCAACGCGGAACCAATGCCGAATTGAGGCATTTAACGGTCGGAGATGCAGATCGGACGTACATCCTCCACTTGCCGAAGGGCTATAAGAGCGGCAGTAAGCTGCCACTCGTCCTCGTTTTTCACGGCGGCGGCGGCAATGCCGCTAATATGGCGGGCCTAACCGGCTTTAACGAGAAAGCCGACAAGGAGAATTTCATCGTCGTCTATCCGAACGGCTCGAACCGCTTCGGAACGGACAAAATGCTCACCTGGAATGCGATCGGCTGCTGCAGCTACGCCGCGAACGAGAAGATCGACGATGTCGCGTTCGTCTCGAAGCTTATCGACACGATGACCCGAGACTACGGCGTTGACAGTAAACGCGTTTATGCGACCGGATTCTCGAACGGAGCGATGCTCTCTTTCCGTCTCGGCGCCGAACTTTCCGACAAGATCGCGGCGATCGCTCCTGTTTCAGGATCGATCTTCGCCGATACGCCCGCTCCAAAGAGCGCCGTCTCGGTGCTTATGTTCAACGGGACGGCCGATCAGAATGTGCCTTACAACGGCGGCAAGAGCATAAACTACACCGTCCTGCGTGCCCAGAATGAGGATTTCACCTCGGCGGCAGCCTCGGCCGAGCATTTTGCAAAAGGCAATGAATGCGGGCAAAGGCCTGCGACACAGAAAGCGGTCGGCGGCACGAAGACGGTCTATTCGGGCTGTTCGGAAGGCACCGACGTTATCCTATATACGATCGATGGCGGCGGGCATACCTGGCCCGGTGGAACGCGCGTAAAGCCGGGCGAGAGTTCGGATGCAGCGATAAACGCCACTGACCTCATCTGGGATTTCTTCCGCAGCCACCGCCTCGCTGGCGGCCGCGAACCGCAAAGGATGCGGGGACAGTAACTTCCCTTCGCTTTTTTAATATTTCCGATGTGCTGATAAATCTCTCAGGGCTGTTCCTTTTGCCCTGAGTATGCGCATCGTATATGTCCCAAGAAAGATCACTAGTCGAAACCGCACGCACTGACTATTTCAAAGATGCCGCCGAGATCGAGGATCTCGACGCCGGCAGCCTTACGCTCGACAAGGTCGAAAGTTCGCTGCGGGCGTAGGCGAGCTAAAGAACAAGCACACGGGGAAGAAGTCGGCGATCGCTTCGGCAAAGAAGCTGATCGGCAGTGTCCCGGCCGAAGAACGCGGCGCTTTCGGGCAGTTCGTCCAATCGGTCGAGGCCGAGATCGTCGAGAGCCTCGCAAGGGCCGAGGAAGGCCTCAATGCCCGACGTAATGCCCTTGAGATCGAGCAGAACACGATCGACGTCACGCTGCCGGGCAGGCGGCCGCGACGCGGCAATCTGCATCCGATCACGATCGTCCGGCAGCGTATCGAGGAGATCTTCGTCTCGATGGGCTATTCGATCGAGGATGACCGTGAGATCGAGACCGATTATTACAATTTTGACGCGTTGAACATCCCCGAAGGGCATCCCGCACGCGAATCGCAGGATACTTTCTACACGACCGACGGCTTCGCACTGCGGTCGCAGACCTCGACGGTGCAAATACGCGCAATGGAACGCCGCGGCGTTCCGATCCGCATCATTGCTCCGGGCAAGGTCTTCCGACGCGACACGCCCGATATGACGCACGTGCCGATGTTCCACCAGATCGAAGGCCTCTGCGTCGATAAAGGCATCACGATGGCGCACTTGAAGGGCACCGTGACCGAATGGCTCAGGCGGCTATTCGGCGAGGACACGATCACGCGGTTCCGCCCGTCGTATTTCCCGTTCACGGAACCGTCGGCGGAGTTCGATTTCTCCTGTTTCAAATGCCGCGGCACCGGGCAGATCGACGGCGAACGCTGCCGTCCGTGCAAAGGTTCGGGCTGGATCGAGCTTGGCGGCTCCGGAATGGTGCATCCGAACGTGCTTCGGGCCTGCAACGTGGACCCGGCCGTCTATTCGGGTTTTGCGTTCGGCTTCGGCCTTGAACGAATGGCTGCCTTGATGTACTCGATCGACGATATCCGTCATCTTCTTGAGAACGACGTCAGATTCCTGGAGCAGTTCCGATAACGGCTCGCGGCTTTCGACCATCGCCACAAACGAACAAGAAACGGCCCCACGCGGGGCACACGTATTTTTTTTGAGAAATGTACATTAGCTGCAATTGGATAAACGAACTGACAAGCGGCGATCTCTCGCCCGAAGAGATGGCGAAGGCATTGACGCGCGTCGGATTGGCGGTCGAGGGACTCGAACCGCACGGCGATGACACGGTGCTCGATGTGGACGTTACGTCGAACAGGCCCGACTGCCTTTCGCATCTTGGCGTCGCACGCGAACTCGCCGCGGCGACCGGCAAGACGGTCAGCGTCTTTGAGCCCGTGCCCGAGATCCCGATGCCGCCCGTGCTCGCGCACGACATCGTCCGGATCGACGAGCCCGGATCGTGTTATCGCTTCACGGCGAGGATAATTCGCGGCGTAAAGATCGGGCCATCGCCGAAGTGGCTTGTCGAGAGGCTTGAGGCGCTCGGTGAACGTTCGGTGAACAACGTCGCGGATGTGACGAACTACGTGCGTCTGGAACTCGGCCAGCCGATGCACTCATTCGACCTCGACAAGCTCTCGGGCGGCCGCATTATCGTCCGCCACGCAAAGCAGGGCGAGAAACTTGTCACGCTCGATGAGGTCGAGCACGAACTCGATGAGACGATGCTCGCCGTCTGCGATGCGGAAAGGCCGGTCGCGATCGGCGGCGTTATGGGCGGCCTCGACAGCGGCATCTCGGACGCAACCGTCAACGTCCTGCTTGAGGTCGCGTATTTCCGCCCGGACGTCGTTCGCACGCTTGCCCGAAAACTCGGCATCTCGAGCGAAGCAAGCCACCGCTTTGAGCGAGGCGTCGATATCGACAACATCATCCGCGCTTCGCAGCGTGCAGCGAACCTTATCTGCGAGGTCGCCGGCGGGTCGCAGGGCGAATTCATCGACATTTTCCCGACGCATACTTCGCGTCCAGAAATAGAATGCGGCGACATTTCTGCCGCCGTCGCACGCCTTACGGGCCTGTCGGTCACGGGGCCGGAGGCTGACGAGATACTCGCCGCCCTTGGCATCGAACGCGAGGCAGAAAGTGCCGTTCCCACTTACAAGGCACCGGCCTGGCGATATGACGTCTCTGTCGAGGAAGATCTCGTCGAAGAGGTCGCGCGGCACAAGGGTTACGAGAATATCAAAGATGAACTGCCGCCGGCCCGAGGAGCAGGCGAATTTCAGGCCGGCGAACACCGCAAATCCGCGATCCGTTCGTACCTTGCCGATCTCGGCTACAACGAGGCCATCTCATACAGCTTCATAAACACGGCTTGGGACGACGCCTTCGAACCGGTGCCGAGCCTTGCCGCTCGTGATGGCCATGAGCCCGTGACGCTTCGCGATTCCGTGATCGAGAATGCAGTACGAATGCGGCAGACGGTCTTGCCGGGCCTGCTCGATGCCGTCAAGCTCAACAAAAATCATCAGTCCCAGGACATTAAGCTCTTTGAGATCGGACGCGCGTTCATTTCCGAAAGGGGCGGCGAACTGCCGGCCGAACGCGAGATCCTCGGCCTTGTGGCAACGGGCGGCGAACGCCTTGCCGATAAGGCGGAAACGGAGCGAACTCTCGACTTTTTTTGACCTAAAAGGTGCTCTGGAGGCAGCTCTCGATGCGGCCGGTGTTGCAGGTGCTGAATTCGCGGCCGCCGACGTGAAACATCTTCGCCCCGGACGATCGGCCGCCGTCTCGATCAATGGCACGCCGGTCGGATCGATCGGTTGTCTCGACGAAGAGGTCGCCCAGCGATATAAGTTTCGGAAACCGGTCTATGTCGGCGAGATCGATCTCAGCTTCGCCCTCTCGGCAGCTCGGCGCACGGCGAACTACCGGCCGATACCGCGGTTTCCGTCCGTTAAGCGTGACGTTACTCTCGAGGTCGGACGGACGCCTTCTGTTGCCGAGATCCTTCGCGTAGCACGATCTGCGGGCGAGGAGCTCATCGAGAGTGTTGAGCTCGTCACTGTCTTTGAGGGCGGTTCGCTCCCCGCCGGAACTCGTGCGGTGACGATCCGCATCGAGTATCGAAGCGATGCAAGGACGCTTTCCGAGGAAGAGGCCGAGTACGCGCACGCACGACTCCTCGCTCGGATCGACAGCGAACTTGGGCTTCGGCCAAAAAAATAGCGATTACTTTGCACCCTCGCTTGAAGTTCGCGGCGATTCGTTCAATAATCAATCACCGCGAACTTCTCGCAAGCAAACTTTTGGAGTCCCAATCAAGATGAACGGCCTTTCAGGAATGGAAAAATTCTCTCACCTCGAGGACAAGATCTATTTAACGATCGAGCTTGTCAAAAAACTCCGCGAAGAAAATGAACGCCTTGAAGGTGAGGTCTCGAGGTTGCGAAACGAGCTTGCACAGGCCGCCGCGGGAGAAGGCGTGGGTGGTGAAAAGGTCAACGAACTTCTTAGCGAACGCGAGGCGATACAGGCAAAGGTAGAGGCAATGCTCGACGCCTTGGCCGAGATCGATCCTGAGATCGCGGCCGCTGCGGCCGTCTAAAAGGGTTATGAGCGACGATGCGACCTCGACGATGCGCGTCGAGATCTACAACCAAACTTACAGCATTCGCTCGGACGGCGATAACGCCTACATTCAGGACCTCGCCGCCTACGTCGATCGCAAAATGCGCGAGATATCTTCCGGGACGATGACCGTCGATTCGTTGAAGGTCGCGATACTCGCCGCTCTCCATATCGCCGACGAACTTCACCAGATCCAGGACAGCCAACGCCAAACGGACGGCCAGCTCGGAAGCCGAAGTGCCGAATGCAGCGAAATGCTCGACCGCGTCCTCAAGAACCGCATCACGGCCGCCTGACCGTGCCGCTGACGCTTCACGCTTCCCTCTCACTTTTCGAAAAAAATGCTGCTTGCTTTTGCCGGCCTGCGGTGTGCTAAAATGTCGCTTAGGCGAAAGAAGTTTACTGCCTTGTTGGTGACTGGCGAAAATACAGTTGAGCCAACATTTGAATACCGGGAGGCAAGATGCCGCGTCCAGTGCGTGCCTTTACGAAGGCGATCGCCGGAGGGCCGGCTGCAAGGGGTTTTTCGAATGGAACGCCTCGAACGCCGCCCACCTGTTACATACAGGTTCAATTCAACTCGTCGGAACCGCAAGGCGGTTGTCATTCGCCCTCATCTTCTTTTTCCAATTCCTTTCTGATCTCTTCGGTAAGCCGCACCTTTTCCAGGGCGTGCGGCAGGTCTGCGGTGCGCGCCGAGAGCTTTTTGAGCGTGATGTCCGAATCATTCAGCGTTCCGCCGCGGGCGAATGTCGCTTCGACGCGTTCGATGCCGGTCTGGGCTTCGGCGATCGCATCCTTTGCCCTTGTCTGAATATCGGTGATCTTTGCGATATCGCCTTCGATCTCGGCCTCGAGGGCCTTGGCGCCTTCCGTCCCGAGAAGTCGAAGTTTCCGCTGGCGCCGCTGCATAAGGCTGAGTTCGCGACGCGCCGAGCGGGTGATTCGGGTTGCGGTGAGCTTTGACGCGAGGTAATCGGCGTAGGTGTCGGCCAGGAGCGGGTCCCTGCTGCGAAGGCCGTCAAGCGTCTTTTTCTCTTTTGGCTGGAGCTCGGCACGGAACCAATCGATCTCACGGGACGTGATGCCGCGCGCGGCGATCCGCTCCCGAAGTTCGCGGCGCCAACTGCTTCGCCGAACAAGGAAGAATATCGTAAATATAAGCCCGATCAGCGTCGTCACGGCGGTTCCGAGCATTCCGAAGAAGAAGATGGTGATGGCCGCCGGTGGACTTCCGCCAAAGAGGAAGGTGAGAACGAACGTCAGTATCAGCGGCAGCGTGAGGCCCGCGACGGGCGCTCCGATCGCCGCGGCGAGCAGGCGCTTCCCGCGAACGAGATCGCGTTTCGTAATGTCGGGCGACGCAAGCGTTTCGGTCAGCATCTTAGGTTGTATTTTACGCGAAAGGGCCGCGAATTTCTTATCGCGGCGGCAGAATTCGCTATTCAAACCGCAGGTTTTGAATGTATCATTGCAAATGGTATAAGAAAGTTTACCCGTAGTCAGCTTCATTTATGGCCGCATCTTTTTTGAGGAAAGCCTTTGTTCTTTGGTGCTTTTTCGCCGTCGCAGGCATCGCCGCACTCGCGCAGCCGCCCGAGGGAGGAAAGCAGAACGTGCGGACGATGACGATACCGATCTCGATCTTTACGCGAAAGGAACTCAAGGAAAAGAAGGCCGAGGAGATCATCGACGTTGCCGACCTGACGGTGAGTGAGGACAAAGAGCAGCAGCAGATCCTTTCGCTCCGCAGCGTTAGCGACGTGCCGATCACGCTCGCGGTTCTCATCCAGGATGAGCTGATCTCAAGCTTCAACCTCGAACTGCGGCCGATCGCCGATTTCATCAAACAGCTTCCAGAAGGAAGCAGAGTGATGGTCGGCTATATTCGCGGAGGCTCGGTCGGTACGCGCCAGCGTTTCACGACGGACCTCGTCAAAGCGGCTGATTCGCTCCGCGTCGTTAGCGGAAGCTCGGCCTCGGTTGGAACGGGGCCATACGGAGGCGTTGCCGCGACCGTCAAGAGGTTCGAGTCTATGCCTGCGGGGCGACGTGCGATCCTGCTTGTCTCGGACGGCTTCGACATTACCGAGGGCGATTCGCCGAGCAGCGTCATACACGCGCCCGACCTCGAGAAAGCGATCTCGCGGGCACAGCGGGCGAGCGTCGCCGTATATTCATTTTACTTCCCGACCGTACTGACCGAGCGTTCGACCTTCCGATCGATCTCGGGACAAGCGGGGCTCGATCGTCTTTCAAATGAGACCGGAGGCCGCTCGTATTCCCAGGGCCTGAGCGCGCCGGTCTCACTTACGCCATTCTTTGACGACGTAAATATGGCGTTGCGAAGGCAGTTCTCGCTCACGTACCTTTCGACGCATATGAAGCGTGGATATCACAGCGTGGAAGTGAAGAGTTCGAATCCGGACGTTACGATCCAGCACCCAAAAGGCTACTACTATCGTTAACCGACGCGCCGGCGGCACATCGGGCACATATACTGATCTTCCTTGATCAGCAGGCCGATCCAGAAAAGCGGAAAGATAAAGACGAGAAGCAGTGCAAAGGTGACCCAGCCTGCGCTTGAGATCTTTCGCTCGATGCGCGGGAGGAATGTCGTCGCGCAATACGGGCAGCGATAGTTCCCCGCCATCGGCGCTTGCTGATACGCCGCAAGCGGGGCCGCAGGCGGCGCATCGACGTAAGCCTGCGGCGGAAGGTTCAGCGTTTTGCGTGCGGCGTTATTCGTCCGGAGGTCGTCGGTCTTCCATGAATACGGCGGCGGCGGGTTGTAACCGTAAGGCTCGCCGGGAACCGTATTGCGGCCGTCGGTGTACGGGCCTTCGGCGGCCGGCGGCGGAACGGGATGCATTTGGCCGGCAGTCGGCGCCGCCGCACGAGAACTCGTACCGCAGAACCGGCAGAAATTGCTCTCTTGGGAATTAAAGTTCCCGCAGTTTTGACATGCCTGCATCATCGCCAAATCTTAACGCTCGGCCCGCACGGGAAGTTCCTCTTATCAGAACCTCACTCGCTCGCCCGTCCTAATCGCATTATAAACGGATTCTACCAATTCTACCGACTTAAATCCGTCCTCGGCCCCGACAAGCGGCGGTTCGCCCGTCAAGATCGAATTGATGAACGCCGCGTCCTCCTGCTTGTAGCCCCAGCGTTCTTCCTTCTCGGCCATATGGAAGGTCGAGGTCGTAAAATTCGCGTCCATGCCTCTTGAATCGAGAATGCGTTCCATCTCCTCGGTCATAATCGTCCGATGGTGGCAGAAGACCTCGATCCGCTCGAACGGAAAATGCCAGCTCGCATCGGAGGACGACGCGAACGTGCAGTGAGATCCGTTTGCGAATTTGAAGATCACCGAAAACTCGTCCAATTCGGGATATTCGTGCTGCGAACCGTAGGCAGCAAGTTCCGAGACCTCGCCGAATTGGTATCGGATCATATCGAAAAGGTGGATCGTCGTCTCATAAAGGAACCCGCCCGTAACGCTGACATCACCCGTCCATACCGGATTCTTCAGCTCGCCGCGATTCATCTTTATGTGAGCCGAATGCGCGGCGTCCTCGCTCAGAAGGCTCTTGAGCGTCGAATAGACAGGCGCGAACCTGCGGTTGTGCCCGACCTGGAAAATTCCCTTCGAGGCCTTTGCGGTCTCAAAGAGAGCCTTCGCGTCATCGATGCCGATAGCGAATGGCTTTTCGCAAAATACGTGTTTCCCGGCCTCAACGGCCGCGGTCGCGATCTCCCTGTGCGTGCGGTTCGGTGTGCAGACGAGCACCGCGTCGCAGTTGTCGAGAAGTTCTTCACGAGACGCGCAGACTCGGCCGCCGATCGAACGCGCCGTCCGCTCGGCCTTCTCAGGGACGATATCGTAGAGTGCCGCGACCTCGGCACGGTCGTCCGCCGAATAGATCCGGCCGTGGACATTGCCGATGTAGCCCGTGCCGATGATGCCGATCTTTACTTTGCTCATTGGCCGATCGAACCTCGCACAGCGTTCTTGCCGATGCTCAGCACCCTTTCGGTCGCTTCTTTCGCCCGCTTGGCGACCTCGAACGGATCCTGTTCCCAATATTCAGGGCGGAAGATCTCGATGCTCACCATCTTCGTATAGCCGATCGAATCGAAACGGCGTTTCATTTCGGCGAGCGGCAGGATACCTTCGCCGGGATAGAGGCGTTCGGCGTCGGTGAGCGTCTCTTTCGGAAGGTCTTCGGCATCGTTGATGTGAAAGATGAAGAGCTTTTCGGGGTCGAGCGTGTCGATCGCCTCAAAAGTTGAGTTCCCTGCGTAAAAATGGAAAGAATCGATCACGAGGCCGACGCTCTTGCGTCCGACACGCTCGACGATCTTCTTTGCAAGGTCGAGCGTCTGAACGCTGCAGTCCGTTTGCCCCAGGAATTCGAAAGCGAGGCCGACGCCGAACGGCTCGGCAATGTCTGCAAGCTCGTTCAGCACTTTTACCGACCCTTCGATGATGTCATCGTCCGACGCTCCGGCGGGCAGTTTTCCGGGGACGACCACGATGTACGGGCAATCGACCGCCATTGCGATCTCCGCAAGCTGCCGGCATTCGGCCTTGATCTTTGCGTAGTCCTCATCAGTTCGGAACGAAATATGCTCGATGGAATTTATCGACCACGGAGCAAGGTTCGCGTCGGCGAGCGTGGCTTTTAGCTCGGCGGGCGTGTGGCCGTCGAGATATCGGAGCAGCTTGCTCTTCCACAGCTCGATCAGGTCAAAGCCGGCAGCTGACGCAGCTCGTATGTCGGTCTCAAGGTCGGCGTGCATCGTTGTTGCACCATTCAAAGCGATCTTCATAAGCTCTAAAAAAGAAAGATGATAGCACGCGGCGGCGAGTTGCGGCGAACCGGGAATCTTGCCCGCGCGTCTTAGTTTCGGGTAATCTTGAGAGGTTCCTGCTTCGTTGCACCTGCAAAGGCCGTAAGCTCCATTCGCAAGAATTATGAGAAATTTCTGCTGCGCCGTTTACATCATCCTTATCTTCTCGATCGCAAGCTGCGCGCAGGCATCGGACACTTCGCTGCGGAACGTGACCGCGAAGGACCGCGCAAATCGCGCCGTTAACGGCGAACTCCTGAAGCTAACGGCGCCCGAACACGCCGCACGCGGCCGCGTTTATCTCGAGAATCGGCACTTTCCCGAAGCACGCGAACATTTTCAGCGCATCATCGACAACTTTCCGGACGCGCCGGAGTTGGGCTACGCATTGATGGGAATGGGCCGCTCGCTTATGTGGGAACGCGAATACGACAAGGCGATCCCTTGGTTCCAAAGGGCCTCAAAGGAATTTCCGGCAACGCTTGAAGGCCGCGAAAGCCTTGCCTTCATGGGTGCATGCAACGTCCGACTGGGACGCAATGTCGAGGCTGCGGCCGCCTACGAGCAGTACACGGTGATGTATCCGACGGGTGAGCGGATCGAGTCCGCGTATTTGAATATCATCGACGCGTACCGAGAAGCAAAACTCTACGACAAGGCGAACGACTGGGTCGAGAAGGCTCGCGTTCGTTTCCCGGGAACGCCGACCGAGACGAATGCTATCGATGGGCGCCTTCGGATGGAGATCCACCGAAAGAATTGGCAGGGAGCGATCGCCGCGGCCGACCTGATACTTGCGTTGAACAAATTCTCCCGCTCGATGGTCTCGCGGGACGAGGTCAGCTACCTTCGGGCCTTCGCACTCGAAAAAATGGGTAAACGCGCGCAGGCACAGGCCGAATATGCGGTGCTCGCCGGCAATAATTCATATTACGGCGGGCTTGCCGCCGACAAACTCGCAGGCCGCGGCGCTCGTGTGAAACGCATAGTCTCAAGCTCATCCGCAAGCGGCTTTCCGGTGCCATTTAAGGCGGAAGTCCTTGAATTCGCACGGAAGAAAGGCGTCGATCCGCGATTTGTGATGGCGATAATGAAGCAGGAGAGCACGTTTCGGCCGGACGTGAAATCCCCGTCGGCAGCTCGCGGCCTTCTCCAGCTTGTCGTTGATACCGCCGCGAAATATCAGGCTCAGGCCGGCTACAACGACCTTCAGCCGGACGATCTTTACAATCCGCGTACTAACATCGCGATCGGCGTCGAATACATTGCCGACCTTAAAGGGCAGTTCAACGGCCTCTATGAGGCCATCGCCGCAAGCTACAACGGCGGTGAAGATAATGCCGCTCGTTGGCTTGCACGGAGCGAGCCAAAAGAAGCGGGAATTTTCGCCTCAGAGATCGGCTTTGCCGAAACGAAGAACTACGTCTTTAAGGTGATGAACAACTATCGGGCCTATCGAGATCTCTACAACGAGAACCTGGAACGGAAGTAGTAAATACTAATTACTAATTACTCTTCCCAACCGCCCTGCTTGTAGCGTTCGACGTGATAGCCCGTCTCTTCGAGGTGCTTTTCGACCTCGGCAGTATGGTCTGAATCGCGGACCTCGAGGATGACCTCGATCCCTACGCGCCCAAGCGGAGCGAGCCAGACGGCGCGTTGATGAAAGACCTCGATGACGTTCGCGCCCGTCTCTGCAACGTGATTAAGCATCGCGGCAAGTCCGCCGGGCCGATCCTGCACGAGCAGCCGAAAGATCACGTAGCGTCCCTGCCGCACAAGCGACTGCTCGATGATGCGCGCAAGCAGATTCCCGTCGATATTGCCGCCCGCAAGCACGGCACAGGCCGTCTCGCCTTCCTTAAGTTTGACCTTATCGGCGAGGATCGTGGCGATCGACGACGCACCGGCGCCTTCGACGACAAGCTTGCAGTTCTGAGCGCAGTGAAAAACGCCCATCGCGATCTCCTCTTCGGAGACCGTGACGACATCGTCAACAAGATCCCTGATTATCGGCAACGTGAGTTCGCCGGGACGTTTCACGGCGATGCCGTCCGCGATCGAGGGTTTTGAATCGACCTGGAGCGGCTTGCCTGCCGCAAGAGAAGGCGGAACGGCCGCGACATTCTCCGCCTGGACGCCGATCACGCGACAATTCGGGAGCAGTGCCTTGACCGCGATCGCCGTCCCGGAAATAATGCCGCCGCCGCCGATCGGCACGATCACGACATTGACATCCTTCAGGTCCTCGGCGATCTCAAGCCCGATAGTTCCCTGCCCGGCGATGATCGCTTCGTCATCGAATGCGTGAATATACGTGCGGCCTTCCTCTTTTTCGAGTTCGCGGGAATATGCGACCGCTTCGTCGAAGGTCGTGCCGTGCAGGATGACCTCAGCACCGAAGTTTCGGGTCGCGACGACCTTCGTAAGCGGCGCAAACACGGGAAGCACGATCTTTGAACGTATTCCGTTGAGCGTTGCCGCAAGTGCGACGGCCTGCGCGTGGTTCCCGGCCGAGGCCGTGATAACGCCGCGTCCGCGTTCCTCGTCCGTCAATTTCGAGATCTTGTTGAACGCGCCGCGCACCTTAAAACTGCCGCTTCGCTGCAGACATTCGGCCTTCAAATAAATGGAACGGCCGATCTGTTTCGAAAGCGGCTCGTCCTTTACGATCGGAGTACGGTTGACGGTGCCCGAGATCACTTCGCGGGCGGCAAGGATATTTGGAAGTTCAACGCTCATTGTGGAATTTTTCGAATTATAGCAAACGTCAGCAAAATAGTTTATAGTGGCGTTTAGAACAACCACAAATTCGGAGGACAAATGGAAGTATTCGGCCTTGGGCTTTTCTTTCTGATCTTCATTGGCATCGCCCTTCTCATCGTAGCGTGGAAGACCATCAAGATCGTGCCACAGTCAACGGTATTGTTGATCGAGCGGCTCGGCCGCTTCAACCGCACGGCGCAGAGCGGGTTGAACATCATCGTCCCGTTCTTTGAATCCGCACGTGCCGTATATTGGACGAACGTCCGCCCGGGAACGACCTACATCGACCTCCGCGAGCAGTTCATCGACCTTCCGCCGCAGTCCGTTATCACCCGCGATAACGTTATGGTCAACGTTGATTCCGTCGTCTATTGGCAGATCACTGACCCGACACGTGCGACCTACGAGGTGAATGACCTCGTTGGCTCGATCGTGCAGCTGACCTTTACGGGAATGCGCTCGGTCATCGGAAAGCTCGACCTCGACCACACGCTCTCGTCGCGTGACCAGATCAACAACGAACTTCGAATGATCCTGGACGAAGCAACGGACAAATGGGGCGTAAAGGTCACGCGCGTCGATATCAAGAACATAACGCCGCCCGAGGACGTCCGCATCACCATGGAGAAACAAATGACCGCGGAGCGCAACCGCCGAGCCCTTGTCCTGCAGGCCGAAGGCGACAAGCAGGCCGCGATCGCCCGTGCTGAGGGCGAAAAACAGGCGGCGATCACTCGTGCCGAAGGCGAAAAGGCATCGGCCGTCCTCCAGGCAGAAGGTGCCGCTCAGGCCCGCTTGACGAACGCCAATGCAGAAGCCGCCGCCATCGCTCAGATCGCCGGAGCGATCGGCGACCGCGGAGCGACCGCTCAATATCTCATCACGGCGCGTTACGTCGATTCGATGCGCGATATGGCCCGAACGACGAATTCGAAGGTGATATTTATGCCGACCGAAACATCGGCCGCTCTCGGAAGCGTCGGTGCCTTCAAGGAGGTCTTCGCCGCGGCCGGCGAAGACGCCGTAAAGGAACAGCCGCGTGATCCGAGGGGTCCCCGGGAATTGAATCGTTAGGAGTTTTTCTGATGAAGTTAAGACGGATCTTCTTCGCGGCCGCAGCGGCAGCCGCAGTATTTATGGCAGGACAGCTCCCGAACAGCCCAATAAACACGCCGGTCGAGGCCTTCGGCAACGATTCGGTACTCGACTTTACCGTTCGCGACATCGACGGCAAGGACGTTGCTCTCAAGAAATACAAGGGCGACGTGCTTCTGATCGTGAACGTCGCAAGCAAATGCGGATACACGCCGCAGTACGAAGGCCTTCAGGCGATCTATAAGAAATACGAGAGTAAAGGATTCTACGTACTCGGCTTCCCCGCGAACAATTTCGGCGGCCAGGAACCGGGCACGAACTCCGAGATCAAGGAATTCTGCGAGTCGAAATTCCACGTCACGTTCCCGATGTTCGCGAAGATCTCGGTCAAGGGCGACGATATCGATCCGCTTTACAAGTTCCTGACCGACGAAAAAACGAACGCAAAATTCAGCGGCGATATTACTTGGAATTTCAATAAATTCCTTGTCGATCGCAAAGGAAATGTCGTTGCGCGATTCAGCTCGAAGGACACACCCGAAAGCGAGGCGGTCACGTCCGCGATCGAAAAGTATCTCGCAATGAAGTAGCTCGGGCGCGCCGCGTTTTTCGGCGGCGGGTGGGCTGACTACCCTTCACAACCATCAAGTATTGGCAAAGGCGGCCCGGCCGCCTTTTTTGCACACGATTTTCTCGCTTGCTAAACTTCTTCCTCGAATGAAGCGAATTCTCGCCATTGTATTTATCGTCTTGCTTGCCGCCGGCGTCGCCGCGGCCGGCACCGCATTCTGGATCTTCCGGTCGGTGAACGCCAAGCACGAACATTCGCGTTCCGGCGAGTTCGTCCGCATCGAAAAAGGTTCCACACCGCGCCAGATCATCGACCTGCTTGCATCAGAAGGCATTATTTCGAGCCCGTCAGCCGCAAACCTATACCTGCGGCTGTTCGGCGACTCAAAAGGCCTTCAGGCGGGCGTATATCAATTCAAGTCGCCGATCTCGACGATCGACGTGCTTAAGCAGCTCGAAAAAGGCCAGGACCTCACCGTTAAGCTGACGATCCCCGAGGGCTTTACGCGTTTTTGATATCGCTAAGCGAATGGCGGAAAAATTCGGTGGGCTTCCGCCGGTCGAGGGCGAAGAACCACGTCCGCCATTCCCGAGCGAGGCCGAGATCGTCAAACTGATGGACGACACGTCTCTTATCAAGGACATCTCGCCGAATGCCGCGAGCCTTGAGGGCTATATGTATCCGACGACATATACGTTCCCGCGGGACGCAAAGGCAAACGATATTATCCGGGCGATGGTCGAACAATTCAGGAAGTTCTGGAAGCCGGAATGGACCGCCGAGGCAGCCAAGATCGGCCGAACGCCGCACGAGATAGTCACGATCGCCTCGCTTATCGAGACCGAAACGAGCATCGAGACCGAACGCCCGATCGTCGCGAGCGTGATCTTCAACCGACTTTCGCGGGGCATTCCGCTCGGCATCGACCAGGCGAACGTATATCTCGCGAAAATGGAAGGCCGCTGGGACGGTGTGATCAATAAGAGCGACCTTGAGGCCGATTCGCCCTATAACACACGGACGCATGTCGGGCTGCCGCCGGGGCCGATCTCTTCCGTGACGGAAAGTTCGATAAGTGCGGCCCTCCAACCTGCACAGACAGACTTCTTGTTCTACGTTAGGAATACCGATGCAAATGACGGTACCCATTGGTTTTATGCCTCGGCCGCAGAGTTCGAAAAGGGCAAGGCAAAATACCAAAAATGGCTCGCAACGCAACGTTAGCCTTTTTGTCCAAAGATGATCAAACTTCTTGCTCTCGATCTTGACGGGACGACCCTGAATAAAAGCGGAGAGATCGAGGATTCCACGCGTGAAGGTATCGAGCGTGCCGAAGCCGCCGGCGTACTCGTTACGATCGCGACCGGCCGCCGTTTTCGCGACGCGAGGCCGCTCGGCCTCGGCCTAGGGCTTAACGCGCGCTCATCACGCACAACGGAGCTCTGATTAAGTATGCGGATTCGGGTATCACGGAGGCGTATTCGACACTCCCGACTGAAACCGCCGTGTCGCTGATCGAGATCGGACGCGTTGAGGGCCTGCATCCGATGGTAAGCGTTGACCCGGCGGGCGAAGGCCTGCTTCTTTACGACCGCACGTCGGAGGCGACGCCGCCGCTCATCAGCCACATCACTTGGTCGGACAGGCTCCACGGCGAAGCGGGCCGCAGCGGCCTGAGGATGGTCGATGACATCGCTGCGGCCGTTCATAATGCCGAGGTCGTGCATATTTCGTTCTCCGGAGCGTGTTCCGCAATGGAGGCGATCGCCGGTCGGCTCTCGAATGCCCTTCCCGGACGCGTAAAGGTACTTAAGACCGTCTATCCCGGCCGGGACTTCACCTTGCTTGATATTTTGCCGCCCGACGCTTCTAAGGGGCACGGCGTGGCAAAGCTCGCGGAGCTCCATTCCATCGAGCCCCATGAAGTAATGGCGATCGGCGATAACTACAACGACCTCGATATGCTCGAATATGCGGGGACGCCCGTGCTTATGGGAAACGCAGACCAAAGTTTGCTTGAGCGCGGCGAATTTTATACAACATTAAGTAATAACGAAGGCGGTGTTGCCGCCGCAATTGAACGATTCATACTAAAGAACAAGGAGACCTTAAGTGGCAAATAGGATCGCAGTTTTAGAAACGAATAAAGGAACCATCAAATTCGAACTCCTCGAAGACCAGGCCCCGAAGACCTCGGAAAATTTTCGCCTTCTTGCGGAAAAGAACTACTACGACGGCGTGATCTTCCATCGCGTCATCCCGAATTTTATGATCCAGGGCGGTGACCCGCTCGGTGCCGGTTATGGCGGCGAATCCGCGTGGGGCGGCAAGTTCGACGACGAGATCGACCGCGGTTCGATGCTCTATGCCGGGCTTTACGACAAGGGCACGGTCGCCATGGCGAATTCGGGCCCGAACACGAACGGCTCGCAGTTCTTCATAATGCACGTCGATTATCCGCTGCCGCCGAGCTACTCGAAATTCGGCAAGGTGACCGAAGGGCAGGACGTCGTCGATATCATTGCGAACGTCCCGCGTGATCATAGCGACAAGCCGCTCGAACCGGTCGTAATGGAACGCGTCTATATCGAAGCCGGAGAATAGATGAGAGCCGTCGTTCAGCGAGTCTCAAGAGCGAAGGTCACGGTTGACGGCGTCGTCAAGGGCGAGATCGGACGCGGCCTTCTCGTTCTGCTCGGGATCTCGAAGAACGACACCGCGGCCGAGGCCAATTATATCCTCGAAAAGATCATCAACCTTCGCATTTTCGACGATCATGCGGGGCAGATGAACCTTTCGCTGATCGAGGCCGACTGCGGAATGCTGGTCGTCTCGCAGTTCACGCTATATGGGGACACTCGGAACGGACGGCGGCCGTCGTACATTCAAGCTGCTTCGCCCGATGACGCGAAGAAACTCTATGACCATTTCGTCACGCTCGCCGCTCAAAAGGTGAATCCGCTTGCGACCGGCAAGTTCCAGGCACAAATGGAGGTCGAACTCGTTAACGACGGGCCTGTGACGATAATGCTGGATAGTGAGAAAACGATATGAAGATCAGACCGGCCGTTTCGGCCGCAATTTTACTGTGTTGTTCCGCATTCTTTGCGGCCTGCGGCAATTCGGGCCCGGCGAATTCACGTTCGGCGAACTCCGATATCAAAAAAGGCGTCGCGCCGGTCGCCGACCCGGAAGTCGCCGTGATCCATATGGAGAACGCTGCCGCGTACGGCGATATCACGATCGAGCTTTATTCGAATATCGCGCCGAAGATGGTCGAGCGTTTCAAGACGCTTGCAAAGAACGGCACCTATAACGGCGTCACGTGGCACCGCGTCAACGAGCACGTCATCCAGTCCGGCGACCCGCTCTCAAAGGACAACGACCCGAAGAATGACGGAACCGGCAAGTCCGACCTCCCGAACGTCCCGGCAGAGTTCAGCGACCTTAAATACGACACAGGTATCGTCGGAGCTGCCCGCGGCCAGGACAACAACTCCGCGAACTCGCAGTTCTTTATCACGCTCAAGCGTGAGCAGGGTTTTGACAACCGCTACACGATCTTCGGAAAGGTGATCAGCGGAATGAACACGGCGATGCTCATCTCAGGCGTCCAACCGAAGGAAGGCGAGCGTCCCGTGGAGCCGATCCGCATAAAGAGCATCGACATTGTTCCTCGCGGCGAGGCAAAATGATACAATCTCCTTTCACGCTCGCGTAGCTCAGTGGATAGAGCGCTTCCCTCCGGAGGAAGAAGTCGCAGGTTCGACTCCTGCCGCGAGTACCATTTTTGAAAGGCCCCGATCCCGGCCCAAAGAGAGGAAAAGACGGCGCAAAAGCCGTCTTTTTTTGTATCTCGGATCAAGCGCGTGTCGAATTTTTATGTTGGATCAAACGCGCGTCGCACCTTGCACACCGTAGCTTTCGCTCCAAGGAGTGTGATCGAGGCCAGCATACCGTCGTGTTCGCGCCAAGGAGTGTGGTCGAGGCCCACAGCTTCGTCGCGTTCGGTCATCGCGTACTGCT
>LLEU01000048.1 GCA_001567505.1 Acidobacteria bacterium OLB17 | reverse complement strand
GGCACGGCTGCGACGGGCCGATCGGCAAAGGCAAGGTCAAATCCCTCGCGCTTTCACTGCGGCTGTCGGGCGCGATCGCAAATGCCGTCCAAGGCGTCGTGACGAGCCAATTCGAGCTCCATAAATATCGCACGAAGGACAAGTCCGAGCCGAAACTCTCGACCGTAATGATCGCCGCCGAAGGCCAAAAACCCGCCGACGTAAAAAGCGCGATCGCTCGCGGCGTCGCGATCGGCGAATCGATGAACTTCACTCGCGATCTCGCCAACGAGCCGCCGAATATCCTCACTCCGACCGAAATGGCACGCCGCGCGCAGGCAATGGCCGCCGAGGTCGGCTTGAAGTGCGAAGTGCTCGACGAAGCGAAGATGACGAAGCTCGGAATGGGCTCGCTGATGAGCGTTTCGATCGGCTCCGAGCAACCCGCGAAACTCATAACTCTCCGCTACACTCCGGCGAAGTCAACCGCCAAGGACGGCGAACTTCTCGCTTTGGTCGGCAAAGGCATCACCTTCGATACCGGCGGCATTTCGCTAAAACCCGGCGACGGTATGGACGCAATGAAGTACGACATGAGCGGGGGAGCGACCGTCATCGGGACGATGCGTGCGATCGCTCTGCTCAAGCCGAGCGTGCCGGTGATCGGCGTTGTCGCCGCCGTCGAGAATATGCCGGACGGAAAGGCTTCGCGTCCGAGCGACGTCGTCACCGCGATGAACGGCAAGACGATCGAGATCCTCAACACCGACGCCGAAGGCCGCCTCATCCTCGCCGACGCGGTCGCCTGGGCCGAAAAGCAGGGTGCGACGCGGATCGTAGATATGGCAACGCTTACCGGCGCCGTCATCATCGCCCTCGGCGGTGAGAACACCGGCATTATGGGCAACGATCAGGCACTTGTGGACGAGATCATCTCCTGCGGCAAGAAGGAAGGCGAAGGCTTCTGGCAGCTGCCGGTCGGCAAGGAATACAGCAAGATGATCAAAAGCGACATCGCCGACATCAAGAATATCGGCCCTCGCGGAAAAGCCGGCACGATCATGGGAGCCGTATTCATTCAGGAGTTCATCGACAATGCAAAGTGGGCCCATCTCGATATTGCCGGGACCGCCTGGAACGACAGCGTTCGCCCGTTCCAGGCCAAAGGCCCGACCGGAGTTGCCATTCGCAGTCTTATCGAGCTGGTCGAAAGATCGCAATAGGACGGGTCCTGCGAGTTCCGTATTCACGTTTTGGGCTTCCACCGACGTATTGGTGGACGCCCAAATTTTGTTGCTAAATCAGCATTGTTGTGTTAATTTTTGTTAGTTTCCGTCCCTTTTCAACACCATATTGAGATGGAAACACATCAAAATACTCACAAATATTAACCAACAAGCTGATGACAGCGGACAAAGTTCACCTCGATCTCCCACAAAGATCGTTTGCACGGGCATTGGCCTCAGCGGTTTCGCGTTTCAGCGATCAAGTATCTCGCGAACGTGAACTCTGGGTCGTCGCCCTGGCAGCCCTACTTACTTTCATTCCGGGGATCGGCTGGGGCCTTCCGCACGCGACCCACCCACTTACCGTCCATGGCTGGGATCTCGACGCCATTGCCGGCCTACCGACGCTCGTCGAGATCCATCACCTGTTCGTCGCACCACAGCCTGATTGGTACGTGGCGTATCCGCCGTTGCATTACCTCGTGCTAGGGATCTTTTACATCCCATACGTCGCGTTCCTTTACTTGACCGGCGGCATCTCGGGGTCATCGTCAGTGTACCCTTTTGGATTCCAAGATCCGGTCGCGGCTCTCGAACATTTTGCCCTTATCGGCCGCGCGGTCACGGTTTTGATGGCAACCGGCGTTGTCGTCAATTGCTACCTAACGGCCCGCACCATTTGGGACAAGCCGACCGCGAGGTTCGCGGCCGCCGCGGTTGCCCTGCCGACACCGATCTTCTATACGCCCGAGTCGGGACGCTCGATATCCCGCTCCTGTTTTGGGAGAGTCTTGTTATTTTGATGATCGCTCGCTGTCTCGCCATGGGCTTTACAAACAGGCGAGCCGCTCTTGTCGGGGTCTTCGCCGCCTTTGCGGTAACGACAAAGGATCAGGCGTTCGGTCCGCTGTTCCTGGGCCTATTAGCTCTCGTCGCTGTCTATCTTTGGCAGAACAAGGCGGACCTCTCCGCGATTCGAACATGGAAGTTCCCGTTCGTTTTGGGGCTGTGCGGATCGATCGCGTTTGTGTTCGCAAGCGGGCTGGTGATCAGTCCGCACCGATTCATCGGACACTTCGTATATATTAGGAATTACGAGCAGAATTTTTATGGTATTACTGCTCGCTTCGGACAGCCGGCAACTCTCTACGGCTATTCAGTCTTGACCTGGGAAGTACTCACAGAGCTGTTTTTCTCGATCGGGCCGGTGTTCCTCGCCGTCGGCATTGCTGGACTCTTATTGACCCTTCGCACAGGTCCTTTTACGCGGATCTTATGTGCGATGCTAGTTGGCCATCTTGTATTCGTCGTGTGGGCGGTTCGCTATACACAGTTCCGATACATCATACTGACGACCTACATTTTTTCATTTTTTATCGGCCGGGCACTCGCTGTATCTATCCAGGATGAGCGGCCGCGTTGGCTCGTTCCTGTCGCCCTGTCGTGCGCGATCGCAGGTTATGGATGGCTGGGCTTACGTTGTGTGAACCTGACGTACCAGATGTACTTCGATTCTCGATATCAAGCAGGAAAATGGCTCGACCAAAATTCAAGGCCCGGTGACGAGCTTGCATTCTTTACATCGCAGAACGTACTTCCTCCTATCAATGCAGATATACAACTGCTCAAACTGTTCGCCGACCCCGCCCCAATGGATAAGGTCTTGGGAAACTCGCCTCGATATATTCTTGGACAGCCGGATTTCGCCAGCCCGATTGGTTCTGACCGCAGCTATTTTTTTCCAGACTCGGTTTACAACGAGTTGGGTAACCTTGGATATACCGCGACCGCGAAATTTGAAACACCGCCGCTCTTCGAACGATTCTTTTTGAACGACACTTTGGTCGGCCCCGGCTATTATGTGAATCCTCCGATCACGGTTTTTGAAAAGACAAAATAGAACCTTCGAGAGTCGCGTTAGACAAAGCAACGGGAAATAATTGACATTGGTGCTCAAAACCTAGTCTAATCAGATTTCCGACAGTCTCGCTTGTCTATGCGACAAAATCTGACGAATTTGGTCATCGTCATCGGACTTCTCCTGCTGGTCACGGCGTGTTTTTGGCGCTCGGAGAAGAGCCCGACGGTGAATACTCCGGCGGCGGCGCCGACGGTGGAAGGCCAGCCGTCGAACTTCATTGCCGATCAGGATAACGGCGATTTCAAGGTCGATCACGGTTCGCCGCGGTCGGCACGTTTTGCCGAGATCGACCGGCAGATCCGCTCCGCAAAACTCCTGGAAAAGGCCGCAGATAAGCTCAATGCCGCTCTGATCCTTCCCCGTGACGTGACGCTCCGCACCTCGGAATGCGGACGTGTAAATGCGTTCTACACGCCGAAAGACCCGTCGGTTACGGTGTGTTTCGAGCTGATGGATCATTTTTACAAGGTCTTTCGCTCTGCGGGTGAATCAAGCGCGGAGGCCTACGACCAGATGTTCAATGCCGTTCGATTCGTCTTTCTGCACGAGGTCGGACACGCACTCATCGACCTCTACACGCTGCCGATCACCGGGAACGAAGAGGATGCGGCCGACCGCTGCTCGGCATATATCAATATCGAATATCTCGGCAAGGACGGCGTCGATGCCGTACTCGCGGCCGCAAAGGCGTTCGAGATCGACTCGAAGCGTTCTGGTACGGACCGTCTCGACCTCGCCGACGAGCATCTGCTCCAAGAGCAGCGATTCTACAACTCGCTATGTATGCTCTATGGTTCGGATACGGCGAAGTATCAATCCCTCGTGACCGATCGGACGCTGCCGCCCGAACGTGCGGGGCGTTGTCAGGCGGAATATTCCCGCTCGAAAAGCAGCTGGACGAGCCTTCTCGAGCCGTATCGAAGAAAATAGCCCGCCGTTGATTCGTTCGAGGGCTTCGGATAAAATCTACATTTTATGAAAATTCACGAATATCAAGGTAAGGCCATACTTAAAGAATATGGCGTTCCCGTGCCACGCGGCGTTGTCGCCCGCACACCGGAAGAGGCAGAGGCGGCAGCAAAGGAGCTTGGGACCGACGTCGTCGTTGTAAAGGCTCAGATCCATGCCGGAGGCCGCGGAAAAGGCGGCGGCGTTAAGCTCGCAAAGTCGCCCGAAGAAGCTCGCGAGATCGCTTCGCAAATGCTCGGAATGATGCTCGTCACGCATCAGACCGGCCCGGAAGGCCGCGAGGTCAAGACGCTTCTTATCGAAGAGGGCCTGCCGATCGACAAGGAATTCTATCTCGGCATCACGCTTGACCGCGTTTCGGGACGCAACGTCTTTATGGCGTCGGCCGCAGGCGGCATGGATATCGAGAAGGTCGCCGAAGAGACGCCCGAGCTCATCCTAAAAGAGACGATCGATCCGGCGGTCGGCCTTCAAGCCTTTCAGGCACGCACGCTCGCATTCGGCCTCGGTATCCCGAGCGGACTCGTCAATCAGGCCGTGAAATTCATGATCTCGCTCTATAAGGCGTACGAGGCAACGGACGCTTCCCTTGTCGAGATCAATCCGTTCCTGCTGACAAAAGATGAGCGTTTGATCGCCCTCGACGCCAAACTGAACTTCGACGATAACGCGATGTATCGGCACAAGGATTTCGCCGGCCTTCGCGACCTGAACGAAGAAGAACCGCTCGAGATCGAAGCATCGAAATTCGACCTCAACTACATCAAGCTCGACGGCAACATCGGCTGCATGGTCAACGGTGCGGGCCTCGCGATGGCAACGATGGACATCATCAAGCTCGCGGGCGGTGAACCTGCGAACTTCCTCGATGTCGGCGGCGGTGCTTCGCAGGAGCGTGTCGAACAGGCATTCAAGATCCTGCTTGCGGATGAGAACGTAAAAGCCGTGCTGATCAATATTTTCGGCGGCATCGTTCGATGCGATATGGTCGCGAACGGTGTTGTCGCTGCGGCAAAGAATCTCGGCGTCTCGATCCCGATCGTCGCCCGCCTCGAAGGTACGAACGTCGAGGAAGGCCGCCGCGTACTCGAAACCTCCGGCATCGGCATCATTCCCGCGACCGGAATGAACGACGCGGCGGAAAAAGTAGTCGCCGCCGCAGGAGCCTAGATTGCAATGAAGGCCGCCCACCGCGGCCTTCTCTTTTCCCCTTGGCCAATTCCTAGTTAGAGGCAAGTTTTCCTTCCAAGTACCAACGACGCACCTCCGACGTTAGTTGCCGGTAAACTTGTGGATCACGTCCAACTGCCCAAGGATTTCCAGATTCCTCTGCTGCGTTCATAATCGCCCTTACGAGTCGATCTCCATAGGTATCGAAGAGTGTAAAGGGATTTGTCGTCCAAGAGTACATTCCACCGGAATCCTTTTGAAGTAAGACGCGAAAACCCGATATCAACGGAATGGCAAGCCCTTTGTCAATCACCAACTCCCCACTCTTCGGGTTGTCGGGGTCTTCCCAATAGTATGTCGCCTTTAGCTTCGCTCCTCTCTTGGGTTGTGATTCCTTTGTCTCACGCCGGGCCGCAAACTTCCCACGGCGTCCGGAATCGTCGGGAGCATTGTACTTTTCCTGAAAATGAAATCGGACGTAGTCGTATAGCTTAAGAACGTCTAAGGCGACGTTTGCTAGCTTCTTAAACTCGTAAGGATCTTCGTCGTCTATCATGTAGGCGAGTAGCTTTCCAGCCGTTTTGTACGCGTCTTGGGCTGGGCGTTCATCGGGAAAGAGCGTCGGGTTAATTGCCCCTAAAACTTGCACAACATCCAGAATGTTTACCGGCTGTTCGTCGTTTTCACTAAGACGGATTATCTTTCCCGCCCGCTCTTTTCCTAAAGCTTCAACAAGCCAATCAAACTTGTGCTTATAGTGCGCAAGCGTTGTCGCTTTTAGTTGGACGCTGAAATTGCGGGCCTCTGCAATATCGGCAAGATGTTCCTCAACATGTTCAAGTATCTCCAGATGGGCATACTGAGCTGAAAGGTTCTCATCTTGAAGATCTGACTTCGATGAGCTAGAACCTGTCGTATCTTTGCCGTCCCGAGTCAGCTTTGCCTTAAGGATGGAATTGTAAGTGTGGCCACCATCGATAATCCCGTAGCGTCCATCACCAGAAGGAATTGTCAAAACCAGCTCATTTCTCTGATTATCAAAAACACATGACTCACACGAAATCGTAATACCCCGATTTAGCAAATGAAATCGACCATCATTGGTTTTAAGCGAACTAAGGATTCTTTTCGGCACTTCTCCAGTTTCTTTCGGTCGTCGGGGGTCAGGATCAAGCGGAAGATTGGTGGGCAACCTGTCAACGGGAACAAATGCGTGGAGAACACGAATCGTCGGGCTGTTAGGGTCTCGTAAAGTTCGGACAAAATCCGCGTCTGCGGATATCGTATATTTCATAAAATTTTCCTTAATTTTTAGAGGTTTATTCCTCGTAAAATCGAGTCCAAGTTGGACATCAGCTAGAGAATCAACTACTAGTGACGAAACCATACTAGTGGTAATTGGACTCGCTTGTCAATTCATATACAAATCGCGAGGGTCGCGTCAGAAGTGGACATCTAGGAAAAGGACGCAGGTTGCCCACGAAAAGCAACCATTTCAACATCTCGCTGCATCTTTTAGTGCAGTCAAATTCGATCGTCCTTTGCCTCGGGCGAAATTCCGAGAACTATTATGAGATACCTGTCTATTTTGTCGGTCATTTGTGCGCTCTTTTTCAGCCCTGTCGTTGCGCAAAAGCAGAGGAACGAGGTCGCTTCCACCGCAACGCCGCCGGCCGCAGCATCGACGCTTCCGATAAAGCGGGTCGTGCTTTATTCGAATGGCATCGCGTATATCGAACGTCGCGGCGCCGTTGACGGAAATGCGGACATCGACCTTGTTTTCCGGCAGTCGCAGGTCGATGACGTCCTGAAATCGATGGTCGTCATTGACCGCGGCCAGGGAAAGATCGGCTCGATCAGCTACGGCTCGTCCCAGCCGGCATCGGCGAGGACCGCTGAGATCCCCTTCACGGTCGATGCAGAGACCGAGGATTCGGCCGACTCACGCGGCGGCCTCGCGAACATCCTCAGCCAGCTTCAGGGCGACAACGTCTTGATAACGTATGCAAGAGGAACAGCGAGCGGCGCGATCGTCACTGTGGATAAGAAACAGGTAAGCGTGGGCGCAAAAGACGAGAGCAAGCAGATGACCGAATACTCTGTCGTGATCGGTTCCCAGAACGGTGAGTTGACGAGCATTCCGCTCTCCGAGATCCGCAGCGTCAAATTGCTCGACGCGAATACGCGACGCGACCTGAATGAATTTGCGGATGCCGTGTCGTCGGCCCGCAGGCGGGATTCAAAGACGATCACGATCTCGGCTCGCGGAACAGGCCCGCGAGAGATCTCGGTGAGCTACACGGTCGCTGCTCCCATCTGGAAGACGAGCTACCGCGTCGTCCTTGACGAGAAAGGCGACCCGTTCTTCCAGGGCTGGGCGATCGTCGATAACGTCGGCGATGAGGACTGGCGAAATATCGAGCTTTCGATGATATCGGGCTCACCTGTCTCGTTCATTCAGAACCTTCAAAAGCCGCTGTATCGCTATCGCCCGATCATCCCGATCCCCGAAGACCTGAACCTTGTACCGCAGATCTACGATCCTGAAGCGGGCGAAGGGAGCGGTTTCAGCAGCGGTAACGGAAACGGCAGCGGTGATGGATACGGCGGGGGAGCTAGCGCCGCCGCGCCGCTGCCCGCACCGAAGCTGCGTCTTTTCTCCTCGGCGAACGGCAATTACATCGTCTCTTCAGGGTTTAAGGGCTCCGGCTTAAGCGATGAGTTGACCGGCAGGAATTCCGGCGTCAGTACGGCAGCGATCGGAGAATCGGCCGGCGACCTTTTCGAATACAAGATCCTCGAACCGGTCACGGTCGTCCGTAACCACTCGGCACTGATCCCGATAATTCAAACCAAAATGGAAGGCGAGCGAGTGTCCATCTTTCGCGACGTTGATGTCTCGACCGTAACGACGGAGGCCGAAGCGGATCCGGAAGATCCGGAGACAGCGGCCGCAAGCTCGACCCCGCGTGCACGCATCGGCGTCCGCCTAAAGAACACCTCCGACCTTACGTTCGAAGGTGGGCCGTTAACCGTAATGGATGCAGGCTCTTACGCGGGCGAGGCCTTGATGCAGCGTCTCAATCCCCGCGAGGAACGCCTGATCTCCTACGGTGTCGATCTCGGCACGCTCATTCGGATGAAGACCGCGGAAGACCGCCAACCCGCAAAGCTGATCAAGGCGGTCGAGGGCGTTTTTCAGATCCATTATTTCAAGACGCTGCGAAAGACGTATTGGCTCTCGAACCAGACGCATTTGCCGCGTGTCCTGTACATCGAACGTCCGGTACGCAACGGCTGGGAGCTTTCCGCCGATACGCAAAAGCCGGCGAGCGTGACCGCACGATTTTACCGTTTCCGTGTTGAACTAAAGCCGTTCGAAACGCGCGAGATCACGATCGGCGAGAACCTCGGGATGATGGATAAATACGAGTTGCGGACGCTTTCGCCGAAAGACCTGCACGCCCTCGTCGTCAAGAAGACGATCGACGAGGCCACACGGGCGAAACTCGCTCCGCTGGTTGACCTGCGACTAAAGATCAACGACATCGACCTGAAGATCGAGCGTGGTGAAAAAGAGGCCGCGGAGATCGCGGCCGACCAGTCACGCCTGAGAGAGAATATAGAAGCTTTGACAAAGACGACGGGCGGAAAGACCCTTATCTCGCGGTACATTTCACGGGCCGACGAGCAAGAGACCCGCATTGAGGCCTTGGCAGCCGAACGGCGTCAGTTGCTCGCCGAAAAGGATACTCTTGAGAAAAAACTCGCCAATATGATCATCGATCTTGAATTGAATTGATCGGCCATTCGCCGACCATCTTCAGATAATGACGCGGCCGGATCCGCATCCGGCCGCACCTTACAATTCCCTTCCATCACCGCTCTTCGAAACTCTGCCGCACCCTGCCAGATAACTCTCGATCGGCTCCATTTCGGCGATAGTGTTGTTTTTTCAGGCTTTTTGCCATAAAATCGGGTTATAAACTCAATTCAGATCGAGGAGGTCAATTCAATGACGAAGTTTTCGCGTTCATTATGCGGGTTCTTGGGCACGTTCGTGTTTTTTGCGGCGATCTCAGCTGTCGCAATGCAAAGCGCACGTGCGAGCGGGACCGACACAATGGCAAAGCCTGCGCCTACACCGCCGGTAAATGCGGCAGCGATGTCGGAGTTTCGCGGCATCAAGATCGGAATGGCGAAGGATGACGTAAGGAAGGCGATCGACAAAGATCCGGTGGTCGGTGATGATAGCGGCTTTTATTATGAGTTTTCGGATACGGAGAGCGCGCAGATAAGCCTGGATGCGGACAAGAAAGTTCGTGCGATCGCGGTGATGTATTCGGCAGTTGATGCTTCAACCCCGAAACTAACTGATGTATTTGGAAAGGATGCGTCGGCAAAACCGGCTGCGGACGGCCAGGTTTACGAGATGGTTCGCTATCCGGAAGCCGGATACTGGATCTCGTACAACCGCTCGGGAGGCGATTCACCGAGAGTTACCATTATGATCCAGAAGATCGACGTCGCGCCGAACTAGACCTTGATGTAGATGCGCTTGCGGTAGAGCAGCCACATCAGGAAGAGCCAGAATAGAATAAAGCTGAGGGCGTACATCCAAGATGCGTCGATGGGTTGCGCGATCGGCAGAAAGATGTGGTTCATCGCCCAACCGTGAAGCGAGACGGACTCTGAACCGTCCGGCACGCGGACGCTGTTCATCATCCGAGCAAAGAAACCGCTAAAGACGAAAAGAGCCAGTGCATTTGCGCCGAAGACCTCGAACGGCCAGGCCCAACGGCGAATTCCCTTCAGGTCGATCAGCCAGTAGCAGCAGGCAAGAAAAAGCAATGCAAGGCCGGTCGTTGCCAGAACGTACGAGCTGGTCCACAAGGCCTTGTTCATTGGGAACCAACCGTTCCATATCAGACCCAGCACAAGAAGCAAACAACCGAAGAAGAACATCCCGGCCGCTTTCTCAAAGCCGTCCGCATTGCCTTCTTCGCGCTTTGCTAGCAGCCACTTTCCGGCAAGCACGCCCGATATGGTCGTTACGATCGCGGGAAGCGTGGATAAGATGCCTTCGGGGTCATATACCTTCCCGTACCGCCAAATATGGTTCTCGGTCAGGATCAAACGATCTAAGTAAGCCGCGAGGTTGCAGGCCTTGTCACTAAGGCTTGTCACCTCGCAGCCCGGAACCGGGATCAGCGTCATTGCGGCCCAGTATGCCAGCAGTATGGCGACGCAGATCCAGATCTGCTGCCTCAGATTCGTATGCAGGAAAAGGAGCGCGGTCACGAGATAGCAGGCCGCGATACGCTGCAGGACGCCCGCGATCCTGAGTGTTCCGTAGTCGTACCCGACGACAGTGAACCCCGCAAGATACATCGCCGCGATCCCGATGATGCCAACACCGCAAAGGATCGCCGCCCACAGGAACTTCCGCAGAAGCAAGAGCAGCAGCGATGCACAAAAAACGAGCCAGATCGCAAGCTTTAGAATATCCGGCGCATCCGTCGCCCGAAACTGAAAGAACGGCAGGATCGACACCGAAGCTCCGAGCAGATAGATCACCGCCGACCTCCGAAATATCCGGCCGTAAGGTTTTGGCGATGTCCTTTCGACCCTGCCGAGCGAGATCGAGATCGAGACGCCGACGATGAAAAGAAAGAAAGGGAAGATCCAGTCGGTCGGCGTCAGTCCGTGCCATTCTGCATGTTCGAGCGGCCAGTAAACCGGCGAAGTGCCCGGATTGTTGACAAGCACCATTCCCGCGATCGTGATCCCGCGGAACACGTCAAGCGATACTAGTCTCTGCGGCCTGTCGTCTGCCATTTTCAAGTGAAGGCCGCTACCAGCCGTTGCGTTCCCGCGTACGGGTGATGTGTGCAGTGTGATGAAGCGAATGCCAAGCGTAAAGCGCAAGAGCCTTCTCGATCGACCAAACGCCGGTTTCGGGATGAATATAAGCCCTTTGAAGGTCGGCCTCGGAGAGCGATACGAGAAGAGCGACCCAGCGCGCGTGGATGCCGGACAGCATCGTGAGCGAAACCGCGACGGGCATACGCGAATCGGCAAGCTCCGCCCAGCGGTCCTCGAAATACGGCCGTATCGTCGGCGGCTCGTCCTCGGTCAACGCAAGTTTGAAACGCGTGTACGAATTCGCGTGGCTGTCCGCAAGGTGGTGGACGGTCTGCCGCAGCGTCCAGCCTTCCGGCCGATATCGGGTCGATAACTGCTCGTCGCTCAGGCCTTCGACGGCCTCGGCGACCCTTTCGGGCAATCGCCGCAGGACCTCGATCCGCTCTGCCCTCGCGGCCGGCGAGAGTTCGATATTCGCATCGAACTCACCAATGGGATAGCGAAGATCGTCGAGCAAATTGTCCATCACAAAGGCCGGGCGAGATTCTCGAACCGCGTATGTTCTTTAATGAATGCAAGATTGACCGTGCCGGTCGGGCCGTTGCGCTGTTTTGCAATGATAAGTTCGGCAAGTCCGGCAAGTGATTCGTTATTACGGTCGTAGTATTCCGGCCGGTAGATGAAGCCGACCACGTCCGCATCCTGCTCGATCGAGCCCGATTCGCGAAGGTCGCTCAGCACGGGCGTCGGCGGATTGCGTGATTCCGAAGCTCGGGACAGCTGCGAAAGGGCAACGACCGGGACATCAAGTTCCTTTGCAAGCGCCTTCAGCTCGCGGGAGATCTGCGAGACTTCCTGCTGTCGGGACTCTGTGCGCTTGGAGCCGCCCATCAACTGAAGATAATCGACGACGATCAGGTCGAGGGCCTTTTGTTCGGCAATAAGCCGCCGACATTTCGCACGCATTTCCATCACGGATATGCCGGGCGTATCGTCAATAAAGATCTTCGCAGAACTTAGCACCGAGATCGCCGACGCAAGGCGTTCCCATTCGCTCTGGACGAGATGCCCGCTGCGGAAGCGATGTGCATTGATGCGGCCTTCGGAAGCAAGCATGCGGGTGACAAGCTGCTCCTTGGACATTTCAAGCGAAAAAACAGCGACGACCGCATTCGCCTTAAGGGCCGCGTTCTGTGCGAGCGTAAGGCAAAGCGCCGTCTTGCCCATCGACGGGCGGCCGGCGATGATGATCAGGTCGGTCCGCTGAAAGCCCGAGGTCAGGTTGTCAAGCTCGGTAAACCCGGTCGTAAGGCCGGTGATCCCCGCCGAGCCGCCCTGCATATGCTCTTTTACGCGGGCAAGGATCCGTTCGGCCACCGGGGCAATTCGGGCAAAACTCTCACGGGTCCTTGCCTCCGCCAACGCAAAGATCTGCTGCTCGGCATGATCGAGAATATCCGCGGTCTCCTGCCCTGCTTCGAGGGCCTCGCTCGTGATCGCATTGCACGTGCGGATCAACTGGCGGAGCACGGATCGGTCGTGCACGACCTTAATGTATTCGTCGATGTTCGACAAATGCGGCAGTCCGTAGGCGAGATTCGCGATCGCGTTCGTCCCGCCGACCGCTTCCAACGTGCCTTCCTTCCTCAGCTCTTCGCCGATCAGCACCGCTTCGATCGGCTTTTGATGCTCAAAAAGGGAGAGCATCGCAACGAAGACCGAACGGTTGAACCGCGAGTAAAAATCCTCAGGTTTCAGGTGCTCGATCGCGTGTGAAAGCAAGGAAGAATCCAAAAGGATCGCACCAAGGATCACGCGCTCGCTGGCCTCGCTCGACGGCAGAGGTTTCTCGAGGTACTGCTCGCGTCGGTTGTCAGTAGTGGTGCCTTCCATTGGTCGGAGTATGTATTCTAGAACGAAAGCTTCACGAAGTCGAAGCGTGGGAGCGATCTAGTGCAGAACGTCACATTTTGCGGCCCGCCGTCGTTCCCCGGACGGCGGAATGCGTCAAGCCCTCGGCTCGAAACGAACGACCCGAGGGCTAAAAGACTAACAGACGGCGGCCCGGTCATTGTGTACGGGCACACCTCAAAAATGCAGAAAAACGGACTTAGGCCTCTGCTGTTTCAGCCGAAGCTTCTTCTGCTGCAGGAACGGTATCGGCTTCTGCTTTCGCAGCCTTCGCAGGCTTTTCTTCGGCCGGTTTTGCGATGATCTCGCCGTCCTCAGTAGTCACTTTGACGGGAACGGCAAGCGTTACCATGCGATGCAGTTTCACGTTGACCGTGTATTCACCGGTCTCTTTGATCGGGTCGCGGAGGACGACGCGCTTGCGGTCGATCTCGTAGCCCTTTGCCTTGAGGGCATCTGCAATGTCCATCGAGGTTACGGAGCCGAAAAGCGTGCCGTGCTCGCCGGCCTTTCGCTCGAATGTGAGCGAGATAGATGCCATTTGCTCGCGTTGCGCTTCTGCGGTGGCCATTTCGACAGCGGCCTTCTTCAACAGCGCCTCACGTTCCTGTTCGATCTGTTTGATATTCCCTTTGGTCGCAAGCGTTGCCACGCCCTGCGGCAGAAGGAAATTGCGTGCGTAACCGGCCTTGACCTTAACGATCTCGCCGCGTCCGCCGAGGTTATCGATATCCTCGCGTAAAAGTACGGTTGTATTTGCCATTATTGAATCTCACCTTTCGCCCGAGGAGCCCGCCTGCGTTCGCGATCCGGAACGGCCCGGGCCCATCTTCAGTACGAATAAAAACTTACTTAGTCACCAACGAACGGAAGCAGGGCCATCGAGCGAGCTCGCTTGATCGCCTTTGCCACACGGCGTTGATCCTTTGCCGTGATGCCCGAGATACGCCGCGGCATTATCTTGCCGCGTTCGGGAATGAACTGCCGCAGGAAATCTACATCTTTCCAATCGACATATTCCGGGACGACCTGACGCGGACGGCGGCGTTGGTATCTACGCGGACGATCACCGATGACATCTTCGCCGACCCCAAGGTCGCGGTCATCAACCATTTCCATCTCATTCTCTGCCATAAAACTCTCCTGATACTAGGCTTCCGCCGGTGCCTCCGCTGCTTCGCTCGGTGCGGGCTTGAATGCCGCACGTTTTGCGGCCTTTGCTTCTTTCTTTGCCTTGATCGCGTCTGCTTTCTTGCGATCTTCGTCAACGCGGACGGTAATGTACCGCATTATCATATCGTTGACGCGCATACGGCGTTCGAGTTCAGCGATCTCCTGGCCGGTTCCTTCGATCTCGAACAGGACATAGTGTCCTTGATTCTTCTTCTCGATCGGATATGCGAGGTCGCGAAGGCCGATATCATCCACCTTAACGACGCTGCCACCTTCTTTCTCGATCAACTTCCCGACGGCCGCATTGAGCTTCTCAATGCGGTCACTGGCCGTCTCAGGGTTGACGATATACATAACTTCGTACGTTCTGTTTGCCATGTTTCTTTTTCTAATTCTCCTTTTGGCTTACAAACCTCGATCCATCCAGGGCCGAAGTAAGGAAATCTTGTTTATCAATTGAACTTCTGCATTGCCTCATCGACGCCGTCTTGAATTATGGCCTCGACGGCATCCGCTGCTCGCTCAAGTATCTCCGGCAGTTCGCTAGCTTCCCCGCGGGAGACATTCTCCAGCACGAAACGCGCCGCATCCGAGATCGGATGCTCCGGCATAATGCCGACCCGCAGCCGCTTGAACTCCTGCGTTCCCGTTCTTTCAATGATCGACCGCAGGCCGTTCTGGCCGCCGTGCGATCCCTTCGGCCTGATCCGCATCGTGCCGAACGGAATTGCGAGATCATCCGAAATGACGATCAGGCCTTCGATTGAGCGTCCGGCCTTTCCGAGCAGGCACTTTACCGAATCTCCCGAGAGATTCATAAAGGTCTGCGGCTTTACCAATTCGACGCTTTGCCCTCCGATCACCGCACGCCCGACGAGGGCTTTACATTCTTCGCGTGCGACCCGCGTCTGATGCCGTTTTGCCAGCAGGTCAACGAGCATGAACCCGATATTGTGCCGGGTCCGCTCGTACTGAGCTCCAGGATTCCCGAGCCCGACAACGAGCCAATGCCATTTGTCGGCCTCGTTCAACATCAAGCACAGTCGCCCGCGACGCCTTCCTTAGGCACCCTCGCCGCCTTCAGGCTTTGCTTCACCCTCAACTGCAGGCTCGGCGCCGGCCTCGACCTGCGACTCAAGCTCAGGCTCCTTGGCCATCACAACGTGCGCAACGACCGCATCAGCATCACCATGCAGTTCGATGCCCTTCGCGACTTTCAGGTCCGAAACGTGGATGGCCTCGCCAAGCTTAAGCGCCGAGACATCGGCAACGATCGCATCCGGAGCACTTGCAGGTTCGCAAAGTATCTTTACCTCGCGAAGGATCTGATCGAGAATGCCGCCTTCCTCTTTGACGCCGACCGGGTCGCCTTCAAGATGCACAGGAACCGTCAACTCGATCTTCTCGCCCTTAACGAGGCGGCGAAGATCGGCATGGAGCAAACGGCCCATGATCGGATCGATCTGACGATCCTGAAAGATCACGTCCGATGCACCAACACCGGCGATATCAAGCGAGAATACGGTATTCGCACCGCTCTCAAGCCTCAAGATAGCCGCGAGGTCGCCGATCGCCGCGGACGCGGCCACGCTCTCACCGCCGCCGCCATAGACAACAAGCGGCACGCTGCCGCTAGCACGAAGCCTGCGAGCCTCGTTCTTGCCGCGGGTATCTCTTTTCTCAGCTTTTACAGTAATTTTTTCAGCCATAACACTCTCTCTAAATGAACAATGACGAAACGCTCGTCTCGTCGTGTATCGACCTGATCGCCGATGCGAGCAGTTTGCCGATACTCAAAACCTCGATCCTTCCCTCGTCGATCAAAGGAGCCGCATTCGCACTTGCGGGTATCGTATTCGTCACAATGACCTTCTTTAAGTGCGACGCGCGAATATTTGCGACCGCATTCCCCGAGAAAACTCCGTGTGTAAAACACGCAGAGATCTCATTGGCACCCGCATTATGAAGCGCCTCGGCGACCTTGCAGATGGTTCCGCCCGTGTCGCACATATCGTCAATGATCAGGCAGTTCTTGCCGTCCACGTCACCGACGATGTTCATCACGTCGGCCTCGTTGGCCCGTTCGCGTCGTTTATCGCAAAGAGCAAGGCCCGCATCAAGCCTTTTCGCGTACGCACGGGCTCGTTCGGCTCCGCCCGTGTCCGGCGCGACAACGATCAGATTCTCGATCGGATTCTCGCGAAAATATTCGACCACGACGGGCGCCGCGTAAAGGTGATCGACCGGAATGTCAAAGAAACCTTGTATCTGCGAAGCGTGCAGGTCGATCGTCAAAACCCTCTCTGCGCCTGCCTTCGTGATCAGGTTCGCGACCAATTTTGCCGCGATCGGAACACGCGGACGATCTTTCTTATCCGAGCGAGCGTATCCGAAATACGGGATCACGGCCGTAACACGCTCCGCCGAGGCCCGGACGAACGCGTCCATCATCACAAGCAGCTCCATCAGATGCTTGTCGCTCGGCGGACAGGTCGGCTGGACGATGAACACATCGTGCCCGCGGACGTTCTCCTCGATCTGGAAATTGAACTCGCCATCCGAGAAGGTCGCGGTTACTGCCTTGCCGAGATCGAGGCCAAGATAGCCACAGATCTCTTCGGCAAGCGCAGGATGCGCATTGCCCGCGAAAATCTTTATCCTTCCGGTTACGCTCATAGTTCATCCGAGCTCGATGGCTCGAAAATGCCCAAAATAAAAACGGACAACCACTCTTTATCGACGAGAGACTGTCCGCTCCTAATATTCACATCTGGCTGGGGCGGGAGGATTCGAACCTACGAATGCCGGATCCAAAGACCGGTGCCTTACCACTTGGCTACGCCCCAATTCAAAAAAGTGAAGAAACTAACGGAAACAGCCGCCCTTGCCTCAAAGGCCAAGCTCCTCGCGATACTTCGACCGCGAAACGGCTGATACGGCAAACTTTCGCCACGTCGATTCAATTTCGAGGGCCTCTTCAGCAGTTTGCCGTGTCTCTTGTTTGTCAAAAACGCCCAAAACGCTTGCTCCGCTGCCGCAAAGGACGGCATTTACCGCTCCAAGCTCGATAAGAGCTTTTTTGACGCGGGCGACCTCAGGGAAGGCTTCAAAAACCACGCCTTCGAGGTCATTTACAAGTACGGACGCTGCCGGATCGAGCCATTCGGCTTCTTTTCGGCAAACAGAAAGATTATGCTCTCGGGCAGCATCTGTCAAGGTCTCAGCCCGAAATCGCCCAAAAACATCAGCGGTCGAGACGGCAGCATCAGGCGTTACGATCAGCATCGGATACGCCGGAATGTCGTCGATCGGCTCGATCACATCTCCGCGTCCGATGCCGTTCGCAGAACCTCCGCAAAGAAAGAACGGCACATCGGCACCGACCTTCGAAGCGATCCGCACAAGATCGACCGCCGGATCGACATTCCATAGTCGTGAAAGGCCGAAAAGGGCCGTTGCGGCGTTCGACGAACCGCCGCCGAGTCCGCCGGGCGATGGGATGGACTTTTCAAGGTGCATTCTCGCCCCGGCCCGTGCTCCCGCCGCGGCCCGAAGCAGTTCAGCGGCCTTTACGATCGTGTTCTCGTGTGTTGTTGCGATATTCGGGTCCGAGCACGTAAGCGAGATCGAGTCGGCGGCCTCGAAAGTGATGCGGTCGCTGAGCGAGACGGTCTGAAAGACGGTGAAAAGCTCGTGATAGCCGTCCGTGCGTTTGCCTAGAACGCGAAGCATCCAATTGACCTTTGCGAACGATGGCAGCGAGAAACTCATCGCACCTAGAATAGCAAAACGCCCGGCATTCGCTTATCTATGCGAACTTCGGGCGTCTAGGCCGTCTTTTTGCGATCTCGCTATTTTTGTCGAGAAAGACCTGCGTAAAGAAATACGAGCCGTCGCTTGCGACCGCGATCCCGACGGCAGATTCCTTCCAATGATCGTCGAGCAGGTTCTGTCTGTGTGAGGTCGAGTTCATCCAAAGATCGACGGTACGGGCGATCGGGTCGGCAAAACCGCGATTGAACGCGATATTCTCGCCGATGGCACGCCATTTCTTAAGCCCCATCGAGTCCGCACGATCGCTTACGTATCGGCCGTTCAGGTCCTTGTGGCTGAAGTAATTCATCGTGGCCATATCGACGGAGTGTTCCCGTGCGACGGCCGCGACCGCATCGCTCCAAACGAGCGTCGAAAGCCCTCGTTCCTTGCGTTTGGCGTTCAGAAGGTCGAACGCTGTGCGCTCGAGCTCGCCGATCATCGCCGGCGTCGGCATCGTGAAGGTCGAGATCCGGCGCGGACGTGCGAGGTCGTTAGAGCCGACCACGACGTTCGCCGCGTTCAGGGATTGAGCGGGTGTCGCAAGAAACCCAAATGCTGAGATCAGTAGGACAAAAGCGATCTTCATTGATCCTCACTTCGGCAGCCTGGCTTTCGATCGACGAATGCGATCGCCCCTTCGGCTTTGCGTGACGCCGGAATGCTGTGGCGTCGTGCCTTTTCGGTTAAGGTTCGAAGAGGCCGGAAGATCGGCCTCTTAATATGAATATACGCCGATTTGTCGCCGTCTTCCACGGATTTCTTTCTCCGACTAAGGTAAGCTAGGGTTGTATGTTCACGGCGTCAAATCTTGCAAAGGCAGCTAAAGTCCCGCTCTTCACGGTTCGTTATTACACGCGTATCGGCCTTCTCAAACCTGCAAAGAACTCGATGAACGGCTACAAGATCTATTCGGACGCGGACCGCGATCGTCTCCGATTCATCGCGTCGGCGAAGGAATTGGGCTTTACGCTGGCCGAGATCGAAGAGATCCTCGGCCATTCGACGTCCGGAGATTCGCCGTGCCCGATGGTGCGGACGATCGTTGAGAGACGGATCGAAGAGAATCGGCAGAAGATCGCCGAACTCTGCCGCCTTCAGAAACGCCTGGAGACCGCCGCCGAAATGTGGAAAGGCCTGCAAAATGCAGCACCCGACGGACACACGGTCTGCCGCCTGATCGAAACTTTTGCGGAGAGTGCAAAATAGTGCTTGACCTGACACTTACTCATAGGTTGTAGGATGTTCTCAAGGAGCATTCTTGCAAAATGAATAAAGAGACTTCACAACCCGTACAACTTGGCAGAAGGACGCCCGAGATCGTCGAGATCCACACCGATCCGGTGTGCGGAATGGCCGTTACCGAGAACCTTGCAGCGGCACGTTCCACGTTCGAAGGAAAGGAATATTTCTTCTGTGCCCTTTCCTGCAGAGACAATTTTGAGAAGGAACCGGAAAGATACCTCAGCAAGGCAGATCCCGCTCCCGGCGGTTCCTGCTGCGGCACGAGCGCAAAGCCAAACCACGAAGCGGCAGTTGTCCAGGCCTCATCCTGCTGCGGCAGTTCGGCAAAGGAATCGCAAGGTGCTGCACATACCTTCATCGATCCCGTCTGCGGAATGACCGTCGATCCGAAGTCTGCCGCGGGCACGCACCGGCACAACGACACCGACCACTATTTCTGTTCGACGGGATGCGTCGCAAAATTCAAGGCGGATCCCGAAGCGTATCTGAACCCACGCGAAGCCGCGCCTCAACCGCTTGACGTCGAATACACGTGCCCGATGCATCCGGAGATAGTCCAGATCGGGCCGGGTTCTTGCCCAAAGTGCGGAATGGCCCTCGAACCGAAGGAGGTCTCGCTAGAAGACGTCGAAGACCCGGAGTTGATCGATATGCGTCGGAGATTTTGGATCTCCGCCGTATTGACGCTGCCGATCTTTGTGCTCGCAATGGCCGAGATGCTGCCGGGTTTCTCGAAGGCCGTCTCGCCGCAAGCATCGATCTGGATACAGTTCGTGCTTGCGACACCCGTGGTGCTTTGGGGCGGTTTTCCGTTCTTCGAGCGAGCCGTACAGTCGATCAGGAACGTCAGCCCGAATATGTTCACGCTGATCGCGATCGGCACGGGCGCCGCGTATCTTCTTAGCCTCGCCGCTCTTTTTGTCCCGGATGTATTCCCTGCCGCGATGCGGGACGCACACACGGGCATTGTCGCAGGGTATTTCGAGTCTGCCGCAGTAATAACTACGCTTGTGCTGCTCGGCCAGGTTCTTGAGCTGCGTGCTCGTTCGCAGACCTCATCCGCGATCAAGGAACTCCTTCGCCTCGCTCCCGAGACCGCCGTCCGTATCGACGCTGCCGGAAATACGGAAACCATCGCTCTCACGGAGGTGAATGTCGGCGATCTCCTTCTCGTGAACGCGAACGAAAAGGTTCCCGTGGACGGCAAGATCGAAAAGGGTGGGTCGTCGGTGAACGAGTCAATGGTGACGGGCGAATCCCTCCCTGTCGAAAAGAGCGTCGGCGACACCGTTATCGGTGGAACGCTCAACGGGCCGAAGGTCTTTGAAATGCGAGCCGAGCACGTCGGCCGCGACACCGTTCTCGCTCAGATCGTAAAGATGGTGAGTGAAGCTCAGCGTTCGCGTGCTCCGATCCAGCGTTTTGCTGACGTTGTGGCCGCATACTTCGTCCCTGCGGTCGTGATCGCGGCGATCATCGCCTTCGCCGTTTGGCTCTTCGTCGGAAGCCTTGCGTTTGCGATCGTGGCGGCGGTCTCCGTTTTGATCATCGCCTGTCCTTGCGCACTCGGCCTTGCAACGCCGATGTCCGTAATGGTCGCAACCGGCCAGGGCGCAAGGAACGGAGTGCTCGTCAAAAAAGCGGCCGCCCTCGAATCGTTGGCAAAGGTCGATGTTATCGCCGTCGATAAAACAGGCACGCTCACCGAAGGGCGGCCTGCCGTAAGATCCGTCTCGACGCAAGGCCCGCTCGACGAGGGTGAACTTCTCGCTCTCGCAGCTTCGGTCGAGACACATAGCGAACACCCGCTCGCACGTGCCATCGTTGCAGAGGCCGAAGCCCGCGGCCTTACGATCCCGAAAGCGACGGCTTCGAATCGCAGACAGGCGTCGGCGTAAACGCTGTCGTAAACGGAAAGCAGGTCGCGATCGCAGCGGCCGAGAACGATGAGGCCGTCGAGACCCTTCGAAGCCAAGGGCAGACGGTCGTTGCCATAAGCGTCGGTGGCAAAGCCGCAGGCTACATCGGCCTTGCGGACGCAATAAAACCGAGCGCGAAGGCCGTCATAGCGAAGCTGCACGATAACGGAACGCAGATCGTGATGATGACCGGCGATAATGAGATCACGGCCGCCGCGGTCGCAAAAGAACTTGGGATCGACTCCTACATCGCCGGCGTTACGCCCGAGAAAAAAGCGTCGGAGATCGCCGCTCTAAAGAAGATGGGCAAGGTCGTCGCGATGGCGGGCGACGGCGTGAATGACGCACCGGCTCTCGCAACGGCCGATGTCGGGATCGCGTTCGCCGAAGGCACGAGCGTCGCGATCGAGTCCGCCGATATTACGCTCCTTCATTCGGATCTAAGCGGCATCCTAAAGGCGATCGAGCTGAGCCGTGCGGCGATGCGGAACATCCGCGAGAATCTCTTTTTCGCCTTCGCATACAACATCCTCGGCATTCCGATCGCGGCCGGCGTGCTCTATCCGGTGTTCGGCATGCTCTTGTCGCCAATGATCGCAAGCGCGGCAATGACCTTCAGCTCGGTGTCCGTAATAACGAACGCCCTGCGGCTTCGGAATAAAAAGCTCTAAGGCCGCGGCCGCTTTCGGCCGTTTAGCGGCGAAGGCCAAAGTTTCGCCTTCGCGTCACGGTGGATCCGTCAAGGATGCCCTGAGCACCAATCCTTGACAGAAAATCACCTTCCACTTATTGAAAATGATTTTCATTTTCGTTACAATCCATTTTGTTATGAAGACCGATACTATGACGACAAAGAAAACACGCTCCCTCTTCGGCAAGGCGGCCCTTTTTACTGCGATGCTTGCCCTCATTACGATCCCATCTGCCGCCCAGCATGCAGGACACTCGGCGCACGTCCAGGCAGCAAAGAATAAGACGGGCGTCATTTTGCTCGCCCACGGAGGAAAACCGGCCTGGAACGACGAAGTCAAAAGCGTCGCGGCCGAGGTCGGTAAACAGTTCCCCGTCGAGGTCGCCTTCGGTATGGCAACAAAGCGGAATATCCAGGCCGCGATCGACCGCCTCGAAGCTCAGGGCGTAACGTCGATCGTCGCCGTGCCGCTCTTCATTTCGTCGAACAGCACCGTTATCACCTCGACCGAATACCTTCTCGGCCTTCGGAAAGATGCCCCGAAAGATCTTGCGATCTTCGCGAAGATGGATCACGGAAGCGGCGGCCACGGTGAACATTCCGGCCATGATATGAGCGACAATGCCGGGTTTGACCCGACGACTCCGGTCGCACACAAGGTCCCGATCACAATGCGAAAGGCTCTTGACGCAGATCCGGCCGTCGCGGACATTCTTCTCTCGCGTGCTTCGTCGATCAGTAAGGACGCGGCGAACGAGATCGTCATTATCGTCGCCCACGGGCCTGTTTCGGACGAGACGAACCGTCTCTGGCTTAATGATATGGCTACGATCGCCGGGCGGATGCGATCGAAGAGCTCTTATCGCGGCATTGAATATCTGACCGTTCGCGATGACGCGCCGGAACCGATCCGCTCGCAGGCGACCGCGGAATTTCGCGAGATCGTCCAGAAGGCCCGGGCACAAAATGCCCGCGTCCTGATAGTCCCGCTCCTTCTCTCGTTCGGCGGCATCGAGGAAGGCGTCAAAAAGCGCCTCGACGGCCTCGAATACACCATCGCTCCGCAGGGCCTACTTCCCGATGCTCGGATAGCGAAATGGGTGCTCAGATCCGTTGAGAAATAGCAACGGCGTCGAAAGGCGGGCGGATTTGCGATAACATCTCAAGTGTATGTCAAAGCCCGTCCTAGCGATCCACGGCGGTGCCGGAACCGTGGACAAGAACCTGATGACGCCAGAGCTCGAGGCCGAATACCGCAGCGGACTCGATGCGGCATTAAAGGCCGGCTGGAGCGTGCTTGAACAAGATGGCCGCTCGATCGACGCCGTTCAGGCCGCCGTTGTCGCCCTCGAAAATTTCCCGCTGTTCAATGCCGGCCGCGGTTCCGTCTTCACGCACGACGGGCGGCAGGAAATGGACGCCTCGATCATGGACGGCAGCGACCTGCGGGCCGGCGCCGTTGCGGCGATCAAGAACATTCGAAATCCGATAACCTTAGCGCGGGCGGTGATGGAAAGGACCGCCCACATTCTTCTTGTCGGCGAAGGCGCGATGCAGTTTGCCGCCGAAGAAGGCTTCCCGCTCGAACCGGACGAGTATTTCTTTACGGAAGGACGTTGGCGGCAGCTTCAGGATGCGATCGCCGCCGGCCGCATCCAGCTCGATCATGCTTCCCCAAAACCGCTCGGAACGGTCGGGGCGGTCGCCTGCGACGCCCAGGGCCGCCTTGCCGCAGCGACATCTACCGGCGGGATGACAAACAAGAAATTCGGCCGGATCGGCGACACGCCTCTGATCGGCGCTGGCACATACGCGAATGAGCGCTGTGCCGTTTCCTGCACCGGCCATGGCGAATATTTTATGCTTGGGGGCGACGGCCTACGACGTTGCGGCCAGGATGGCATACAAAGGTCTGTCCTTGAAAGATGCGGCAGGCGAGTCGGTCGCATTCTTGACGAAGATCGGCGGCGAAGGCGGCGTCATTGCTGCCGACAACTTAGGCAACGTAGCAACGCCGTTCAATTCCGAAGGATGTACCGCGGGGTTGCCGACGCGTCGGGCTTTCGAGTTTCGATCTATCGAGATTAGCTCTCCTTCTTTGCCTCGCTTGCCTCCGCAAGATACTTATCCCGCAGCTCCTGAACGATCTTGATATCGTCCGGAACGCGGTCGGCAAGGGTAACGACGAGTTCGCCTTTCCGCCCGTATTTCACAGCATGTTGAATCGCGTCGCGGCTCTCGGGAATGATCCGAACCGCCGGTTCCTTGCCGCTCTTCGCAATTCCCTTCTTCAGCAGCTCGTACGTTTCTTGTTCGTTGCGTCCACGCAGATAATGGCCGCGTCGGAGGACAACGCGATCGAACGTCTCGCCGACGATCTTGCCGATGGCGATAATATCCTTATCGCGCCGATCGCCGGTCCCGTTCACGACACAGGTCCGATATTTATTCGGCAGCTTGTTGATGAAGTTCGCAAGGCCCTGCAGTCCTGCGGGGTTGTGCGCGTAATCCATCAACACGGTCACATCGCCGATCTCGACGAAATTCAAGCGGCCCGGCGTTTGTGCAGTGCCCGCGTTGAACGTCGTGAGGCCCACGCGCAGGTCCTCAAGTGAAACGCCGTGAACAAAACATGCAAGCGTTGCCGCAAGCACGTTCTGGATCATAAATTCCGCCCTGCCGCCGTACGTCAGCGGGATATTGACGGCCTTCTCTACACGCACTTTCCACTTTCCCTTCAGGATCGTGATGTAGCCGTTCTCATACACGCAGGAAGTTCGTCCGCGTTCCGCTCGTTTTTTGATGTTCGGGTGATTCTCGTTCATCGAAAAGCACACGACAGTACCTTCGGTGAGGTTGCGCATATCGTAAACGAGCGGGTCCTCGGCGTTCAGGACAGCAAACCCTTTCTTGGCAACGGCTCTCGGGATGACTGACTTAACGCGCGCGAGGTCCTCGAGCGTGTTCACGTCCTTCATTCCGAGATGATCTGCGGCCACGTTCAGGACGACGCCGATATCGCAATAGTCGAACCCGAGGCCTGAACGAATAATTCCGCCGCGTGCCGTTTCGAGGACGCCGACCTCGACCGTCGGGTCCTTCAGAACGAGCTGCGCCGATATCGGGCCGGTGTTGTCGCCGGTCACGATCTGCTGATTGCCGATATACGTCCCGTCGGTGGTCGTAAAGCCGACATTGCGGCCGCTGTTCTTCAGAATGTGGGCGATAAGGCGTGTTGTGGTCGTCTTGCCGTTCGTGCCCGTGATGGCGATGATCGGAATGCGCGCGGGCGTTCCCGTCGGGAAGAGCATATCGATAACGTGTTCCGCCACGTTCCGGCCGATGCCTTCGCTTGGCGCAAGGTGCATCCGAAATCCCGGAGCGGCATTGACCTCGATGATCCCGCCTCTGATGTCCCGCAGCGGCTGCGCGACATTCTCCGCGATGATGTCGATACCCGCGACATCAAGGCCGATGATGCGTGCGATCCGCTCAAATAGGAATACGTTCTCCGGATGGACCTCGTCCGTTACATCGATCGCAGTTCCGCCGGTCGATATATTCGCCGTAGTTTTGAGGTAAAGGACCTCGCCCTTCTTCAAGACCGAACCCAGCGTATAGCCTGCGTTCTGGATCAAGCGGTTCGACTGCTGGTCGATCTCGATAAGTGTGAGGACGTTCTCGTGGCCGTAACCGCGCCGCGGGTCTTGATTGGTTTCTTCAACGAGCTGCTCGATCGTACTTTTCCCGTCGCCGAGACGTGCGCAGGGATCCGCTTCGCGACCGCGATGAGCCGGTTATTTACGACAAGCGCGCGAAAATCCGAGCCGATAAGCTGCTGTTCGACAATGACCCAACGCGAGTACTCCTTCGCCTTCTCGAAAGCCGTAACGGCATCTTCGAGGTTCGTGATCCCGACCGTCGCCCCCTTACCATGATTTCCGTCAAGTGGTTTAATTACAGCAGGATAGCCAACACGCTCTAAAGTATCTTCGAGGTCTTCGATCGAACGGATCCGATAACCTTTCGGCACCGGAACGCCCATATCGCCGAGCAGCTTTTTCGTTGCCGCCTTGTCACCCGCGATATCGACCGAGATCATATTCGTGTTGGCGGTCGTCGTCGCCTGAATACGCTTTTGATTGATACCGTAACCAAGCTGCACGAGCGACTGATCGTTCAGGCGTATGAAGGGAATGTCGCGATTCTCGGCCTCCTCGACAAGCGACCCTGTGGAAGGCCCAAAGCGAACGTCCTCGCGGATCTCCCGCATCTCCTGAATATCAGCAGCAAGCGATGCCTTGATATCGGCGATCTTCGTGCCTTCGGCGAGTGCTCGCCACAGCCGGACGGCCGAACGGCCGGCAAACCGCCCGACCTCTTCTTCGAGATAGCTGAAAACGACGTTATAGATGCCTTTTTCGCTGGTCTCACGAGTGCGGCCATAGCCCGTGTCCATTCCGGCAAGCGTCTGAAGTTCGAGGGCAAGATGTTCGATCACGTGCCCGGCCCACGTTCCTTCCTTAACGCGCTTTAGAAAACCGCCCGGTTCGCCGTAGCTGCAGCCGTGCGTCTCGATCGACGGCATGACCTCGACCAGGCGCTTGTAGAAGCCCTTGATCTTGTTGGTCGGTTTTTTCTCATATTCGCCGATGTCGAGGCGCATTATGATGAGTTTCTTCCAGTAGCCGCTCCAGTAGTTCGGGCCGCGAAGTGTACGGATCTCGAGAATTTCCATAAGTTTCTAAACCGCAAAGAGCGTGGTGAAAAGTTCGCCTTCCTAGCCGAGGTCGGGAAGCAAGAACTCCCCGGCGGGCTGAATCGCCCGGCGCTCGAGGTAGTCGTAGCTCAACCCGTCACGCAGTATGTGGAATTGAACCCCGCAAACGCTAAAGCTTTCATTATCAGCAACTTCCGCTATTTCATTGAAGGTAATGTGTGAACCATCAACGATGGTTATCGAGCCTTGCCCGAAGACCTCAAGTAATCCTTTCCCATCGAGAATGATCGCCGTATTCTCGTCAATGCCGATGCCCAGGTTGTACGGGTTATAAGAGACGGCCGTCACGAGGCGGCTGATCCTGCCGCGTTCGGTAAAATGCTGATCGATGATAATGTTCTTCAAGAAGCCGAGCCCGGGCGAAAGCCTGACCGCCGCCTTGTACGGATGCGAACTCGGTTCCCCGCGGACGACCATCGTCGTGCTCATCGCCGCTGCACCGGCACTCGTACCGGCGAGGACGATATTAGAGCTCCGGACGATGCTTCGGATCCTGTCCGCAAGCTTCGTTCCGCCTAGCAGCGAGACGAGCCGCATCTGATCGCCGCCGGTCATAAAGATCCCGTTGACGCCGTCAAGAAGCTCGTTCACGTCGGCCTCGACCACATCCTGCCGCGAGGTCGCCCGTAGGACACGCGGCTTGGCGACGCCAAGGTTCCGGAACGCCTGCGTATAGACATCCGCTGCGAACTCCGGAAAGTCCGACGCGACGGGAATTATCAGCACTTCGGCGTCCGTTCCGCCGGCAAGCTCCAAGAACTTCTTCAGAATGCGGCGTTCATTGTATTTATCCTCGGCGCCGCCGATGACAAGTAAATGCCCCCCGATGACCTCGCGGTCGTGTGAATCTGTCATTTAAGTTAAGTGTTTGTATTGTCTAAAGATGTTCCCTCTAAGTTATTGCATCGGCTTCGCATGGTCAAGAACGCGTCCGCACTTCGATGCGACGACAGGAAAGATGTTGGAGTTTTGTAGTAAGGACAAAAACCAGGGCGGCCTGTGCGCCGCCCTCAAAGTGGATCGAAAGTGTGCTGATCCTTATTTCTTTTTCGCTGCGGTACAGGGCTTCGAGCTAGTGCTCCCCACCCAAACATCGGTAATGTTGAAGTAAAATGACCCGGTCTTGCCCTCGGCGTTCGTTCCCGCAAGGACGTCGAATATGCCGTACTGCTTATCCATCACGAGGGACTGACTCGAAACCTTATATCCCAAGGCGGCCATCACTTGATATTCCTCTCGGATCGACAAAACCTGATAGGCTGTCGCGGGAGCCTTGCCGTCGCCGGAGTTCAGCAGGCCGTCGCGCAGGCGCTTTGCGATGTCGTTGTGGAAAGCCGCTTTTTCTTTGTCGCCGGTTTTCTCATATGCGTCGGCAAGGGCAAGGTGGAGCCCGCGATTAGCGTACTCATATTCCAGGACGACAAGAGCGAGCGGAATGGCCGCTTTATGGTCCTTTGCCTCAAAGGCATCGACCATCTTCTTGCGGTCGGGGGCATCGCTCTGGTTGCACTCGTCGAGGACCCAATCCAGGTAGGCTCTGCGAAACTTTGAGAAATCGACCTTAGCATCGCCCGCTTTTATCTTCGCCACCATTTCGCGGTATGGCGAGTTATCGGGCTTTCCGTCCAGCCGCGGCGGAACGGAATTAGGTGTTTGGGCGAATGTTGTCAGTGCTGCAGAGGCCAGGAACGTGAGCGCGAGGAACGGCTTTGTGAGAACTTTCATAGTATTGTCACCAACTTCTCCCCTAAAGATGCAGCGACCGGGCCGTTAGGTTGTTTCGGCCGCCATTTTTTCCGAATGGATCTCCTGAAGGCTGCCGACGGTGATCGCGGTCTGTGACGTCTTTGTCGCGATCGCCTCGACCAACGCCTCGGCACCGGTGATCGTCGTAACGCACGGGACGTTGAATTGCAGGGCGGCCTTTCGGATGGCCTTCTCGTCGTAGAAAGAGGCTTTACCGAGAGCCGTGTTGATGATGAGGGCGATCTCGCCCTGACGGATCAGGTCTTCGATGTTCGGACGGCCTTCGTTCACCTTGAACACGGTTTCGCACTCAAGGCCGACCTCGCGCAGGCGGATCGCCGTGCCGTGTGTCGCAACAAGCGAAAAGTTCAGCTTGCTCAAGCGCCTCGCAAGCTTTACCGCCTGGCCTTTGTCCGCGTCATTTACCGAGACGAATGCTCGTCCCGAAAGCGGCAGTGTGAGGCCTGCACCTTCCATTGCCTTGCCGTAGGCCTCGCCGAATGAACTGCCGATTCCCATGACCTCGCCCGTCGAGTGCATCTCGGGGCCAAGAACGGGATCGACGCCCGCGAACTTTTTGAACGGAAAGACGGGCGACTTCACAAAGATCCGGGGTACGTCGAGCACTTCCGGCAGGTTGAATTCGGCGAGCGTCTTGTCTCCTGCCATCACGAGCGACGCGATCTTTGCTATCGGAACGCCGGTCGCCTTTGCCACGAACGGAACTGTCCGCGACGCACGCGGATTCACTTCGAGGACAAAAACGCGGTCGTCCTTGATCGCGAATTGGATATTCATCAGGCCTTTGACGCCCAATGCACGGGCAAGGAGCCGCGTGTAATGCTTGATGGTATCGAGATGCTCCTCTGCGACCTTCTGCGGCGGCAGGACGCTCGAAGAGTCACCGGAATGTATGCCGGCTTCTTCAATGTGCTCCTGAATTCCGGCGATGACGACCGCGGTCTCATCGGCGATGGCATCAACGTCGATCTCGGCCGCGCGTTCAAGGAATTTGTCGATCAGGATCGGCCTTTCGGGCGACGCGTCGGTCGCCATACGCATATATTCATCGAGCGAGGCTTCGTCGTAAACGATCGCCATTGCACGGCCGCCAAGCACAAAGCTCGGACGTACGACGATCGGATAACCTATTTGTTTTGCAACAGCTTTCGCTTCTCCGGCTGATGTAACACTTGAATTCTCAGGGCACGGGATCTTCAGCTCCGCAAGCAGTGCATCGAACCGTTTTCTGTCCTCCGCGAGGTCGATCGAGTCTGGCGATGTGCCGATGATCGGAACTCCTGCACGATGAAGGCGAGCGGCAAGGTTCAGAGGCGTCTGGCCTCCGAATTGGACGATCACGCCTTCGGGTTTTTCGACATCGACGATGTTCATCACATCCTCGAACGTCAAAGGCTCAAAATACAGCCTGTCGCTCGTGTCGTAGTCGGTCGAGACGGTCTCGGGGTTACAGTTGACCATGATCGTCTCGAAATCGGCATCGCGAAGAGCGAAGCTCGCGTGGCAGCAGCAATAATCGAACTCGATCCCCTGGCCAATGCGGTTCGGGCCCGAGCCGAGGATCATTATTTTGCGGCGATCGGTCGGGGCCGCCTCGCATTCCTGTTCGTAGGTCGAGTAGAGATACGGCGTAAAGGATTCGAACTCCGCGCCGCACGTATCTACGCGTTTATAGACGGGCTTGATGCCGTGGCCTTTTCTGATATCGCGGACCGCCGTTTCGTCATCGCCCGAGAGATAGAAAAGGCGGCGATCCGAGAGGCCGTATTCTTTCGCCTTCCGCATTTCCTCAGGCGAATATTCGACAACGGGGCGGCCCGCGATCTCGGCCTGGAATTCCATGACCTGCTTGACCTGGTCAAGGAACCACGGGTCGATGCGCGTCAGGCGATAGAGCTCGTCAATCGAGTAGCCGTTCTGGAGCGCGTAGGTAAGATAAGAGAATCGGTTCGAGTTCGGACGTGCGAGTTTGCGTTGAAGCTCCTCGTCCGGAACATCCTGTAAACGCAATGGTTTAACCGCCTCAAGCGAACGTAATCCTTTAAACAAGGATTCTTTGAATGTCCGGCCGATCGCCATCGCCTCGCCGACCGAACGCATCTGCGTACCTAGAACGTCCTCGGTTCCCGGGAACTTCTCGAAGGCCCATTTCGGGATCTTCGTAACGACGTAATCGATCGTCGGTTCGAATGACGCAGGCGTCTTTCGTGTGATGTCGTTCGGTATCTCGTCGAGGGTATAGCCGACCGCGAGTTTGGCAGCGATCTTCGCGATCGGAAAGCCAGTCGCCTTTGACGCGAGGGCCGAGGAACGCGAGACGCGCGGATTCATCTCGATGATGCGAATGTCGCCGTTCTCAGGATTTACGGCGAACTGGATATTCGATCCGCCGGTCTCGACGCCGACCTTTCGGATGCACGCTCTCGACATATCGCGAAGGCGTTGATATTCGACATCAGAGAGAGTCTGCGCTGGCGCGACCGTTATCGAATCGCCGGTGTGGACGCCCATCGGGTCGAAATTCTCGATCGAGCAGATGATGACGACGTTGTCGTTGAGGTCGCGCATTACCTCGAGCTCATATTCCTTCCAGCCGAGGATCGATTCTTCGACGAGTATCTGCGAGGTCGGCGACGCGGCGAGCCCGCGGCGTGCGATCTCTTCGAATTCTTCCGGATTGAATGCCGTTCCGCCGCCCGTTCCACCGAGCGTGAAACTCGGGCGGATGATCGCAGGATAACCGATCTCCTCGACGATCGCCTTTGCCTCTTCCCAAGTGTGGGCAAAGCCGCCTTTTGGCGACTGGATACCGATCTCGTCCATCGCGGCCTTGAAAAGCTCGCGATCCTCGCCTACCTTGATGGCATCGATATTCGCGCCGATCATCTTGACGCCGAATTTGTCGAAAACTCCTTTTTCGTAGAGCTCGACCGACAGATTCAGGCCCGTTTGGCCGCCAACGGTCGGGAGCACGGCGTCGGGACGTTCTTTTTCGATGATCGCGGTAAGCGCCTCGACGGTCAGCGGTTCGATATACGTACGGTCGGCGATCTCGGGGTCGGTCATTATCGTCGCGGGGTTCGAATTAACGAGAATGACGGTAAAGCCTTCCTGTTTGAGGGCACGGCAGGCCTGTGTGCCCGAATAATCGAATTCGCAGGCCTGCCCGATCACGATCGGCCCGGAACCCACGATAAGGATCTTCTTTATATCTTCGCGTCGAGGCATTTTTATAAATTTACGATTATATAAAAAAGGAGCGGTCCATTTCGAACCGCTCCATCCTGTTTTTCTCTCGCTGCCTAGTACGGGAGTTTGATCTTTGGTATCTTCGGCACCTTCGGCACTTCATTCCCGAGCCCGCGAGTCACGCCGTCGATCGAGATCTTCCCCTTGAAAACGTCGCCGAGAACATTCGCGAGCGATGCATCGAGCTTGCCGAGCCGATCCTGGATCCGCCGGGCCGCCTTCTTGTCACCGCTTGCGTTGTACGCCTCGCCGAGGTTGAACAGCCCGGCAACATAATTCCCGTCAAGGTCGGTCGCACGCTTGAAGACAGCGATCGCTTCGGTAAGGTTATTCATCCCGCGATAGCCGACGCCCAATTGGTTCATCGCGACGAGCCAGTCGCTGCGAAGATTCAGTGCTGACTTTAGGGCATTGACGGCGGCCGAATAGTTCCCAAGCTTGTTCTCGGTCGAGCCGAGGTTAAGATACGCGGCATCAAGTTTCGGATCTTGCTGCACGGCTTTCGTGGCGAAAGCTCGGCTAAGTTCGAAGTTTGCCTTGGCCGCCGCGGGAGATGTTTTCGACTGCGAGATGGCCTGATTGTAATAGGCCCACGAGATGTTCGAATCGTTCACGGCCACAGGAGAAAGGTCGCGAGCGGTCAAAAGCCTTTCCGATGCCTTGTCCCAGGCGTTCACTTTCCCGAGGCAGTAGCCCCATTCGCTGTATAGTGTGTCCGTTTTGATCTTTTCGGATGCCAGGGCATACTGTGCGTTCGCTTCGTCATAACGCTCGAGTTGTCGGTATGTGCTCGCAAGATTCGCGTGGGCCTGAGCGTTCTGCGGGTCTGCTTTTACGGCTGTTTCGTAGGATGCGGCCGCATTCGCGTAATCGCCTGCGTTGTAGTAAGCAACGCCGAGATCAAAGGCCGCGGGCGAATAGTTCGGCTCAAGGTTCAACGCCTGTTTGTAGGACGCGATCATATTCGCAGGCTCGTCCATACGCGAATATGCCTGTCCGCGGTAGTATGCCGCAGATGCGTTCTGCGGGTCGAGCTGCAGGGCTTTGTCGAACGCCGCGAGCGCCTCATTGTTGCGATTCTGCTTTAACCTCATCGACTGTCTCGACCGCCCCGCGTGTCGCAAGAAGCAAGGACGCTTCGGCCTTCCCCACGTCGCCGCTGTCAAGGTAAGCAAGGCCGAGCGGAGCGTTGAGGGCCACAAGGTCCTTATCGAGGGCGATCGCCTGCGAATAATTCTTGATCGCAGCGGGATATTCGCCCTTTGCGGCGTAAACCGCACCAAGTTTCGCGAACGCCTCCGCATTTGTCTTGTCGAATCTTACCGCCTCTTCAAGGATCGGGATCGCCGCCGGATCGTTCGTATCGCCCGCAACGGCCGCTGCCTGGTCCGTCAACGCCTCACTCAAGCCGCTCGAAGCTCTTTGATTACGCGGATTCTCCTTGAGCGAAGCGCGGAAGCTCTTGATCGCCTCATCCACACGTCCCGCATCGAGCGAATTTTCGCCGGCCTTTGCAAGGTCGTTGGAAAGTTTGAGTTTTTTGGTCCGTGCAGCTGCCATAGCGCGCTTTCGTGCTGCGGCCGCAGCCTGCCGCCGTTTCTTTGCGGCTGACGCGATCTGGGCATTCGTTCGGCGATTGTAGCGAACACCGCCGGCTTCGCGTGCGAATGCACTTCCGCCGCCCGCAAGGAACGACTGCGGCCTTTTGCTCGATTCGCGGAAGACGAATGCACTTGAACCGCTGGCGATGCTGTCGGTCGTCACTAGGTCTTGTGCAGCGACGGGCCGAGCGGCGGGAATGATCGCAAACAGCATTGATACAGCGACAACTGTCGTAACTGAGATCTTAGTAAGTTCGTGTTTGAGCATGGTCATTCGGTCAATATTTTACTTGCGTCCTGAAAGCCCACGAAGACTGGCTCGGGCCGCAGTTCGATCGCGAATCTTGCTTTGACGGCGGCCTGGATCGCGTCCTTGAGAGCTATTATCTCGGCGGCGCTTGCATTATCGGCATTGATGATCGCAAGCGGATGGCGGGAGGAAATGCCGGCACTTCCCATTCTATACCCTTTGTCAAAGCCTGCGTGTTCGATCAGCCACGCCGCGGGTATCTTTACGCGTCCCGGCTCGGCCGCGAACTTTGGAACGCTCGGATCTTCGGCCGCGATCGTTTCGTAAACTTCCAGATCGACGATCGGGTTCTTGAAGAACGAGCCGGCGCTTCGCGAATTCGGGTCGTCCTTATCGATAACCATTGATTTGCTTCGGCGGATCGCGAGAACGGCTTCTCTTGTCTCCGAAAGGCTAGGCTCGCGGCCTTCGAACAACTCGGTGAGATCACGGTAGGCGATCTTCGGCCGGCCGTTTCGCTGAAGGCGAAAATGCACCTTCAGGACGACGTAGCGATCACGGCAGGTCGTGTTAAAGATACTCTCGCGATAACGAAACCCGCATTGCTCATCAGTGAATGTAACGGCCGAGCGACTCTCGCGATCCAGGCACTCGACGGCCGTGATCGTCTCCGAAACCTCTTGACCATAGGCCCCGACGTTCTGGATGGGCGTTCCGCCGACAAGGCCGGGAATGCCGCTCATTGCCTCGACGCCGGCAAGGTTCATCTCAACGCACGCCGCGACGAATGCATCCCAATTCTCGCCCGCACCGACCGCGACGTTCGTTAAGTCCCCGTTCTGCGAGAACTCCATACCGAGGAACATCGGACGCACGACAACGCCGTCAAATCCCGAGTCGGCAATAACGACATTGCTGCCGCCGCCCAGGATCAGCACCGCAAGGCCGTCGCGTTCAGCTTTCTCAAGCGCGGCCCGAAGCTGCTCGACATCGGAAGGTTCGACGAAATAGCGGGCCGGGCCGCCGACTCCCAACGTGGTCAGCGGCGCAAGCGGCACGTTCTCTTCAAAGATCAAGTCGGGCAACTATTTCTTGACGGCTCCTTTGCTCATTAACTCAAGGAAATTCGCGAAATTCATCGCCCTGAGATCGACGAGCTTTTTGTATGCCTTTTTGGCGTCGCCCATATTTCCAAGCTCGATCGAAGTGCGGCCGAAGTTGAACCACGCGGCGGCAAGGCCGGGATCTTCGTCAACGGCGCGTTTGTAGTTGTCGATCGCTTCCTTCTTCTTGTTCAGCTTGTAATTCGCTATTCCAAGCTCGTTCCAAGCGAACGCCCACTCGGGCTTGTCCTTGACGACCTTCGAAAGGATATCCGCGGCTCCCGCATAATCGCCAAGGTCGGTTCGCACCATTCCGAGGTTCAGCATCGGGCCCGCGGCGAAACTCGGATTCATCGCAAGGGCCTTTTCAAGGTTGGTGCGTGCGAGTTCGGTCTTAGCCTTGGCATCGGCGGCCTTTTTATCGGTATTGTCGATCTGGGCGGCGTTGTAATATGCCCAGCCAAGATTCGCGTAATCGATAGCGCTTCCGTTGCCGAGTTTTACCGCTTTCTCCATCGCCGCGATCGCCGACGGCCATTCACAGCGTTTTGCCTGCCGAATGTTGATCGCACACTGCTGGCCGATAACGAACGCGAGCTTGCTTTGCGTATCGGCTTTCTGAGCGTTCGAGTATGTTGCGTCACGATCCATGAATGTGGCCGCATTTCGATAAGCACCGGCCGCCGAATTGTAGTCGCCCGCGAGGCGATATGCATCCGCGAGTCCCTCGGCCGCTTCTGCACTCGTATTCTTTGCGATGAACGCTCCTTTATACGCGGTCACGGCCTTCTGATACTGAGCAGTCTCAAGATAAGCGGCGCCAAGCGCAAGCAGGGCCTCGAAGTAATTCTGTCTGAGCGAGGTCGCTTTTTCGTAGAACGGGATCGCTTCCTTTACGCGATCGAGCCGAACGAGCGCATCGCCCGCGACATTCGCCGCTTCTGCCGAATTCGGGTCGATGCTCAGGCTTTTTGCGCCGCATCGAGAGCTTCCTGGTTGCGGTTCTGCGAAAGGCGTATCGAGGCAATGAAGACCTGAGTATCCGCGCTGTTCGGGTCAAGTGCGATCGCCTTTTCGAGAAGGTTATCGGCCTTTGCGATCTCGCCTTGCTGGTAGTAAAGAATGCCGAGCGGCTGGTAGATCTCCGTAAGTGTCGGGTCGGCAGCAAGTGCCTTTTCGTAGTTCGCCAAGGCCTGGGCATTATCGTTCGCATCCGCGAAGATCTCGCCGAGCCCGAAATACGCAGCCGCATTCTTCGGATCGTACTTTATTGCCTCGAGAAAATAACTTTTAGCAAGCGGAGATTTGTCCCCGTCGGCCAGCGCGTTCCCTTTTCGCGCAAGTGCGACGCTCAGGCCGAGCTTTGCTTTCGTATTCGCAGCATCGAGCGTGACGGCCTCGCGAAAGCTGTCGATTGCGTTGTCAAGATCGTCCTGCTGAAGGTAGTACTCGCCCGAGCCTGCCATCACTTTCGAGGCTTCCTGGCGCTTCATCGTGCGTACCGACGCTAAGGCCTTGTCGGGGGCAATGACCGGTGAGCGATCTTTCTTGGCCGTCTCGGCAGCTCGCGCCTCGTACTGTTTGCGAACCCTTTTTGCGGATGCCGTTCGCTGTTCACGGCTGCGCGATGTCCTAACGCTGCTCGTGAAGCGTCGCGATGGCGAAGATTTCCTGAAGACAAAGACGCTCGACCCGCCCGAGATATTGCTCACGGGCACAAGATCCTGTGCGTCCGCGGGCAGCCCCGCGATCAGGAACGCAAGGATAAGGATCGAGGCCGAAAACTTTCGATGCTGCTTAAAGATCTTGGACATTCTTTATCCTCAACATTTTATTGTCGCCTTGGGTCGGGAAAGTTCGACAGTTCGTGCCGCAGTTCCCGCACGTCTCATTAGTGTGGACGCTGTTTGCCCCGGAATTTTGCCGAGCGGCTCGTACCGCCCGGAGGCACAATGAATGAGCTCGGTGCGGGAATATCCGTAGCAATTCCCCACTGAAGTCCTAAGAAGCCTTCCGTTGACCTCAGGATGTACCAAATTCCCGTCAGTCGCTCGAATCCCAGGCAACGACATTCGGCCGGGCGTTACAAGAAAGGCCCTCGCCTTGCAGGCCGCGAGCCCGCCGATCCGATAACTATCCAGTATAGCCTACAAAGTCAAACCGCTCTCCTTTGAGCGTTATCCCGGTTGGGTCATTTTGCCGCCGATCTCATTCTTTGACCCGCGAGTTCCTTGCCGTTGGGCGGCGTTTGAGCTAAATTTGAGATATACAAATGATCGGAGCGATTCGCTGAATTATGCCGTTCGTCGCAAGGAGTTCAACCTACCTTTGGAATTTCCTTGCGATGTCGTTTGCCCGTCTTTGCATACCAACGATCCAAAAATCCACAACAAGGAGATTCTGCCGAAATGAAAGCATTCAATACTGAGAACATCAGAAATCTGGCTGTCATTGGTCACGGCGACGCGGGTAAAACCCAGCTCGTCGCGTCGCTTTTGTACGTCGCCGGTGCGACGCCTCGCTGGGGAAAGGTCGATGAAGGCACGACCGTGACCGATTTCGATGAAGATTCGATCGAACGCAAAGTCTCGCTCAACAACAACTTCGCACATCTTGAATACAAGGACACCAAGATCAACCTGATCGATACGCCTGGTTACGCCGCGTTCGTGTCGCACGCAAGGCCTGCATTACGCGTGGCGGATTGCGCCTTGGTCGTGGTTGACGGAGTTCACGGCATCGAGGTGCAGACGGAAAAGACCTGGCAGTACGCGAACGAATTCCTCCTGCCGAGGTTTATGGTCATCAATAAGATCGACAAGGAGCATGCCGATTTCGGCCACGCACTCGAGACCGCAACGTCAAGTTTCGCACGCTCGATCGTGCCCTTTTCGCTTCCCATCGGGAAAGAAGGTGATTTCAAAGGCGTTGTCGATGTAGTTCATCAAAAGGCATATTCGTTCGACGAGAATGGAAAGGCGAAAGAGATACCGATACCGGAAGACGGACGCGACGTCTTCGAACGCACTCGCGAACGCCTGATCGAGATCGTCGCCGAATCGGACGACGCCCTGATGGAAAAATACTTTGCCGAAGGCACGCTCCCCGAGGAAGATATCTATCCGAACCTTGCCAAGCGATCGCAAGCAGCAAACTCTGCCCCGTTTACGCCGTTTCGTCGGCGAATCTGGTCGGGCTTCAACTCCTGCTCGATCACATCGTCGAATTCGCCCCGAACCCGGCAACTCACGAGGCAGAATACGGATTTGCGAACGCCGACCATTCGGGCGACCGTATCGCCAGGAAATACAGCAATGACGAACCTTTCTCGGCATATGTGTTCCGCACGATCGCCGACCCGTTCGCGGGCCGCATCAACGTTATGAAGATCGTAAGCGGCAAGATCGCCGCGGACGCGACCGTCCAGAACACATCTCGAGACACGGCCGAGCGGCTCGGTGCCCTCCATTTGATCGCCGGAAAGACGCTCGAAAAGGTCGATTCGGCACAGACGGGCGACATCATTGCGGTCGTAAAGTTAAAGGACACGCAGACGGGCGATACCTTGAGCGATAAGGCAAAACCGATCGTCTATCCAAAGGTCGAATATCCGGAGGCCGCGATCGCGTTCGCCATCGAGCCGAAATCACGTGCCGACGAAGAGAAGATCTCGGTCGCGCTACACAAGGTTCTTGAAGAGGACCCGAGCCTTACGTTCGAGCGTGACCCGCAGACGAAAGAATTCATCCTCTCCGGTTCCGGGCAGCTTCATATCGAGACGGTCGTCGATAAACTCGACAAACGCTACCACGTCGAGGTAACACTCCATCCGCCGAAGGTCCCGTATAAGGAGACGATCACGCAATCTTGCGAAGTTCAGGGCCGGCACAAGAAACAGTCCGGCGGCCGCGGGCAATTCGGCGATTGCAAGGTGATCTTCGAACCGCTCGAACGCGGTGCGGGCTTTGAGTGGGTCGATAAGATCTTCGGCGGTGCTGTTCCGCAGAATTTCCGGCCGGCGATCGAAAAAGGGATCCTAGAGGCGGCGGCACAGGGAGCCGTCGCCGGCTATCCGCTCGTTGATTTCAAGGTCACGCTCATCGACGGCAGTTATCATACCGTCGATTCTGATGAACACTCGTTCAAAGCCGCCGGCCGCAAGGCTTTTCGGGCGGCAATGGAACGGGCAAAGCCGACCCTTCTTGAGCCGATAATGGACGTCGAGGTATTCACGCCGCAGGAAGTTTCCGGCGATATTATGGGCGACCTGAATTCGCGGCGAGGACGCGTCGGCGGAATGGATATGCGCGGAAAACAACAGGTCATCAAGGCAAAGGTCCCGCTTTCGGAAATGCTTGACTATCAGTCAAAGCTGAATTCTGTCACCCAGGCCCGCGGATCGTATCATATGCAGTTCTCGCATTATGATCCGCTGCCTCACAACTTGGCGCAAAAGGTGATCGACGAAGCGGTCGCCGCCGGCCGCGTTCGCGCTCACGACGACGACGAGTAGAGCGTTCGTCCCGCTTGTGTTTTCGCATTTTCGAGGCTTCGTGTCGAACTAAAACGAGACGAAGCCTTCTTCTTGAACGGTTGGGCCAAAGAAGTGGTATAGTTTCGTTTACAAATTCAATTTCTACGGGAGATTTTCTATGAGGTCACGCACTTTTCTTTTATTTGTCGTACTGTGCTTCGGCGCTACTGTCGCAGCGGCCCAGAACCGTCCGCCGACGCCGCGGGCAAGTCAAAAGGCCGAGGTCATGCAAACCATCGGCTCCACCCAGATCTCGGTCCTCTACAGCCGCCCGGCCGTAAAGGGACGCACGATCTTCGCGGCGGCCCCGGAAGAGATGGCCGCACGTGCAAAAGGCGAGGCGACGCTCGACAACTCGATGCAGCACAAAGCGGGCGAGCCGCTCGTGCCTTTCGGCCACATTTGGCGAGCAGGCGCGAATGAAGCAACCGTCTTCTCGACCACCGATGACCTTCTCGTCAACGGCAAACCGCTTCCGGCCGCAAGTACAGCTTGCATATGATCCCGGAGAAGGGCGAGTGGACGGTCATCTTCAATAAGGATGCAGGCCAATGGGGCAGCTTTAGTTACGATGCCGCAAAGGACGCGTTGCGCGTAATGGCAAAGCCGGAAGCTTCGGGCTCGAACACCGAACTGCTCACATATTCGATCGACAACGTGACGGATGATTCGGCGACGGTCGTGCTTAGCTGGGACAAGGTTCGCGTACCGTTCACCGTTCAGGTAAAGGATGTTGTCGGCGCGACCATTGGGCATTTACGAGAATTCGTCGCAGCGGCCGATCCGAGCGATCCCGGCGCTCCACTGGCGGCAGGCAGCTACGCAAAAGCGAATAAGCGTATGTCCGAGGCGAATGTCTGGTTCGAGATGGCTCTAAAGCGTTCGGAAGCGAAGGTCGCGCAAAAGGCTACGATGAAGGATCTCGCTCAGCAGGCCACGATCCTAATGAATCTCGGACGCAATGCCGATGCCCTGAAGGCAGCAGAACGCGGCGTCACGGTCGGCAAGGCCGCAGGCGAGAACACGTCGAATCTAGAAAAACAGATCGAGGCGATGAAGAAAGGCAGTTAGTTAGCTTTTCATTGCGACAAGATCGCACCGTAGATCCCGCACGGGATCGAATAGACGATATCGCCGGTGGCGACGACCATTTCGCCCTGGCGGGTAAAACAAAGGCCGACAACGTTATCTCCGGACACAAGAAGTTCGACAGATGACCCGTCGGCCTTTATCTTTACGATACCGCGACGTCCCTGATGGCAGGCGGCGACGTACATATCGCCCGAAATGTCGAACGCCATTCCCTGCGGCCTTCCGAGTTTCCCGTAGAACATCGAAACGGCGCCGTCCGAAGTGATCTTGTAGATCCCGTCCTTGCTCGCAAAGCCCGGAGCCGTCAAATAAAGCTCACCATTCGGCGAGAAAGCAAGATGATGCGCTGCGACCGAAGGTTCTACGGCGGCGAAAGGCTCGACATCCGAGAACTCATGCACGCGAAAGATCGTGCCCGTGCGGTCGCCGACATACATCACACCCGTTTTATCGAAAGCAAGGCCTGACGCGATCCCCAATCCCATCGCGAAGGTCGAATACGAACCGCTTCTATCTACCTGATAGACCTCACCTTCAGCGCGATTTGTAACGAACAGTTCGCCATCACGGTTGAAGGCGACCGAGGTCGGGTTCATTATCGCTTCCGGGAATTCGTCGAGGAATCCATCGGTCTCAAGGCGAAAGAGCGTCACAGGAAGCTGCTGCCCTCGCGAACCCGAACGGGTAAGTATCAGGGAATCGTCCGAAGGATCGACCGCGGGATTCGCGACAAGGTGCATATCGTCGGCGAGCATACGGCCGACGACGATCTGTTTTGCGGCGCTCGATTCACCGCCGCTGCGTAGCGTCAATGCAGCCGCGCCACCTGCAAGGTCTTTCGGAAGCCGGGCGATCACCCTTTCCCTTGAAGCTGCAACCGTCTGACATTGCCGCTCACCTGCAAAAAGGCCGCATTCGCCCGCGAGGTCAAGCTCGAAACCCTCGCACGCGACAATGATCTCGGCGCCCGGCAAGGCGAACGGCGGTGTTACAGAAAGTATTGTCCCTGCTTTCCCCATGAAAGCCTGATTTTAGAACGGAGTCCGCTGCTTGTCGAATCCGTCCAAGCAGCTGCGTGTTCAATTCGGTCAGTCGACCTAGGATTCGGACCGCACGGAAAGAAGTTGACAGTTCGGGCAGAAATGGAGTATCTGTTGGTATCCTTTCCGCAGATCTTGTTAATTGGGCGACGGCATTCGCGGATACAAAAGCGAGGTTAAAGTATGACAAACAATAACAGTTGCCGGTATCGAGGACTTTCGATACTTCCCGCCCTTTGCACGATCCTTTGCGTCTTCGTCCTAGGCCTGACGGCTTCGGCCCAATCAGGCGGCCCGTACACGATCACTCAAAGCGTGATCGCGGGCGGCGGAAATACAACGAGCAGCGGCGGTACGTTCACGCTGTCGGGCACGACAGGGCAGCCCGCGGCGTTCAATTCCGGTGAGGCCCCATACATTCTACGTGGAGGCTTCTGGCAGGCGGAACTCGAGACTACGGCGGCAGAGGTTGCCGTTGCCGGCCGCATCCTGACCGCGAACGGCGCAGGCATCAAGAACGTGATCGTCACGTTGACGACCGCGAACGGAACTACATTCCGAACCCTTTCGAGCTCGTTCGGCTACTATCGATTTGACGGGCTGCAGGCCGGCGAGACTTGCATCATCTCGATCGCGAGCAGGCGTTTTACATTCTCGACGACCACAAGGACCGTCACCCTCAACGATTCGGTCTCCGATCTTGATTTTACGGCACTGCCGTTCTAACCCTTGGGGCCGGCGGAGGATCCAGCCGTCGGCCCGCCTCACATTTCCGGACGATCAAAAGTATTGACGCGGCATCTTCATTCGCCGTAAAATGGTCAGAGCACCCGATCGTTGCCATCCTGCAGATCCACGGTGCTCCGATTCCTCGAAGAAGGCCTCAACAGTTCCTTTTTCTTTGGCCTGAATTTCGTTCAATATGTCCACCCGTATCGACGACCTCCTGCGAATGGCAATGAGCTTCGGCGCGTCCGACCTGCATCTCAGGGCGGGCTCCTTCCCGGTCGTCCGTATTACGGGCGAACTCAAACCGCTCGGCGGTGTCCCGAAACTTTCGCAGGATGAGACCCTGGAGATGGCATTCTCCATGATGTCGAACCGCCAAAAGCAGCATTTTAAGGACTCTTTGGAGGTCGATATCGGCTACGGCGTGAACGGGCTTGGCCGTTTTCGCGTAAATATCTTTCAGCAGCGGAATTCGATCGGGATCGTCGCCCGCGTTATTTCGGACACGATCCGCGGCTTTGCCGAACTTGGATTGCCGCCGATCCTCAATAACATCGCCGACGAAAAGCGCGGCCTTGTGCTGGTTACGGGAACGACGGGCTCGGGTAAATCGACCACTCTGGCCGCGATAGTTGACCACATCAACCAGAATCGGAACTGCCACATTGTCACGATCGAGGACCCGATCGAGTTCCTGCACAAGGACAAGGAATCCTTCATCACGCAGCGTGAGGTCGATGTCGATACCCGGAATTTTGCCGAAGCCCTGCGCGGCAGCCTCCGACAGGACCCGGATGTGATCCTCGTAGGCGAAATGCGCGACCTTGAGACGATCGAGACCGCGCTTGTCGCGGCCGAGACAGGCCACCTTGTGCTCTCGACGCTCCATACGCTCGATGCGGCCGAGACGCTAACTCGAATCATTTCAGCATTTCCGCCATATCAGCAGAAATCCGTGCGCATTCAGCTCGGCGGCCTCCTAAAGGCTGTAGTTTCGCAACGCCTGATGAAGTCCTCAAAGGGCAACAGCCGAATTCCCGCCGTCGAGATCTTGGTCTCGACACCGCTTATCCGCGATTACATCCTGCACGAGGACAAAACGTCGTCGATCCGCGACGCGATCGCGGCAGGAACGTCGCAATACGGTATGCAGACGTTCGACCAATCGCTGTTCTATCTATACCAGTCGGGCCTTATCTCGCTCGACGAAGCATTACGCGGTTCGACCAATCCGGACGAGTTCCGCCTGCGCCTTGCCGGCATCCACAACACCTCGACCATCGCAAAGGAAGAAATGGAGCGTTCGAGCGGCGTCGGCACGGTCGGGGACCTTATCGTCCGCAACTAGCTTCCGAGAGTGCCCTGCTTTCGCTAAAACATAGATTTTTCAACGCTTTCGGACAGCAAAGCCTTGACAAAAGGCGGAAAATGGCTGTATTTTTAAGTTTTGCCAAAGCTTGAGCGGAAAGGCACTGTGATCGAAAGGCTTTTTCTTTATTTGAGCGGGTACGATCGCGAAGTTTGTCGATCAAGTTTCGCTCCCAATGATCAAGAAGCCAAACGGGAATGGTGTATTCCGCGGATCTTGTTCTAAGAGAACGGTTTGAGGCAAGAGAATTTCGCATTCGGCACCGCGCCGAAAGCGTATTTAACTAGAGGAAGTAAATTACCGGTAAATGACTAACGAGGCAACACAGGAACCCGAAGAAACGACGGCTGCAGCATCTTCGGCTGAGAAACAACAGGCAGCAGAGCAAACATCGGCATCGGCATCGGCAGCGGCCGCACCCGCGGAAGAGACGTCGTCGGGCGATGTCGATTTCGGCGCAATTCTCGAACAGTTCGAGCTGGACCAAGCGACCTTTCACACGGGTCAGCTAGTTGACGGCAAGGTGGTCGGCGTTTCCGACCGCGGCGTGCTGGTCGATTTTGGCTACAAGTCGGAAGGCATCGTGCCCGCGGAAGAGTTCACCGCCGAGGACGGCACGCTTTCTGTCAAAGAAGGCGACGAGGTCCAGGTCGTTCTAAAGGCAATGCACGGCGGCGACGGCCCGCCCGTGCTCTCACGAAATGACGCTCTTGCTCGTCGCTCTTGGGATGCCCTTGAAAAGGCTTTCCTTGACGGCACACCTGTGACCGGTAACGTTACCGCAAAGACAAAAGGCGGATTGAAGGTCGATCTTGACGGCGTGGAAGCTTTCCTTCCCGGCTCGCAAGTTGATTCGCGGCCAGTTTACAGCCTCGACAGCTACCTGAATTCCCCGATCGAAGCCAAGATCATCAAATTCAGCCGCCGCCGCAACAACGTCGTCCTTTCACGTAAGGTGATGACGGATGAGATCGTCAATGCCCAAAAGGCCGAGACTCTTTCTCACATTGACGTGGGCTATATCGTTGACGGCACGATCAAGAACCTCACCGAGTATGGTGCGTTCGTTGACATTGGCGGCATCGACGGCCTTCTCCACGTAACGGATATGTCGTGGGGACGCCTCCATCATCCGAGCGAAATGTTCAAGACCGGCGACCACGTTCAGGTCAAGGTCCTTAAGCTCGACCGCGAAAAAGACAAGATCTCGCTCGGCTACAAACAGCTTCAGCCTGACCCATGGTCAACCGTGATCGAGGTCTATCCTGTCGGCGCGAAGATCAAGGGTAAGGTTTCGTCCGTAACGGATTACGGCGTCTTTGTTGAACTTGAGCCGGGCGTAGAAGGGCTTGTCCACGTTTCGGAGATCTCTTGGTCGCGGCGTGCTCAGTCGCCCAAGCGTATGTTCAACAAGGGCGACGAGGTCGATGTTCAGGTACTCGGTGTGGATACCGAAGAGAAACGCATCAGCCTAGGAATGAAGCAGTTCCAGGACAATCCGTGGGATTTCGTCGATCTGCGTTACCCTGTCGGCACGCGGATCACAGGCCGCATCCGTAACATCACGGATTTCGGCGCATTCGTCGAGCTTGAGGAAGGCATTGACGGCCTCGTGCACGTCTCCGATATCACCTGGGCCAAGAAGATCAAACATCCGAAGGATGTTCTCAAAAAGGACCAGGAAGTCGAGGCGATCGTTACTAACATCGATAAGCGGAACCAGCGTCTTTCTCTCTCGATGAAGGATCTCACCCCGAGCGCCTGGGAGACTTTCGTTTCCTCGCATCGCCCGGGCCAGGTCGTTCGCGGTAAGGTCTCGCGATTCACGAATTTCGGCGTCTTCGTCGAACTTGGCGAAGGCCTCGAAGGCCTCTGCCACATCTCGGAACTCGCCGACGAACGCGTCGAGAGTCCGGAATCGGTCGCAAAACTTGGCGAGGATATGGATTTCAAGATCCTTCGCATCGACGCCGCAGAGCAGAAGATCGGCCTTTCGCATCGAGCGGTCGGCAAGGATGATGAGCCCGTAGTAGATACCCGCAGCTACTCGAGCGAAGCAAAGGGCGGCATGGCAAGCCTTGCCGAACTCGCTAACATCAGCTTCGGCACAAAGGCCGAGGAAGCTCCTGCCGCTGAGGCTAAACCGAAAAAAGAAAAGAAGGCAAAGGCTGACGATGCCCCGAAAGCCGAGGAGCCCGCTTCCGAAGCTGAAACTCCGGCCGCCGAAGAAGTCGCTCCCGTCGAAGCTTCGGCGGAAGCTGCCTCCGAGCCTGTTGAAGCCGCGACGTCACCCGAAGCGGCCGCTGCCGAGACTCCCGAATCTGCCGGCGATACGTCCGAAGCCCCTAGCGAAGGCTCCGAGACGGAATCACAAAGTGCTTAGTTCACCGGGCGGATCCTTTTCCGCCCGTTTGACCATACAATTAGACAAATGACCAAAGCGGACCTTGTAGAACGAGTTGCTGTTGAAGCCGAAATGACCAAAAAGGACGCCGAGCAGCTTGTCGAGATCATCTTCGACAGCATCACGGCGAGCCTGAACCGCGGCGAGAAGATCGAGCTGCGCGGATTTGGGAGCTTTCGCGTGAGAGAACGCAATTCCCGCCAAGGCCGCAATCCAAAGACCGGCGCGACCGTCAACATCCCTGCAAAACGCGTCGCTTACTTCAAACCCGGAAAAGAGCTAAAGGAGCTGATCAACACCGACGAGGCTTAATGGATGTTCTTTGGAGTCCCTGGCGATATAAATACATAAAGGAAAGCTGTGCTGACCCAAACAGCGACTGCGTTTTCTGTTCGATACTTGCGAGCTCGGCATCCGATGAGGAAAAATTCATCCTCAAACGTGCCGAGTTCAACTTTGTCGTCCTCAATATCTTTCCGTATGCCGCGGGCCATATCCTGATCGTTCCCTTTGAGCACTTTGCCGACATCACGTCCGCGTCGAAAGCCGCGACCGACGAGATGATGGACCTCAACAAGGCCGCACATCTCGCCCTTCGAACGGTCTATTCTCCGGAAGGCATAAACAGCGGGATGAACATCGGCCGTGCCGCCGGTGCGGGCGTCGCGGGGCATTATCATATGCACGTACTGCCGCGTTGGGTCGGCGATGCGAACTTTATGACGACGATCGGCGAAACGCGCACGCTCCCCGAATCGCTTACCGAAACCTACTCGAAACTAAAGGATAAATTCTAACCGGCGGCCTTTACGTCCCTTCCCTTTGGCGGATGTGAGCGATCTATCGCTTCGTCCTCGATCTCGCCGCCCGGCGACACGGGAATGTCTGCGGGATCCTTGAACTTCAGGCCGCGTTCTTCGCTGTCGATATGCGTATCGACAAGCCTGAACTGGCCCGACGCAGGCGGCACATAGCCGGGATAATCGACACGCGAATGATAGATCGCAACAAGCGATTTGATCATCGATTCGCGTATCTGCGTCAGCTCTCGAAGCGTCAGGTCGCATTCATCGAGCTGATCGTCCTGAAGGATCGCATCAATGATCTTCGTGACGATGAATCTCACGTTCTCAGGGTTCGGTTCGGCAAGCGACCTCGCACCGGCCTCGCACGAATCTGCGATCATCATTATCGCGGCTTCCTTGAACTGCGGCTTCGGCCCCGGATAACGGAACTCATTCTCGGAAATGACCTCATCGGGATGAGCCTCGGCCTGCGCCTTCTTCAGGAAGTAATGGAGCGTACGAGTGCCGTGGTGCTGCGGGATAAAATCAACGATGCGCGCCGGAAGGCCGACCTCTCTGGCGAGCTTCGTGCCGTAGGTCACGTGGCTGATAATGATCTTCGCACTTTGAGCGGGCTTGAGCTTGTCGTGCGGATTCTTCGCCAACTGATTCTCAACAAAATGTTCGGGAGCGGCCGTCTTTCCGATGTCATGATATAGAGCCCCGATCCTCGCCAGAAGGCCGTTCGCACCGACCACGCGGCACGCCTCTTCGGCAAGCTGGCCGACGGCGTGCGAATGTTGATTCGTTCCCGGAGCACGAAGGGCAAGCTGGCCGAGCACCGGAAGGTCGGCGTTCGAGAGTTCGAGCAGCTTTACGTCCGTGAGTATCCCGAAAAGCGATTCGCACACCGGCAGAAGAACGGACGTGACCGCCGCCGTCAAAACACCGCTCGCGAGCCCGCAGGCGATCGAGAGCAAGACCGTATTCAGAATGATCGGCTGCTGTGTGTACGCAAGTACGGCAAGCGAGACCACGGCCGAGACGGCCCCGACAAGGGAGCCCGCTATGGTGACGGTCTGCCGGTTCCGGTAGCGTCCGATGCCGTAAACCGCGACGGCGGACGCGATCGCCGAGTACAAGACGAATTCCAGCGGCCGCGGCGCCATCAAACCTGCGAACATCGAATTCAGCAAGCCCGCGAACAAGGCCGTCGGCCGATCGGCAAGAAGCGTCATCAAAAGACTCGCCGCTCCGAAAGGAATCGCGAAAGCCCATAGCGTCGCGTCATTCATCGGCGCTTTGATGTTCTGGATCGCCGTAAAATCGGCCAGGCGGAAGAGCACCGCCGAGATCACGGTCTGACACACCACGACGAATCCAAGCAGAAAGAACGTGCGGTTTGCCGTTAGCGACAATCTCGGGAGCGTGCCGCGATTCTGCACGAATTTCCATGCGGCCCAAAACAACCCCGCAACCAGAAGCAGGACGCCGACAAAGCGATTCAGTTTACGCGTCGAAGCCGTATAACTGCTGATCGCGTCGATCTTCGACATAACGTTCGGCGTGATCAGGTGTCCTTCATCGACGATATTCTCGCCGCGTTTCAGGGCGATCGTTATCGGTTCGATGTCGCTTGCGGCTGCATTCCTTGCGGTCTCGGTCGCTACGCTGTCGTACTGCACGGTCGGCGTCACGAGGATCTCCGTCGCCGAATAGAATGCGTCGGCCTCCTTTTTTGAAAGGCTTCTGATAGCGTCGATGCGTACGCGGAGCTTGTTCCTTGCGGCCGAAAGTGCCGTCCAGTTACTCTCAGGCATCGAGACGGTCGAACGCTGGGTAGGTTTTGAACGATCGAAAACGAAGACCTGCGTTTGGAAATACTGCCTCTCCGAGTCGTCGTAAATGTAACCGTCGGCCGCATCGCGAAGGGCCGTCTGGACTGCATCAAGCTCGTTCCGGCTAAAGGTTCGCGAACTCAGGACCTTCCCGACGTCGCTGCTGGTCCAATGCCCGTCGGTACGCGAATTCGTCTCAGCTGCCCGATTCGTATTTGACGAGCTTGAACGCCGCTGCATATGTTCCCAAGCGGCAATGAAACTCTGTAGAGCTTCTTCCGGTTTTCCCGATTCATATCGAAAGATCGGATTCACCTTCGCACGAGCTTCGGCCCGGAGGCGGTCGGTCTCGGCCTGATCGGTGACCGTAATGTCGGCAGGCGAAACGATCGTCTCGCGGGCGATGTCGCCCGTGTGATACTGCCTTTCTCCGACGCGGCTCCAAAACGGATTCTGAATGAGGAATGTCGTTACGAGGCAAAAGGCCGCAAAGCCGAGCCAAAACCTCTGACGGTCCGAAAGCGACGCGAACGGCTTCACGAAGATCGCCTTCAGACGATCCTTGTACGCCTTCGTCGGCGACTTTAGATCTTTGATCCGTTTAGCCATTTGCCCTCGCGTAAACCTCCGCCGCCGCGATCGGCGATCCGTCGGCCGAAAATTGTCCTACGCGCCTTCCGATCGCTTCCGCAAGTGGCCTCAAGCTTGCTCTCTCGATCGCCGATATCGCAACGCACTCCACATCCCCTTCGATCTCACGCCGCAGCAGATCGAGCGCGTCCCGATCGATCAGGTCGGCCTTGTTGAACGCGATAAGCTGCGGGATGTTGTGCAGTTCGAGCTCTTTCAGGATAGCATCGACCGACGCGATCTGCTGCAGGACGCGCGGATTCGAAGCATCGACAACGTGTACCAAAAGGCTGCTGTCGGCGATCTCTTCAAGCGTCGCACGAAAGGCCGATACGAGGGCGTCCGGCAGGTCGCGTATGAACCCGACCGTATCGTTGATGATGACCTCCTGCTCGTACGGCAGGCGCAGACGACGCGACGTCGGGTCGAGGGTCGCGAACATCTTCTGCTGGGCGAAGACCTCGCTTTGCGTCAGCGCGTTCAGAAGCGTGCTTTTGCCCGCATTCGTATATCCGACAAGCGAAATTATCGGCAGGTGCTTCTGAAGGCGGTTCTTCCGGCGTTCGTTCCGCTGGCGTCCGAGTGCATCGACCTGACGTTCGAGCTGGGCGATACGGTCGCGAACACGGCGACGATCGGTCTCGAGCTTGGTCTCGCCCGGGCCGCGGCCGCCGATCCCGCCCGCAAGCCGCGAAAATGCGGAATTCTGCCCGATCACGAGCCTCGGAAGCAGATACTTTAGCTGGGCAAGCTCGACCTGAAGTTTTCCTTCCCTGCTCTGGGCACGCTGGCAAAAATGTCGAGGATGAGCTGCGGCCGGTCGATCACCTTCAGCTCCGTCGCTTCGCTAAGCGAGCGTACTTGCGCCGGCGACAGCTCCGTGTCAAAGATCAGAAGGTCGGCACCCAAACGCATCGATCGCACAAAAAGGTCGTCGAGTTTTCCACGTCCAAGTACCGTCCGCGGATCGATCTGCGGACGCCGCTGAATGAACGAATCAACGACGGTCACGTCGGCAGAAATGGTAAGTTCCTCGAGCTCGGTCATCGATTCGCGTTCCTCATCGATATCGCCCGTCGTAACGCCGACAAGGATCGCACGTTCCCGTCCGGACGAACGGATACGGGCAGTTGCCGAGACACGAGCCATCTCGGCCTCGAGCGACGGGATGAGTTCGAGAAGGTCGGTGTCGAGCTGGCTTGGGATGTTCGGTTCGAGAAACTGGTATGGCTCGGACGCATCTTTGTCGCCGTCCGAATTTGCGGCCCTTGCCGACATCGGCAAAAGATGCGCGGAATAGACCATTCCGGGAAGGCCCGTCTTTGGTTCGACCTGTATTATGCTCATCAGGTCGAATCGCAAAAGGGCGAGGTCGGTCAGGTCGTCCTGCGTGAGCTTTTCGCCCTGCAGGTGCGTGTGAACGCAGCGAAGGCCTCGGAAACGCTCCGTCGAAACGCGCGAGCGTCCAAAATCGGGCATTTCGATCTGCTTTGAGTTGCCGACCATTACGTATTCGACCTGGCCTTTTCGATTTAGCAGAACACCGATCTGGCGGCCCGTCTCATGCGAGATCTCCGACATTTGTCGCGCAAGCTCCGGCGAAACAATGTCCGAGGCGGGCACGCGCCGGGTCCCGAGACGCTCGATGCGAACAAGCTGATTATGTTTTAGGCCGCGTGTAAAGCCGCTGACTTTACTGATAGTAAACCTCGTCTCCTCGGTGTTCATTATACCAAAATGAACAAAATCCTTTGGAACTTATTGTTCTGCGGCCCGATCTGCGACATTTGCGGTCGGCACAGCGGTTTGCTTAGCACGGTATTTTTCGTCATACTTTTTGTTTGTCTTTTAGGCATTTTGCGACGCCGTTCGGGTTCAAATTGGCGTCGAACACAAAGGAATGAGCAACACACAAACACCCAACGCGAGTTACAGCCTCACCCTTCGCGTTAAGATCCACAACCTCCCCGGAAAACTTGGCGAGATAACTACATCCATCGGCAAAGCGGGCGGCGACATCGAGGGAATCGACATCGTAAGCGTCGGCAAGGATTTTCTCGTCCGCGACATCACGGTAAATGCCGCAAGCGAAACGCACGACCAGGAGATCATCGATTCGCTAAGCCACATTGACGGGGTCGAGATCGTGAATGTCTCAGACAGGACGTTCCTTATGCACCTTGGCGGCAAGATCGAGATCGCGTCGAAGATGCCGCTGAAGACACGTTCTGACCTCTCGATGGCATATACGCCAGGCGTTGCGCGCATCTGCGAGGCGATCCACAAGGACCCGGAAAAGGCCTTTAACCTGACGATCAAGAAGAATACGGTCGCGGTGATCTCGGACGGAACGGCCGTCCTCGGCCTCGGTGATATCGGCCCGGCCGCCGCGATGCCCGTGATGGAAGGCAAATGCCAGCTTTTTAAGGAATTTGGCGGCGTCGATGCATTTCCTATCTGCTTGAACACAAAGGATCCGCACGAGATCGTGCAGACGATCAAACGCATCGCCGTGCCGTTCGGCGGCATCAATCTCGAGGACATTTCCGCTCCGCGTTGCTTCGAGATCGAGGAACGCCTTAAAGAAGAGCTCGACATTCCTGTCTTCCACGATGACCAGCACGGAACGGCCGTTGTCGTACTCGCTGCCCTGCTCAATGCGCTGAAGATCGTTGGCAAGAACATCGAGGATGTGAAGGTCGTCGTTAACGGCATCGGTGCCGCAGGCGTTGCCTGTTCAAAGATCGTGATGGCGGCCGGCGTTAAGAATATCGTCGGCTGTGACACGACAGGTGCGATCTTCAAAGGCCGCACGGAGAATATGAATTGGGTAAAGGAATGGTACGCCAACCACACGAATCCCGACCGCGAGGCAGGCACGATCCGCGACGTGATAAAGGGTGCGGATGTCTTTTTCGGCCTTTCCGTCCCTGGCGTGATCGATGTCGCCGACTTGAAGAATATGGCGAAGGATCCGATCGTTTTCGCGATGGCGAATCCGGTACCGGAAATTATGCCGGAAGACGCCGTCGGACACGTCGCCGTAATGGCGACCGGCCGTTCGGACTACCCGAACCAGATCAACAATGTGCTTTGTTTCCCGGGCATCTTTCGCGGAGCCTTGAACTGCCGTGCCTCGCGTATCAACGAGGCGATGAAACTTGCCGCGGCGAACGCTATCGCCGACACCATCGCACCCGAAGAACTTCATCCGGACTATATCATTCCTTCGGTTTTTGACCGCCGGGTCGGCGAGGCCGTCGCTGCCCGTGTTGAGGACGCGGCGTATGCATCAGGCGTTGCTCGCCGCGAGCGCGCAACGACCGACACCGAATTCTAGTCCGAACGACCTTTTTTGGAGATAGTCTTGGTCCGCGAATGCCTCTCAGGCTTCGCGGATCATTTTTTGTGCGGCCGGAAATGCTTCGTCAAGGGTTGTGACCTGCCCGTCGAGCTGCAGTTCGTAAACCGCGTCGAGTATCGTCTTGAAGCGCGGCGAAGGCGTTAGGCCCATTTCGATCAGATGGCGGCCCAAAAGGATCGGTTCCGGTGCTTTTCGTTCGATATCAAGCTCACGGACGCGTTCGATGAACCATTCCTGGGCCTCGGAGCCGAAGCGTTTTTCAGGCGGCAGCCAATCGGGATTCCGTCCCAGACTGTCCGCTTTCGCGACACGGTAAAGCAGGTCGGGTTCAACCTTTCGGGCGAGCCTTCGAAATGCGCCGTCGCCAACTGCCTGCTTCGAATTCGCCTTGAAGAATTCGCCGGGCTTTAGGTGATACCGAACGAGTTGGATCACCTGCTCGCGCACGTCAAAGCCGTTGATCGTGTAGATCCCGAGACGGTCGAGAAACGAGATCGTCGGCTCGACGCCTGCCTCGTCGTGCGAATGCGACCGCCAGCGGCCGTCAAAGAATTGCGTTGTCGGCGGCTTTCCAAGATCGTGTGCAAGAGCGGCGAGCATTACCGTCACCTTCTTTTCGTACGGCAGGTCGTCTATAAGTTTGCGGGCTTCGTCGGCGACCATCATCGTGTGAACGTCCACGTCGCCTTCCGGATGCCATTCCGGCTCCTGCGGCACGCCTACAAGCGTTTGCAGCTCGGGAAAGGCCTTGGCAACAGCGTCAAGCTCGTAAAGCCATCTAAGGCCCCTTGAAGGCTCTTCTGCAAGCAGCAAGATCTTTTCCAATTCGCCCCAGACACGTTCCTTCGGAAGGTCCGAGAGCTCGATCTGCCGGCAGAGTTCGGCCGTTCCCGGATCGATCTCGAACTTCAAGCGTCCGGCGAACTGGGCCGCCCGCAGCACCCGCAGCGAGTCTTCGGCGAACGTTTCGTCCGATACATGCCGCAGGACCTTCGCCGCGATGTCGGCGCGTCCGTCGAACGGATCGACGATCTCGCCCGTCAGAACGTCCTTCAGGATCGCGTTGACCGTGAAATCCCGACGCGAGCACGCTTCTGCGAACGACATTTCCGGGTCGCCTTCGATCACGAATCCGCGATGGCCGCGGCCCGACCTGCGTTCACGCCTCGGGATCGAAACGTCGATTTGCGGCCCGATCTTGTAAACCGCGAACGCCTCGCCGACCGTGATGACCTCGGTATCAAAACACTCAGCGGCGAACTCGGCCAAAACCTTCCTGAGTCTCTCCGCGGCAAGATGGTACACCTCAATGTCCCAGTCCTTCGCATCGATGCCCATCAACTCATCACGTACGCAGCCGCCAACGAGCATCGCACGCCCACCAGCCGCGGCTATGCGGCGAGCGAGTTCGACGATGTCGTCCGGTTCGGCCTGACGAGTTCTTTCTTTCTTCATCGGCTGTGCCTTGAATGGCCGCCCGAGCCCGTGCGGCCACACTCCAGATTAACCGCGTATGGTAGCATCGCAAATGGCCGCACCCATAATTCACACGTGCCGTCACGGGCGGATCGCCTTGCGTGCGCTTTACGAACGCGGGGAAAATACATACACTTTATCGAGTGGCCTCTTTCGCTGGTTCTTAGGGGCAACAAGGCACGGGCAGCCGACGCTACGGTCAGGCGCTGTGCCTTTGGGCGTTTAGGACGCCGTTTCTATGCCAACGGAAATAAAGGTCGGAAAGTCAGGGTTTCGAGAATGGTTGATGCAGGGCGTGTCGCGCAATGCGAGCTCCGGCCCGGACAAGCACGAGCACACGCGGCCGTGGTGGCAGGTGATGTGCCTTACCGGCCTTGACTATTTCTCGACCCTCGGTTATCAGCCCGGCATCGCTTTCGTCGCTGCCGGCTTCTTGTCACCGATCGCCACGCTTTTCCTGATAGTTCTGACGCTTGGCGGAGCTCTTCCTATTTACAATCGCGTTGCGGCTGAGAGCCCGCACGGACAAGGCTCCATTGCAATGCTCGAGTCCTTGCTCTCCAGATGGAAGAGCAAGCTTTTTGTGCTCGCGCTTCTCGGGTTCGTTGCGACCGATTTTGTGATAACGATCACGCTCTCGGCCGCTGATGCCGCACAGCACCTTATTCACAACCCGATCTTCGAGCGAACCTTCAACGGCTTCGACCATCCGGTTCTGATCACGTCGGCCCTTATCGTCGTACTCGCGGCGGTCTTTCTCAAAGGATTCAAAGAAGCGATCATCGTGGCCGTCGTTCTTGTCTCTTCGTATCTGTTCCTGAACCTGATCGTTGTTTCCGTCGGGCTTTATGAGCTTTTCACGCACCCCGACCGACTTTCGAATTGGTATCACGCGGTCTTTACGATCCCTGATACGGGAGCTTCGCGAGGCATTCTGCTCGTGATCGGGCTTTCGCTTCTCGCGTTTCCGCGGCTCGCTCTCGGCCTTTCCGGCTTTGAAACTGGCGTCGCCGTGATGCCGCTTATCAACAATCCGAACCGCATCGCAAAGACGCGAAAGCTGCTTCGAACGGCCGCTCTGATAATGAGCTTCTTCCTCCTGTGCAGCGGCCTCATCACGACGACGCTCATCCCGGCCGCAGAATTCGGGCCGGAAGGAAAGGCGGCCGGACGTGCCCTTGCCTTCATCGCTCATGAATATCTTGGCGATGGCTTCGGCACGGTCTATGACTTTTCGACGATCCTGATCCTTTGGTTCGCGGGCGCATCAGCGATGGCCGGCTTGCTCAGTATCGTTCCGCGTTACTTGCCGAAATACGGCATGGCGCCGAATTGGGCTCGAGCCTCGCGGCCGCTTGTGCTCATCTTCAGCATTATCTGCTTTGCGATCACATACATATTTGACGCTGACGTTGAGGCACAGGGTGGGGCGTATGCGACGGGCGTTCTTGTACTCATCACGTCCGGCGGGGTAGCTGTAACGATATCGGCGTGGGTCCGTAAGCAAGGTGTCCGCTGGGTCTTCCTGACGATCGCGATCATCTTCACCTACACGACAATTGCGAACGTAATTGAGCGGCCGGACGGCCTGAAGATCGCGTCGCTGTTCATTCTGGCGATCGTAGTTGCATCTTTCATCTCAAGGGCGATGCGTACGACCGAGATCCGAATTCAGAAGATCGAGTTCGACAACACGGCGAAGGCCTTCATAGACGACCTTGCTGACGAAGAGATCCGTATCGTAACGAATCGCCGAGAGACAGGCGACGTTGTCGAGTATCGCTTTAAGGAACACGAAAAGCGTACCGACAACCACATTCCCGCAAGTGATCCGATCTTGTTCTACGAGATCGAGATCGGCGACGCGTCCGAGTTTACCGGCGAACTTCACATCACCGGCGTCGATATTGCCGGTTATCGCATTCTGCGCACGCACTCGCCCGCGGTTCCGAACGCGATCGCAGCTCTTCTACTGGATCTGCGTGATAGAACGGGCAAGATCCCGCATGTCTATTTCGGATGGAGCGAAGGCAACCCGATCCAATACCTGATCCGCTACATCCTGTTCGGCGAAGGTGATACGGCTCCCGTTACACGCGAGATCCTGCGGCAGGCCGAACCCGACCCGGAACTTCGCCCGAGCGTCCACGTCGGCGGCTAACTCTTTCAAGAAAAACTTTCTCGCTGCCCGAGATCGCTACATCGATCCGGCGAGATATTCTTTCAATCGGTCCGCACCGACTCGCTCCTGTTCCCACGTATCGCGATGACGGACCGTGACAGCGTTGTCTTCGAGAGATTCGTGATCGACCGTCACACAGAACGGCGTGCCGATCTCATCCTGCCGTGCGTAAAGCTTGCCGATGCCGCCCGTGTCGTCGTAAACGGCCCGCATCGAGGGCTGCAGGTCCTTCTTGATACGCTTTGCCATCTCGACGATCTCAGGCTTGTTCTTAGCAAGCGGCAGAACGGCCGCTTTGATCGGGGCAAGCTCGGGCGTCAATCTTAGGATGACGCGCGTCTCTCCCTTCTCGGTCGTCTTTTCGGTGTAGGCGTCCATCATAACGGCCAGCAGCGTTCGGTTCACGCCGATCGAAGGCTCGATGATATAAGGATAAAAACGCTCGTTCGTCTGCGGATCGAAATACGAGAGGTCCTCGGTCGAATCGGGATTGATGCGCTTGCCGTCGGCATCCTCCGGTTTTTTCGAGTGTACGCGAAGGTCGTAATCCGTGCGGTTCGCGATCCCCATAAGCTCGTCCCACTGCTTCTCTTCCTGAGAACGCTCCGGAAAATATCGGTAAAGGATATCGACCGTCCGCTCGGAGTAGTGCGCGAGCTCTTCTTTTGTTTGCTCGTAAAGCTTGATGTTGTCCGACGAGATACCGAGCGTCCCGATCCACCTAACATACGCATCGAGCCATTCCTGATGCAGCTCTGCGGCCGAATCGGGGCGAACGAAATACTCGATCTCCATCTGCTCGAACTCGCGCGTACGAAAAATAAAATTTCCCGGCGTGACCTCGTTCCTGAACGCCTTTCCGATCTGTGCGATACCAAAGGGCAGCTTTCGCCGCGAAGTGTCCAGAACGTTCTTGAAATTGATAAAGATGCCCTGTGCCGTCTCCGGCCTCAAATACGCGAGAGCCGAAGGATCGTCATCCGCCGATACGGCGCCGATCGTCGTGCGGAACATCAGGTTGAATGGCCGCGGTTCGGTCAAATTCGTCGAGCCGCAGTTCGAGCAGATGAACTTTCCGTCTGCGTCGGTCTCAAGCTTGTCCTGGCGCAGCCTCGCCTTGCAATCCCGGCAATCAACAAGCGGATCCGAGAAGGTTGTTTCGTGGCCTGAATATTTCCAAACGCTGCGATTCAGGATGATCGAAGAATCGAGTCCTTCGATATCGTCGCGTTCATAGACCGCCCAATTCCACCAGCTCTTTTTGATGTTATTCGCCAGCTCGACGCCGAGCGGGCCGTAGTCCCATGAGCTGCCGAGGCCGCCGTAGATATCCGACGCGGGATAGACGAATCCACGCCGTTTTGAGAGCGAGACGATAGTTTCGATATTTGGTGCTGACATACGATAAAAGGCGATTTTAACAAGAACCGAATGCTTATTCATTCCCGAAAAAGAAAAATGGCGAGTCGCCTATGTTACAGGCAGACTCGCCAAGCTGACTTTCAGGATCTCGAGAGGAGAACTCTCTTAATCGATCGGCGGCAACTGTGCACCCGGCGGCACGACCCACATCTTATACGTCGTCCGCTCACGGGAACTTCCCTTGATGAACTGTATCTTTGTCGGATCCAGCCCGCGTGTTCGGACAATGTAGTCAAGAGCACGCTTCGAGAGGCGTTCATAGGTGTTTCGTGTTCTGCTGGCCTTATCCGTGCCCGGATAGATCACGACGTAGAGCTTTGCGTCCGGCGTGTTCTGAACCTGGATCACGCAGTTATCAAAACGTGCCTTGTCGTCATCGGCAGACTTAGAGATGAATTCGTCGCACGCGTCCGCCGTCGGCGTCGGAACGACAGGCGGCAACGCCTCGACATCCGTCGGGACCGAGATCGTCTGGCGGCAGCGGCCGTCATACACGTCATCGTTCACGTCGAGCTCGGCATTGATGACGCCGTTGCCCATTCCCTTGGTATCGACGGTGATCGTCGGCGTTCCGAGGCCGCTCGTCACCGTCCCGTTATCAACTCGCCAGGCGAACTTGAGCGGGATGGGCGATTCGACATCCGGAACGGCCGTAAAGGTTACGAGGTCGCCCTCGGTCACACGGGCCGGGCCTTCAAGATGGAATCGATAAGGGCACGCTTTCGTCGTTGTCGTCTCGACGGCCTTTACGCAAATGCAGTTCCGCATTCCTTTGCGGATCGTCACGTCATCGCTCCATGCGACCTTTCCGTCCGGGCCAAGAACTTCGACCTTGTGGACGCCCGGCGTAAGGTAGTACTCCATTCCTTCGCCGACGCCGGTCATACCGACCTTCTGCCCGTCGATAAGGACAGGATAGGCCGCCGGCGAGCTCTTGATGCTCAGGATGCCTTCCGTCTTAAGACGTTTGCGTCTTACCTTGTCGTTGTCATTTGCGAACACACTGGTAAGCCCAAGCGTGAGCATCAATCCGATAACGAACAAAAATCTATTTCTTTTAGTACCCATTTCTATTTCCCCAAAAATTGCCTGATACCCCGAATTCCGGGAGTCCTCTCCATTGGCAAAAGGTATATGGACCTTAACTATTCTTCGCCGTCCTCATTCGGCTCACCATCGCCCCTTTTCTTACCAAAACGCTTTCGTGCGGCCAGTCCGACCGAGGCGAGGCCCGTACCGAAGAGCAGGATCGTGATCGGTTCCGGGACCGGCTGCGGCGGCGTCGGCGTGACAGGCGGCGTCGGGTCACAGTCGGCGTTGCGGTCGGCGTAGCGTCGGCGTCGGTGTCGGCGTAGGCGTCTGCGGTATGGACGATGTCGGCGTCGGCGTCGGCGTATC
>LLEU01000047.1 GCA_001567505.1 Acidobacteria bacterium OLB17 | reverse complement strand
CTTTACCTTAAGATACGCGTCTCGCAGGATCACGTATTTCGCAATATCGGGCAAGCCGCCCTGGTAACCTTTCAAATAATACGGCAACGCGCCCGCGACATCGTTCTGAGAAGCGAGCAAAGTTCCAATACGCCAATTCACCGAACGGCGCCAGACGCTGTTCTCCGGCGCGACCGTTAGGCTGCGTTTGAAGCGGACCAACGCCTCGTCCGCCTCGCCTTTTTTCGACAAGGGCGGCCCCGGCCGCAGCTCTTCGATCCGCCCGCGTACGATCGCCGAAAGCGTCGGCCCCGGAACGGGAGCGGGCACGGCGGTCTCGCCGCGTACGAGCGCGGCGGCTCGCACAGGATAGATCTCGTCGGCGAGGACCGCGGCCGTCGGATCCGGCGCCGCAAGCGCACTCCCGGAATTTGATGCCGCATTTTTCAGGAGTTCGATCGCGGCGTCCGGAGCTAGTTTCTTGTCAACCAGAAGCGATGCCGCAAAGACCTCGCGATGCAGTTTCATTGCGTCCGAGCCCGCCGCCTCGAACGCCGTCGCGGACGCCGTCGCGGCCTCGGCATTGCCGCTGTTTGCGGCCTGCCAAAATTCAAGCAATGCTGCGAGCACACGGCCGCTTTCCTTATCCAAATCGCTCAAAGGCTCGAAAAGGCTTGCGCGCCGCTCGAACGAGATCAGTTCGCCGATGTTCGGCGCAGTGCGCTCGACGCGGCGGCCAAGTTTTGTGCTTACGGAGCCGTCCTTGAGCGTGAAATCCCTTGCGATGCCCTCGGCCGCTTCGCGATAGAATCCGGCCGCCGCACGGGCACGCGCGAGCTCATAGTCGATCGTCGGAAAATTGCCGTATCGGCGGGCGGCAAGCAGCGTCTTCTCTGCTTCGAGCGGCTTGTTCAAGAGCATCTGCCCGCGTGCGAGAGCGATGTGCCCCCAGATGAAACGCGGCTCGACGGCGATCGCGCGTTTAGCATACTCGACGGCGGCCTTCCCGTCCGAATGGGACGAATACCAATACGCCACGCCTGCTAAAAGCATCACGTTGTTTGCGTTCTCGGCAAGCGAAGCGGCAAGTTCGGCCTCAGCGTCGGCTTGTTTTCCGAGATCAAAAAGCGTGAGGGTGACGCCCGTCTTTGCGGGCAGGTTCACGGGGTCGGCAACGAGGATCTCGCGGTAAAGTTTCTCGGCCTCTTCGGAACGGCCGAGTGAGCGGTACGCTTCGGCAAGCCCGCGTTTTGCGGGAACGCTCGAGGGGTCGAGTTCAAGCGCTTTTGCGTACGCGGCGGCCGAACCTTCGAGGTCGAAATCGACCCGGTCGGCAAGCGCGAGCATCAAGTAGCCGCCCGCATCCGGCTTCAACGCGATCGATGCCTCGGCCGCACGACGCGCATTGTTGCCGCTTTCGATCGTCAGATAAAAACCTGCGATCTCCTGAAGCTGAGCGGCGTCGGCCTTCTCTTCGAGTTTGGCGGCGATCTCAAGAGCAGGTGCCCGATAGTTCCTCCAAAAAAGTTTTGCAGGGATCTTTGAAAGCGAATCGGAAAAGAGCGTCGCCGGGATCGGTTTCGGTGCGTCAACGGCCGCCGCAAGATATAGTTTCAATGCGGCATCGACCTCATTCAACTCAAGGTGCGCATCGGCAAGCGCGGCTTCCGAACCGGAAAGACGTCGCCGGGCGTCCGCGAGATGCTCGCTTTCGGGGAACGCAGCGATGAATTTTTTGAATGCCTCGATCGCCTGCGCCGCGTCCTCGATCGCGACGGCCTTCTCCCATTCGGCGGCCTCATCAAGCTTCGGCGCTTTGGGTTTCGGCGTGGCCTTCGGTTTCGGTTTTGCGGCCGCCTTCTTCGGCGTCGCCTTAGGTCTTGGGCCCGCGGGATCTTTTTTTGACGGCCTTCGCAGGTTTTGCGGCCTGCTTTTTGGCGTTCTTCGTTTGGTACGCAAGGCCGGAGGCAAGCGGCAGCGAGAAAAGGAAAATGAGAGCAAAGATCCTCATAAGAAAGCTGTTTTCGGCTGGTTCAGGATATCACGAAGCCTCGCATTTTAGTGCCTTTGGCCTTATCCTTTTTGATTGCGAAAGCGAATGAACGAACTCGATTCAACCTGGGCCGCAATGCTCGAAGCCGCGATCCGAAATGCGGAAGTTTCCGGCCGCACGGACATCGCCGACTACCTGCATCTGAAGGCATCGAACGATCTTCTTCGCACGACGGCGACCGCTTGGCTGCTGGATTCTTTCATCGAAGCGGCGATGGAAGCCGCGCGGCACAACGCCGCCATCAAGGTCGAACGCGAAGAGCCATACCAATTCTCACGAGGCAGCGGGCGAATGGACGGCTCACGTTTGATTATCTCCTTCGGGGTACGATGCCTCGAGGTAAAGGCCGGTTGGCCGCGAACGCCGTCCAGCGGCATCCTTCGCGGGAATGGCCCTTGCCGCGGCCGACATCTTACATTTTCGGCCTCGCACGGCATAACAGCACGCTGTCGCTTGTCCGCGCCGACGCAGGGCCCCGCTGGATCGACGAACGCGGACACTCCGCCGACCTCGCCTTTGTATCTCGGCACATCGCCCTCCTGATCGACGAGATCGATTGACCGCAGGCCTCAAAGCAACGAAACGCCGCCCGCCCGGTTAATTTATTGGCCCGAAAAGATTTTCTTGACTTTGATATGCCGATTTCGGCATAATTTCGTCTGAAGGCCGGCGCCTGCCGGCGTTACCTCAATTGGGCCACCAATCAAGCGCCGCCCCCAGATCGTACCGACGAGATTATAATATCCGACCTTTATTGTTCTACCTTACGGAGGAGATGTGTTGTGAATAGTGAAGAACTCGAACTTAGCCTACGGAGTGAATTCGAGAATTATCTGAAAGACGTTATCGCCGAAATGAAAGGCGAGGTCGCTGACTTTCAAAAGAAGATCGAAGCTGAGCTTGACGCTCAAAAGACACGCATCGATGAAGCTTTTGAAGGTTTTGCAGCGCGCCTGGATGCGGACCGCACGCTTGATGCCGGCTTTACCGAATCTGTTGTTGAACACCTGCGCTTGTCGCGCGATGAAGGCGCAAAGATCACGGCGGCGGCATTTGCCGAGGCCGAGGAACTCGAAAAGGCCTCGATGCCAACCGCGAACTTCGGCGAGCTGAAGGACGCGATCAACGACATCAGCTCGAAAGATTCTCAGGCGTCCATCCTCAAGGCCCTGATCACGCACGCCGCGAACTACGCTCCACGTGGTGCCTTTTTTATCATCAAGAGCGAGAATTTCACCGGCTGGAAGGTCTTCGGCAAGGAGGCCGACACGGAGAATTCACCGATCCGCGACATCATCTTCCCGACGGCGAACGACACGATCCTTGGCAAGTCTGTTTTGTCGCTTTCGACCGCGGAAGGAAGCTACGGGACTTACCAGGATGACGCGCATTACCTCGAGGCCCTTGATTTCGGCCGTCCGGACAGGATGTACGCGATCCCGCTCATCGCACGCGGACGCGGCGTTGCCGTCCTCTATGCGGACTACGGCGTTGAAGGCGTCAACGTAAACCTCGACGCTCTTGAGACCCTCGTAAAGATCGCGGCGTTGACCGTCGAGCTTCTCGCCTCCGCTCGTCAGCCCGCTCCGATCGCGGCGCCGTCTGATTCCGTGCCGCATCCGCAGGAATCATACGATAACAGCCCGTACCTTTCGCCCGCAGATTCGACGACCTTCACCTACACCGAAGGCCGGGAATACGACGGATCTTACGAGGCCGTAAAAGACGAGCCGGAGGCCGTGCCCGAACCGGCCGCGAGCGAGCAAAGCTTTGAGGTCGAGCGAAATTCTTACAACGAAGCGCCGGTCGAAGAACCTTCATATTCTTACGACGCAACGCCTGCTGTCGAGGAGAGCGTTCAGCAGCCGGAAGAAGCTTCGCATGAGTTCTCTTTCGAGTCGGCCCCGAGCTACAGCGCGTTCGACCCGAATGCCGCTGTCGGATCGGCAGAACCCGTCGTCGAACACGAACCGGTTCACGAACCCGAATACGAGGCGACACCGGAGGTCGTCACCGAGAGTTTCGATGCTCAACAGTTCGAAACGGTCTCGAACGTGCCCGTAGAAGAGGTCGCTGCCGAACCCGAAACGCCTTCATTCGAGGCCGCTCCGTTCGATTCGGCCCCGAGCGAACCGGCCGCTCCCGTGCAGGAGGCCGCTCCCGAACCGACGCCTGTCGCTTCGGCACCGCGAAGCCGCCTGAGCGAACGTCACATCGACCTGCCCGTCGAGGTCAGCGATGAAGAGCGACGCTTTCACACCGACGCTCGCCGTTTTGCGAAGCTTCTCGTCTCCGAGATCAAGCTTTACAATCAGGAGACCGTCGCACAAGGACGCGAATCCGGCGACCTTTACGACCGTTTGAAGGAAGCGATCGACCGCTCACGCGAGATGTACGACAACCGCGTTCTGCCGGTCGTTGCCGCGAAATTCGATTATTTCCACTACGAATTGGTGAATTCGCTTGCAGAAGGCAACGAGGAGAAACTCGGCGCCGCTTATGCAGGCGTCCACGCCTAGGAAAAGCTTGTCCTCCCCAGGCTCTACTGGCCGGTGCGGTTCTAGCCGCTCCGGCCTTTTTTTCTGTCTAGTCTATTTAGGTTCGCGTTCTGACGGGAAGACCGGCCGCGTCGTTGGAGGATTGTCGGGCGACGTGTGTCGATGCACGATCTTCCAATCCTTACCGATCAGGCGATAAACGAGCGTCATCCGTCCCGACGCGCTCTCGGGCGAGCCGTCGTATTCCTGCGTCTGCTTCCACTTGCAGGTAACGTAGGCCGACGTCTTGCTGAGCATCTCGATACGAAGGCCCGTTATGTCGAGCGTCACGTTCTTGATCTTCGGGTACGAGGATTCCGTATTCGACTTGATGTTCTCCCAGCCGATCGTCGCGCTCCCGTTGTTGTTGAAGATCAGAATGCGGTCGCTCTTCTCGTAGGCATCAAGCACCTTCGCAGCATCGACCTCGCGAATGCCGTCCATCAGCTTCTCGAACGCCGCCTTTACGGGTGCCGTCGGATCGGCCTTCTTTGCTCCCGAGCTCTTCTGCCCGAAGCCGAGGGTTGCCGCTGCCAATACCAAAATTCCGACAATAAAGGTTCTTTTGATCATTTTCTTGTCTCGACTGCACGAAATCGTCTGTCTGGTAACAGTTTACTACACGCTTTCGGCGCACGATCGGTGGCATTTCCGCTCAATTTCACGTATTTCCCGCTACTTGCCGTTTTCGGCATAATAATTGCGGAATTTCGAGTGCAAACGCGATCGTTCTGCATTGAAAATGCGGTACATCGCAAGCGACATCCCTTTTGACCGATCGGAGAAACTATATGCGATCCTCAGCAAAATTCCTTTTGATGGCAGCCTCGCTAATGCTGCTTGCGTCCGGCGTTTTCGCCCAGGACTATTCGGAGACCCGAGATGACGGCCAGCCCGACGTAACGGCCCGCGTCGCCCGGATCAGCAAGTTGAAGGGCGATGCGCAGATCCGTCGCCGCGACGCTCTCGAATGGGAGCAGGCCGACGACAATCTGCCGCTCGTCGAGGGCGATGAGCTCGTCACGTCAAACAATGCCCGCGTCGAGATACAGTTCGACCGCAGCACATATCTTTGGCTCGATGGCGACGCCGCGATCAAGATCGAGACGCTGACCGATCAAGGGATAGCGGTCTCCGTGCCGCGAGGTTCGGCCGCCGTGAAGGCCGAGAATTTCGATAAGTCGCGAAGCTATTTCGAGATCGACGCTCCGTCAACAACGATCGCCATCGAACGTAGCGGCCTATACCGCATTGACGCGGGCTACGATCAGAACGACGCCGTCCTCGTCTCCGCGATGGAAGGCGGGCAGGCCCGCATCTATTCGCAGTCCGCAGGCCTGACGCTCCATTCCGGCCGTCGTGCACGCATCTACGTCGGCGGCGATTACGCCGGCGAGGCCGAGGTCGAAGGCATTTTGTCATCCGAGGATAGATTCGCAGATTGGTTCAACGACCGCTCCGAGAAGATCGACCGCGACATTGCTAGCGCGTACTACGGCCGTTACTACGACGACGATATGTACGGTGCCGAGGACCTCGACGATTACGGCCAATGGTCCTACACGTCGTCATACGGATATGTTTGGCGGCCTTACCTTTCGTCCATCAGCTCGTACGCAAATTGGTCGCCATATCGCTACGGACAGTGGCGTTGGCTGCCGCCTTACGGCTGGACTTGGGTGAATGATGAGCCCTGGGGCTGGGCGACCTATCATCACGGCCGCTGGATCTGGGTGAATGGATATTGGGCGTGGACGCCTTACGGTTACTACCGTTCGGGCCGAAGCTGGTGGCGTCCGGCGCTCGTCTATATGACGGTCTATAACAACGATATTTGTTGGTATCCGCTGCCTTACCACTACGGCTACTACAACTACAACTATCACTACTGGAACGGACATTACGGCGGCGGCCATAACGGCAACGGCGGCAATGGCAACGGAAATGGCAGTGGGAACGGCGGCGGAAATGGCGGCAATCCCAATCCGACACCGAACCCGACGCCCGGCGTGCTTGGGCCGACCTTTATCCGCGACAACGTCCCGCCGCTCCAGACCGTACCGACGGGCGGCGTCGTCGCCGTCAGCCGCGATCAGTTCGGAAGCCGACGCCCGAATATTCAGCCCCCGCTGAACGTGGCAAAGGACGTCGTACGTTCGGTTCGTGAAGGCTCATCCACACCGCCGCTTCTGCCGTCCGGAAATGGGATCAACGGCTCGCGTCCCGGCCCGATGGTCGTAAAGGCTCCGGCGGCCGCCGAGTGGCTTGACACGATCAGGACCGGTGCGGCCGTGCGTACGCCGCGTGCTCCGCTTGATAACACGCTCCGCACCCGATCGCATCCTCGGCGGCAGAGAGATCTTGACGCCCGATCCCGCACGAAGCCGTCGCGAACCGAATTCGCGTCCGACGGGAGCGGTCGTCAGGCCGCCGCTTACGGTCGTAGATCCGCGTCCCGTTCGGCCAAGCCGCGACAACAACGAGGAAACGACGGCGCCCGTGCGTCCGCGTACGCCGACAGCTCCGCTGAATACTCCGAGGTACGACGAGACACCGAGGTACGAACCGCGTCCGAGGTCGCCGCAGCCGACCGCGCCGCTGAACACGCCGCGACAGGATGTTCCGCGTTACGAACCACGGCCGCAGCCGCGTTATGAGCCACGGCCTGAGCCGAAACCGCAGCCACGCTATGAGCCACGGCCGCAACCGCGTTATGAGCCAAAACCGGAACCGCGTTACGAGCCGAAGCCTCAGCCGCGGAACGAATCAAGGCCGCAGCCGCCCGCCGAACGCAAACAGGCACCGTCTGCACCTCTTTCGAGAGAAAAGGACGGAAAGCGGCAGTAACTGCCCTTGGATCGAGGGAAAAAAGAAGCTGTCGGGAACAACCTGCTCCCGGCAGCTTCTTTACTGTTCAAGCGAGAGTTCGTCTAACTTCCCGGAACGAAGATCCGGCGGTCGATCGCCTTCGGGTCGCCGACGACCACAAATCGGATATTCTTCATATACTTTTTGCACACCTCGCGGACAGCTTCGGGCGTTACGGCGTTGATCCGCGGGATGAAGCGTTCGGAATTTCGCCAACCGCCGCCGATCAGCTCGTAGTTTGCGAGCGAACGCACCTGCGCGATGTCGGTCTCCTGGTCGAGGTAGTAGGTCGTAAGAAAATAGCCCGGAAGTCCTTCGAACTCGGACTCATCAACGAGATTCGCCTTCATATCCTCGATGATCGCGAGCATTAGCCGAACGGCCTCATTCGCATCGACCGCCGTAACATAAATATCGGCAGTATTCGCTTCCTCGTCATTCATCTCGGCATTCGGCGCATACGAAAGATTCCTTTGGACGCGAACGATCTGATAGACGCGCGACTGCAAGATCGCAATGGCGACACGCATCGCATAATAATCAGGATCCGAAAGGTTCGGCGCCTGAAAGAGGCCCTTGACGTAGTTTGTCGGAACCGTACGCTCGGCGATATCCAACGTCGCTTTTGCGAATTCGATCGGCCGCAGGGTTTTCTCCTTATAATCGCCCTTTGGAAGCTTCGTAAACGATGCTGTCACCATCTGCTTGAACGTCTCGGGTTCATAATCGCCCACAGCGACAAGCAGCAGCCGCGAGGTATTTAGGATCTGCTTGTGATACGCACGCAGATCCTCGGGCGTGAATTTTGCGACCGTCTCGGCCTTGCCGATGGCCTTAACGCTATAAGGATGTCCGACGGTCACGATCTCAGCACCCATATTTGAAAGAGCACTGTCAGGCTGCGAATTCGCATCCGCAAGGCCGGCAAGAAGGGCGACCCTTATCCGCTCGACATCGGCTTTTGCGAAGGTCGGGTTTGTGACAAGGTCCGTGAAGATGCGCCACATCTCGGGAAAATTCTCTTTCGTCGAGACGACCGACATCGCACCGTAATCCGTGCCGGAGGCTCCGCCGATCGAGCTTCCCGTTCGCGCAAGCTCACGCCGCAGGACCGCCTTCGGAAAATTCCGGCTGCCTTCCATCGCCGCCTGAAGAGCGAAATTCTCGAGTCCGGCGGTCTCCGGCGTCGCATTCCGAACGCCTCCGCGAACATAGAGCCCGACCGAGATCGTAGGCGAAGAGGTTCGCTTCTTGAAGATGACCTTGAGGCCGTTTACGTCAAATTCCGTAATGGCCGCCGAGGGCGAAGCCGTCTGCGCCGCACCCGCCGCGGCAAGTGCGACGATGAACAAAAGGGTCGCGATAAATGATCTCATAACGATAAAAGTGTTCTATTTGCCGATCAGGTCCTGATCTGTGAGTTTCGATTCGCTCAGGCCCGCATCCGAAAGCATCGCGAGGCCGACGTGCGGCTTGCCGGCAATATACGTCTTGATGTAGCGGTCAACATCTGCACGACTCGTCGCCCGCAGATGCTTGTAATAGTCGCGGTAATAATCCGTGCCCGTCGAGGACCACCAGAACGAAAGGTTGTGCGTGTAGTCGCTGACCTTTTCACGATCGAAGAGGTCGCGGCTTTCGAGTGCGGTCTTTGCGTTGGCGAGTTCCGCGTCCGAATAATATGCGGGGTCGGTAAAGCGGGCGTCTCGCGATAAAGGGCGGCGACGGCCTCTTTCGCTTTCGCGGGCGTGGTCACGAGCGTAATGCGGATCGGCCCGACGTTCCGCTGGGTGTAGTAATGCACATCGACCGAAACGGCAAGCCCCGCGTCCACGAGCGCACGCTGGAATTTTGAATCCGGCTGACCGACAATGCCCGAAAAAACGTCCGCGGCATAGGTCGAGGCATTGTCCTTCCCGATAGAAGGCCCTTGCCAGCCAAGCTGTATGAAGACGTTATCGACATCCTGCATTACGAACTTCGAAACGCTTTTCGGAAGCGGCGGATGCTCGACGAGCGGATACTTAACGAATGGGTCATCGCCCTTCTTCCACACGCCGAAAAGCCGCTCGGCAAGCGCAAAAGCGTCATTCGGCTTTACGTCGCCTGTGATCACAAGCGCGGAATTATTCGGGACGTAGTATCGAGCCTGGATCGTCCGCATCTTGTCGGTGGTTGCGGTCGCGACGGTCTCGCGCGTGCCGCCCGGGCGTTTTCGCGAGGGATACTTGTAGAAAAGTGCGTCCATCATCGCCGTCTGCATATGATAGCCGGGCTGCGATTCCTGGCGGTCGATCTCGCCGAGCACGACCTGTATCTCCTGCCGGAACTCATTCTCGTCGAAAACCGGATAGAGCATCGAATCGCGAAGCGCGTGCAGCAACGTCTCAAAATGCTTGGAAGTCGCTGTGTAGTAATAGTTTACGTATTCTTCCTGCGTCGAACCGTTGCGAACGATGCCCGTCTTATCGAGGTCGCTCAGATAGGCGACATCGCCGACCTGCGACCTCAGCTTAAGCGTCTCCGCGCAATTCTGCTGCGAGAAATACGCCTCGTTGCCGAACTTCTGTGAAAGGTCGCAGCGATAGATCGCGATCGCCTTGTTCGGCTTGAAGAACATATGTTCGTAAAGATGCGAAAGGCCGTTGAATTCGGGCGGCTCGGTAAAAGAACCATTCCGAACGGCAAGCTCGACCGTCACAAGCGGCACGCTCGAATCCGGATATACGATCACCTCAAGGCCGTTCGCGAGCGTCTTCGTAACGAACGGGATCGCATATTCCGCAGCCTGCGGCCGAACCTCGGCCGTCTTCGTGCGGGCGGCCTGCGCATTGATGCTGCCGGCGAGCGTGATGATGAAAAGCAGGAAGGAAAGAGTTTTTCGCACCTTTGATACGTGGTCTCCTAATGGATCTTCAGCCCTTGCGAGGCCTCAAGTGTTCTACTAATCTACCATAGAGGCGATCAGTAATAGATGGAACGCGACAATTTGATGCACGGCGCTCGCGCCGCGTTGAATCAGGATCCGGATAAAAGAGCTTGGGCCGAGGCATTTCTCAAAGAAAAGGCCCGTGCCGAGAACGCCGCAATGGCGGATGACGAGTTCGAGACTTACTGGAAATATCATAAACCGGAGATAATGCACGCCGGTGCCGCCGAGGCTCTCGCCGCATACCGCGCGCAGGCAAAGGCCTAGATGCCGTAGGTCGCGAAGATGCCGAGCCGCTCGGCCAACGCTTCGCTAGTTACGTCCTCTGTGTCGAGTATCTCCTCGATCGAACGCTCTTCGAGCCACCTTCGCGGTATCACCGCACAAAGCGCAAAGGCGTCCGCTTCGAATTCGACACGCGTCTTTTTTCCGACATTAAGGAAGTTTGCCGTCGCACCGAATTCCGGCGCGTGCAGGAGAAAGTGCGCCAGCTCGTGGAATTCGACCTTGAGCTTCGCAAAACCGCTCAGGCGGCTGTCGATCGCGATATAATCCCGATCTTTTACGCGATAGTAAAAACCGCCCGATCTGAGCGGCATCTCGACCACAGCAACGCGAAAGCGTCGGCAAAGCCGCTGAAAATCGTCGTCGGTCAGCGGCCTCTTGCCCCAGCCGACCCGCAGCGACCTGCCTTTTTCATGAATGGAACGCATTATTGTGAGAAACTACGGCCGAAAACGCCGTATCTGCATTAGTGTAGCATCTGTGCAACACACGTGTAAAGATGAATTTCCCTTGCAAGGCGAGGACCAGGATCTGTCGGCTACTTCTTCTTGCCTTTGGCGGCTCGATCGAGAACGCGGCGCGCATCGCGAATGGCATCGACCTTCTCTTCCGAAGTGAAGGTCTCCCAGCCGCGGAAGAACACGACGCCAAAATCCTTCGGCGGACGCTCGCCGTCGAATTCATACCATTCGTTCAGAATGAGCTTCGGGTCGTTGTACCGCCCGACGGCAACGTCGATGTCGAACACGGGAACGTTCCTTGCCGGCCGGCGCTTGCTCTTCTCAAGTTCGGCGATGCGGCGATCGACGATCTCGCAGATCAGAGCTTCGAGCGCCTGGCCGAAATTCTTCGTGCCGATGCCGCTCGTGTACATCTCGCCCTTGCCCGTAAGCAGCCACGTGAGCGAGACGCCGGTCTCATTCGCGATCTTTATGAGGATATCCGGTGCGGGAAGGCGGCCGTGGAAATAGTTCCGCACGGTCGCGTGTGGTACGTTCAGACGCTTTCCGACCTCGGACATCGTCGCAAACTCGAACACCTTCTTCAGCCGCGAGCTGAATGCATTATCCCTTTCGATCTTGTTCATAACGCTCGTTTTACCGATCTGTCGAATGTTACCACCTGAAAGCGTCGCCTGCAAGCCAAAAAGCGGCCGCCCTTACGTCGCACCTGCCCGTCGAACCTTGACACCCTCGCCTGTCTTATCACTGCGCCCACCCGTCGAACCTTGACACCCTCGCCCGCCTTTACGTATATTTTGAAGTTCGGCTTACAACCGCATCGAGTTCGCCTCATGCGGCCCGATCGACAAGCCACCCTAGCTCAGTTGGTAGAGCATTCGATTCGTAATCGAAAGGTCGTCGGTTCAAATCCGACGGGTGGCTCCATTCTTTTGGGTTGACAGGCGGGGAGATGTCTCGTGTATTGTCGAATGAACGCTTGGGGGCGAGTTCCCGCGGGCGTTATTGAAAAGATCAAGCGTGGCGATTTAAGGCAACTTGCTCCACGATAAAAAACTGCTAAAGAGCTGCCTGTG
>LLEU01000046.1 GCA_001567505.1 Acidobacteria bacterium OLB17 | reverse complement strand
CCCGTTCCTGGCCTGACGGACGACCCCCTGAGCCTTCCATTGGGCCTCGAGTGCGTCCAGTTCCGGCCGAGACTCCAGCGCCGATTGGACGAGGTCCTCGACGCTCGGCAGCGCGGGATCGGTCGGCGCGACATCTTCGAGTTCGACCGGGGTCTCGATGGGTCGCCCCAAGGTGTTGTTGAAAGCGTTCTTGGAGAGAGAGAGTTGGTTTTGCGCTGCAATCAGTTCGGACCTCCGCTGCGCCACCTCTGTTTCAAACCGCAAGACCTCGATTCGAGCTACGTCGCCTTGGCGAAACCTCGACTCCGCGACCGCTCGACGGCTCTCCGCATTCGTAAACGACTGCTGCGCGACTCGCACCTGCCAAGAGGCCTTTACGACTTGAAAATAACTCTGCCGAACGGCCAATTTGACTTGCCCCTTGGCAGCCTCGACGTTCCTCTCCGAGGCCGCGAGCCCAAGCTTTGCGGCGCTCAAGAACCGGCCCAGGTTTCGCGAAATGTCGACGGGCATCGACAGCGTCAGCCGGGTGTCGGCGGAGTCGATGGGCCGAACGACGATCGACTGTTCGCCGAAGGTCGCTCGGCTTTCCTTGTCGAAACGCGTGTATGTTGTGTCGGTGGTCAGCCGAATCCCCATCTGCGCTCGTCGCTGAGCGATCGCTTGCTCGGCTCGGGAGAGGTCCGTCTTGGCAATTCGCACCGAAAACGCGCCGTCCATGGCGATTTGGATCGCCTCGTCGAGGCTGAGCTTGTCTCCTTGCGCCGAGAACAGCGTTGCCGCGGCCGAAATCAAAGCCAAGCCGCTCATCCCTCGTCCTCCTGGGAGGCCGCGCCCTCTACGTTCTTGAGGTAATTGGCGAACTCATCGATGAACTCGCGCACCGAATCGAACTTGAAGATCATCAGCCCTTTGTGGAGCGGATGCCGCAGAACCAGCATCTTGTCTCCAGCCCGAAGTCCGAGTTCGTTTCGAGCCTCCGCCGGGATCACGATCTGACCTCGCTCGCCGACGGTGACCGCCCCGAAGAAACTGTGGGCCAGCTCGTCTTCGCAACAGTTATGCGAATCATGTTTTTCATTCATTGTCGCAGAAATCATACTCCATCCCCCTGCTTGGTGGCGCCATTTCTAAGAAAAAAGTGGGACGAAATTCCCTCACCGACCGTGAACGATACTGGCAGTCCCCGACGGGAGTTGAGGGGCTTAGGGCGAATTGCCCAGGTAAAGAAAAGGACGGCTCAGCGAGCCATCCTTGGGAATCCCGAAGACGATCGGTCAGTCGGACTGCGTGGCGTAGACGCTGATCCTTCTCTTGGCGGTGGGTCCCTCGAACTTCACCTGGCCGGGGATCATCGCGTAAAGCGTGTGGTCGTTGCCCATACCAACGTTCGCGCCTGCATAGAACTTCGTGCCGCGCTGCCGCACCAGAATCGTGCCCGCCTTTACGACCTCGCCACCGTAGCGTTTCACGCCGAGCCGATTCGAGTTCGAGTCGCGGCCGTTCCGAGTAGAACCTTGTCCCTTTTTGTGTGCCATATCGTTAGCCTCCCGACACCACGTCGGTGACCTTGAGGTGAGTCATTTGCTGCCGATGCCCCCACCGCTTGCGCTCGTTCTTCTTGGGCTTGTAGTTGAAAGCGTTGATCTTCGGCGCTTTCGCCTGAGCGAGAATCTCAACTTTGACCTTGGCGCCTTTGACGAGCGGCGATCCGACCTTCACGGAGTCGTCGGCGACGACCATCAGCACTTCATCGAGGTCGAGCTTAGCCCCCACTTCGCCTTCGAGCCTCTCCACGACGAGCGTGGCGCCCTTTTCGGCGCGGTATTGTTTGCCTCCGGTCTTGACAATCGCGTACATCGTTCACCTTGCGCACCCCTCATGCGCGAATGGAAATGATGGCACAGCGGCCAGTCCCACGTCAAGCGCCACGGGGCGGCGAGCGCTTCTTCTTGTACTCCTCGATCAGTTCGATCGCGGCGGTATAGCGCTTCTGCCGAACCATCTGCTCGACTGTGCGGTTATAGACGTCTTCAAGGTCGAGCCTCGCGCCCCGGTCGAGAAGGATGCGGGCGGTCTGGAGATCTTGGGAGTCCTCTTTGAGCAGCGCGCAGTGTAAGGGGGTGTATCCATCGTCAAAGGTCTGTTCGTTGAGGTCCGCCCCGGCGTCGAGCAGGATGTTCACGCACTGAGGAAAGGCCTAGTACGCCGCGATATGAAGAGCCTTGCTGCCGTTTCCCTTGACGGGGAGATGCACGTCCGCCCCGGCCTCGATCAGTTCCTTGACCATGAGGGGGCGCTCGGGAACTCTAGATTCCGAAGGAACGTCCCTGGACTTCAGATGAGCGTACTTTTCGTATCGACCCAAGGCAGCGTACAGGGGGCGTTGCTCCACCAGCATTTCATTGGGATCGCTTCCGGCTTTGAGACATGCGCGGAAAACGCCCAAATTCCCTGCAAATCCGGCCCTGTGCAGGAAAGAAGAACTTGAGGAGTACAGTGACGCACCGTGAGTGATTAACAGAAGGGCAATAGCCTCATCTTTTTCCGGGTCTTTACCCCAATAAACGAGTTTCATAAGCGCTGTTTGGTCCCGGTGCACG
>LLEU01000045.1 GCA_001567505.1 Acidobacteria bacterium OLB17 | reverse complement strand
TTTTTTTTTTTGGACAGGCCCCTTGCACCGTCGGTTCACCAACGAACACGATGCTCGGTGGCTGGGACATCTCCGGTTCAACCAATTTCGGCCCGGACGGATTCTATCCGACGAGTCCAGACCCAGACACGGAAGACCGGTGCGCCCTAGTCACGGGCTTGCAAAGGCACTGGAATCTTGTAAATGGCTCTGGAGCGGGAAAGGCATGGGGCGGAAATGGCTTTTCAACAACGGCGACAGGTCTTTCGGATGCGATCTCAGCAGGCAATTTTGTCTCGTTCTCGGTAAAAGCAGTTCCCGGTCTTTCACTCTCATTGACTGAGATCGGACCCTACAATGTGCGCCGGTCGGCGACGGGTCCTACGAGCGGACAATGGCAATACTCCAAGGACGGATTGACCTTTACGAATATTGGCCCTGTACTCACCTGGGGGTCGGTAACCTCGAGCGCGGGAAATAGTCAGTCTCCCGTTGACCTTACTGCAATTGCGGATCTTCAGGGTATATCCGGCTCAACTGTCGTCGTTTTTTTCGATTGGCTCTTTGGGGGGCGACGGGGTCGGGGGGAACTTGGTACCTTAATAATTGGGGTACGCCAGATTCGAACCTTGACTTTACAATAAATGGAACAACCGCGTTTGCACCGACGGCCGCGCCGGTCGAGGTCAGCGGGCGGCTTGTTGATGAGGGTGGCCGCGGGGTCGGTAATTCCTCGGTCATACTTACGTCTAGGAGTGGAACGAGGTTTGTGACGCGGTCGAGCCCCTTCGGCTATTTCCGATTCTACAATGTTCCTTCAGGCGAAACATACGTGCTTACTGTTAGCAATAAGCGGTATGAGTTCGTGCCGCGTGCGTTGAACGTAGATGACAATATTACCGATCTCGTGCTCTCACCCGTGCCGAGGTAGCGTCTTTCCGGGCGTTTTTTGCGTGCTTTGCGTTTTTGTTTTGATAGATAAACGCAAAGACGCAAAGTACACGCAAAGAACGCAAAGCCGAGAATGGAAAAACTCTAGTCGAATATAGCTCGAAGCAGTAAGTTTCCCGCAGAGAGGCATAGGCCGCAGAGAAGACGGTCAGTTGAGAACTCGTCGTGATTGAACCAGAACTCTCCGTCTCTGCACCTTTTGCGGGACACATTTAGCGTGCACCCTGCCAGATCGAAAAGTACGCCGGGTGCTCGAGGTCGGCGGTATTCGTGACCCGCAGCTTCCAGGTACCCGCGGCAACACCTTCCTTCAGGTAGATCGAACGGAACCAGTTTCGCGATCCGGGAGAGTCCGCAAGATTCTTCCCGGCAACGCGTCCTTGCGGATCGATAAGTTCCACCGAAATTTTCGCATCAGCCATGAACGTGATCCCAAGGTCGGCGGCCGCTGCGACAGGGATCTCGATCTCCTGCGTTTGCTTTCCGGCTAGTTTTGCGGCCCGCCCGATGTCTTCTACATACATCGGTGCCGGCCCGAAGAACGGACCTGAGCCCGCACCGTTGTATCGGCCCGGTTCGGGAAGCAGGCTTGCGGACGGAGCTTCAACCTCGGGCAAATGATCTCCTTTCGGCCCGATCGCTAGCCGTGGCCGGACGAAGGTCGAGAAATCCTGCGTGCCGGTAAGATCCGTATGCACGTTCTTCGAGAGTGCCTTATCTTTGATGATCCAATGAGCGGACGGCACGGAAACGACACCGTCGTTCCAAACCACTCGCTTGCACATCACCGGCAGCGGATCGCCCGCGAGGATCGAGAATTTAACCCCGCGACGGTCGGTCACAACGCGGTTGAACTCCGCGACGACATCGGGCTTTAACTCGCGAATGGCATTCGGGGTCGTGCCCGTGATCGAGAAGGCGATGTCCATTGTGTCGGCACACGGGCTTCCCATATTTGGCGTTCCCAGCATAATGAGATGAGCGACACGTGGCCTTCCGTCCTCGACGGGCTTCATAAAAGACTGGATATACTGTCTCGATATCAGTCCACCCATAGAGTGGGCAACGATATCGACGTGCCAGGCGTTGCGGTCCTCTTGTGCATACTTGACATACCGGTCGAGCTCGACGGCGTTCCCATAGACGCTCTTTGTGGGTGCAGACGACAGGAATTCGCCGCCGGTGTCCATACGGCCTTTTTCGGGCTTCTCGCCTACAGGAAAGGCCTTCCAGTCGTAGGAATGGGTCGTGGTAAGGATATTTTGCCAGCTTTCCCATGCCTTCCAGCTGCTCCATAGTCCGTGAACAAGAACAAGCGGCTTCGGTGCGACCTTGAGATTCATCGTTTTCTCATCGACCTTCTTTCCGTTCTCTTCAAGCTCGGCCTTTATTCGCTGCAGTAGGCGCGGACGCCCGTCGTCGAACCAGGCATAACCGGAAGAATCCCATATGAATTCGACATCGCGTGATTCGCCTGGCTCGAGGCGCGTCGACACCTCGCCGCCCTCAAGCAGGCCGTCGGGGCGAGCCCCGTCCCACTTATCGCCCTTGTAGGTTTCCTTGAATTTAACGTCGGCGAATTTCGTTTCGCCCGAAGCATTCAAGATCGTGGCCTTGATCTTGACGAGATTTCCGTCGATCGTGCCCCGCTGCTCGGCGATGTCCTGCCAATCGTTCCATTTCGGGAACTTCATATCGGCGAACTTCATATCCGTGATCCGAAGCGGAGCACCACACTTCTGCAGGTTCCACGATATCGTCTCGGTAACGTTCTGCCATGTACGCGAGTACGATCCTGACAGCTTATTCGGGTCGTCGGGGTTGATGCGATTCGAACCGTCGGATGTGAGCGAATTGCCTTCGATCCGTGTCGCCTGGGCCGGCAGGTTAAACGTCTTGCCTTCTTTCGGAGTGCATTGGCCGCTAAATGAGGAAGACTGACTTCCGGTAACCTCGCCTTTGATCTCCGGCAGCCCGACGCTCACTGTGTATGTCCCGTCGGCATTGATGCCAACGGAAACATTCGCGTCCTCGCCGCTTGCCTGTCCGCTCGTTTTGGTTTCGCTTGTGGAGCTTCCACGCATATCACGCCACGTTTTTCCGCGATCGCAAGAATTCTTTTCGACCGCATCGATCTTTTCCTTAGAGAAGAAGGAATGGCTGATATTGGCAATTCCGACACTCGAGCCGTTCCGTTCGGGGGATTCGACCACGGCAACTCGGGCGTTGTATGTGTAGCTCATTTCCCAGTTGCGTGTGTCACGTCCGCGGCCGGAGACGCGTTCGACGGTCTTAGAATCGGAGCTCGCCTGCGTGCGCGAGTAGGAAATGGTTCCCGTCCATGCCCCCGAACATTTCGGGGCGGCCGGCACCGCGGCGGCCTTTCGCCGCTGGGCGGCCACATCGAGGACGGAACCAAAAAATTGCGGTCAAAATGATCGTGGAAATTAGCTTTTTCATCATAAAAATGACACCCGAGCCTTTGGATGTAGTGCGAAGACGAGAGTCTCCGCATACAGTAAGGCGTCGGGTGTCGAGAAAAAGTATCAGTTGAACGCTAAAAAATTAGCGGACAACTTCGCTTGCGACCTGTCCGTTGACGATCGTGCCTACGCAGTGGGTCGTCCACTCGAGCGGGTCGCCGTCATACAATGCGATGTCCGCATCTTTGCCTGCCGCGAGCGAACCTATACGTCCGTCGAGGCCGAGTATCTTCGCGGCGTCGATGGTGATAAGTTCGAGTGCTTCGCGTTGTGAAAGGCCGTTCTGCGCGGCCATTCCCGCCTCGTAGAGCACGACGCGGGTCTTTGGCACGTAGCCTTCATAACCGCTCTGAAGAGCGACGGGGATGCCTGCGGCCTTGATCTTGGCTGCGTCCTCCATTGAGAGCGATTCCTTGTCGCCGCCGGGACGTGCCATCGTCGGATGAACTATCACGGGAAATCCCGACTCCTTGATCTCTTTGAGAACCAGTTGAGCTTCCGAGACGGAATCAAGCACAATCCGCAGGTTGAATTCCTTCGCAAGCCGCAGAGCCGACATAATGTCCTGTGCTTTGTCAGCCGTGATCAGCAAGGGCACTTTACGGTCGATCACGCTCATCCAAGCGACCGAGCGAAGGTCTTTCGGGCGGTCTGTCTTCTTCGCATTTTCTTGAGCCTTAATAAGTTCGGCTCGGAGCATTGCGATCTGCTTTGCACGCGTTCCGGGCGACTTTCCTTGTCCTGCAAGGCCGGAGCCTCCGAGTGTTACGGCGATCATCGCTTCGGGCACGACCATCACATCGTCGATCTCGTTGCCGAAGGTCTTTACGACCATCGTCTGGCCGGAAACAAGCGCGGACGGCTGATGCCCGGTGTGAACCGTCGTTACGCCGAATTCGCGTATCCATTCGACAAGCCGTTCGCGAGAGTTGTACGCATCGAAGGCCCGAAGTTCCGGCTGGATCGGGCCGCTGCCGTCGAGCGCCATCTGGTCGGTCGGCTGATTGAGGTAGCCGTTAAGGCCGACGACCGAGTGTGCGTCGATAAGTCCGGGCGTTACGACCTTCGCCGAAAGCACGCGATAGCCCGAAGGGATCGCAACCTGAGCAGCCGGGCCGACAGCCTCGATCTTGCCGTCCTTTACGAGGACAACTCCGTTCTTGATCGGATCGCCTGCCATCGTCCAGACGGTCTCACCTTTAACAGCTATCTGGCCGAAGAGAGCCTGCGAGGCGAAAAGCGAGACGATGGCGGCCGCTGCCGAAATAGCAAATTTCTTTGTGATCCTGTTTATCATTGGTCCTGTCCTCCGTCATCGTGATCGGTGTCCATAAAGCGGTCGTTGGTCGCGCCGTAGCCTCCGGTCTGAATAAGCCGGTCTTTCGGATCGTTGCGGTCGAATACTTTCTTACCCTCGACCCAGGTCTCAAGAACGTGCGTATAGACGCTTATCGGATCGCCGGAGAGAATGACGAGGTCCGCGTCCTTGCCCGGTTCAAGCGAGCCGATACGTTTGTCGAGGTCGAGGATCTTCGCGTTGCCGAGCGTGAGGGCATAAAGGGCCTTTTCACGTGACATTCCTGCCCGAACGGCCATTCCCGCCGAGCGCAGGAACCACCGCGAATCGGTGATACCGTCGTCGGTATGAAAACCGATCAGGACGCCGGCCTTTTCAAGGATCGCGCCGTTCTCGGCCCTGATGTCCTTGGCCTCGATCTTTCCGCCCGGCGAATCGAGAAAGATGATCGAAACGGGCACGTTCGCTTTTTTGATCTCGTCGGCAACAGCCCACGCGTCGCTTACGTGTTGCAGTACGAGCTTGAATCCGAATTCCTTCTGGAGGCGAAGGACGGTAAGGATATCGTCGTGGCGGTGCGTGTGAAAATGCACGGTCCGTTTGCGGTTCAGCACCTCGACGAGTGCTTCCATTCGGAGGTCGCGGGGCGGCATTTTCGAAGCATCACCCGCAGCTTTTGCGACCTTGTCTCGATATTCGCGAGCCTTGATGAACTCATCACGCACTAGTGCAGCCGATTTGGCCCGTGTGCCGGGGAAGCTCCCGCCGCCCGGACGGATCGGATTCGTACCGTTCGCGAACTTGATGCCGCCCATATAGTTCCCACTGTCATCGAGGATGAACAGGTCGTCGATCTTATCGACATTGTCGCGGAGTTTAAGGTAAAGGGTCTGCCCGCTGTCGAGATGGCCCGAACCCGGCATAACGTTCGCGGTCGTGATGCCGCCGCTCTGTGCACGCTGAAAGCTCGCACTCATCGGGTTCACGCTGTCGAGTATGCGGACATCGGGCTGGATCGGCGAAGAGCTGTCTCCGCCCGCGGGATTTCCAATATGACTGTGCGAATCGATGATCCCGGGCATTATTACTTTGCCCTTTGCATCGATCACGGTCATAGCTGACGAAAGCTTCACTGTGCGGGCATCGCCGACGGCGACGATCTTGCCATTCTGAATAATGACAACACCCTGCTCGATGGCCGGACCCGAGATCGGGAAAACTTTCGCATTGACAAAGGCCGTTGGCTTTTCCTGAGCGGCCGCGTAAGCGGCTGTCAGAAGGATAGCCAGCAGTAACGACAAGAATTTGTTCATTGCTGTTCCTCGAAAAATAAATTTGTATTGGAGCCTAAAGAACTAACTTCAACTAAAACGTGCTCGGTGTCAATACGTGAGCGGCGTCTTTTTGTTTAAGCAAAGGCAGGGAAATTACGAATTTCTTACGATCTTCGAGCTCGGTGATGGCCGTAAGTGTGCCGTGGTGAAGGGATGCGAGCTTATGGCTGATCCAAAGATCGAGGTTGGCACGCTCCGGTTTGACGGCATCCCGGTCGGGGAAAAGGCTTCCGCTCTGGACGATCTCGATCTCGACATTGTCGTCCTTTGAGGCCGTGGCGACCGAGATCACGCCGGTCTTCCGATCAATACCTTTTTGAGTGTGCAGCAGCAAGTTAAGGACTAATTGGACAAGCTGGCCGTCATCGCCGATAACCAGCGGGCCGATCGGATCGAGATCGACCGCCAGCTCAACCTCGTCATCCTCGATGCGAGCAAGACGCACCGCTGAGAGGACGACATCGTTGATCGACACTTTCGCGGAAGATCGTGGGCCAACGCGGCCGAAATTCCGCATATCCGAGATGATCTGAGATACGAGGGCAACTTGGGCGGCAATTAAATTAAGGTCCTCACGGGTCGCGGTGGAATGGCCTTCCTCGCGACGCATCCTCTCGATCCTCGCCGAGATGACCTCGAGCGGTTCGCTTACCTCGCGTGCGACACCGGCCGCGAGCGTTCCCATTGCCGTGAGTTTCTCGGTCCGGAGCATCCGTTCGTTCAGGAGGCTAAGCTCCTCGAGATCCTCGGCCATCTTCCGGCTCATCCTGTTGAAAGAATCTGCGAGCAGCCCGATCTCGTCGTTCGTCTTCCGTAGATCGACCTCAGTTCCGTATGTGCCTTTTGCGACGGAAACAGCAGCAAGCGTTATCCTCCGGATCGGCCGCGAGACCGTCCGCAGCACAAGTAGGACGAGCAGCAAGTTCGGCACAAGGGCCGAGATGACGCTGAAAACGAGGTATCGACGCCAAGCTTCGGCATCCATTCCGTTGTGGAACGCCCACCAGACTATCGGTATCTGAAAGATCAGGAAACTCGAGACCGCAACGGCCGCGATGCAGATCGCGACCTTATAGGCGACCGGGAAAAGGCGGAACTGCGTAAGCGCCGAAGTCAGCGAGAAGAGCCGGAAATTGAAGATCGCGTACGCATATATCAGTACACCGGGCAGTACAAAGATCGAGCTCAGGGGAATGAGATCATAGTTCCCGAATAGAGGAAATACGATATTTGCGAGCGTCTTAAGTGCTCCGGTAATTCCAAGCGCAAGCAGAACGGCACCAAGCTGTGAGCCGCTTTCTGTCCCGCGATACTTCCTGTATTTGTTGAAGAGAAGGACGGAGCCATAAAAGAAAAGGAAATAGACGTATGTCACAAACGCATACGCAAGCGGCGTTAGCTTTATGGAAAAGCTGCCGTCGGTAAACCCGGCATTCTCCCACAAAAGGCCAAATGCGGCCGATGGTATGAAGATCAGGGCCGGCGCAAAGAGGATCGCCGCTTTTCGCCTCGGCGTCCGGGAATTCTCGGGAAAGACCCAGGCAAATGCCACGAGCACGAAATTCATCAACAATGCGATGATGAAGCTTGCCGCTGCCCACGCTCCTGCTGCCGCGTCGATCGGGTAGAAGTCCCAAAAGATAAGGTCCTTGATCGTCCAGAGAGCAAGGAACGAGATGAAGGCCGCAAACGCCTGATGTGCACGCCGCCGCGGGTCGGCGGCAAAAACGTAGAAGCCCAGCCCGACGAGCAGGAATACGGCACAGAGATGGAACAGGATGAGCATCTTCAAGCTGGTGCGGATGCCGATCGGGTGGATGCGGCATCGTCCTTTTCCGTGAGAGCATCGACCGAAACCTCATCGCCAAGCGTTCGTGCGGCCTCGATCACGCGGGTACGAAATTCAAGATTATCTCGCAGCGAATCGGCCAAACCGATGATGTCGCGGCGGGCGGCGTCAAAGTGCCTTTCGATCAGGCGTTTTTCGCGGTGACTATACGCGCTGGCGGCAACGTCGGGCGTATCGTGGCCGTTGATCTCCCAAATGCCGGCGACGGCCGGAGCTTCGGTTGGCTGTCGGACCGCGACGGCCAGTTCCGCCCAACGAAGAACGGTACGGCGGAATTCGAACGCGGCATCCGGTCTGCCGGCAAGATCGACGGCCTCTTCGAGCGAACTGCGGATCTCGTCAACAAGGCGTTTGGTTTCGTTGAGTGCAGGTGCGGGTTTGCGGAACTGCCGAACAGCCTCTACGGCAAAGCCGGCTGCGATCAACGGCCATCCAAGGCCCGCAAGCATACTCTTTGCGGCCTTCTCGACCTTGCCGACGTCCTTTACGCGAAACGAGTACTGGACGGCGAACGGGGCACCGCAGGCAAGGTAGATGATCGCAACGTCGAAAAGGTCCATTCTCCAGCCCATATAGGATAAGCGTCTTTGAGGCTGAAAGGAAGATTCAGGATGCGAGTTTTCTCAGGTTTGGTTGCGATATTTGATGCTGCATTCACATTTTCGGAACTATTTATAGCGAGAAAACGTTCATAAAAATGTAGAAAAAAAGACAACTTTTCGGTCTGTTTCTACATTCTAAAGGTTGTAAACACACACGGTTCGCAAAATTGTCAGGTTAGTGCGTCATACTTGTGGCATTGGAATTGCGTAACATTGGTCCGGAGATCAAGATCCCGGACGTGGATAAGAATCTTTTTCAAGGAGGAATTTGCTGATGAACTCGAATGCGAAGATCAAAGTAGTAAAGCGGGCTGAAGTCGCGGCCAAGAAGGCCAAGCGGCCCGGGAAGCCGGCGCGAGTTGCGGCGCGAGATATGGTCTCGACCGTTTCGGATTGGGTCGCCGATTTTCGTACTCGAAAGAGTGAGGAAACAAAGGCTGCCATCGAGCAGCTCTTCCCGGCAACGCCACAGCCGAGCCGGCCGTAGAAATACCGCAATAATACCGACTTATACCGTCTATTTGAGGACGCCGTTAGTTTAGCGGCGTCCTTTCGCTTTTGTAACTCCAATCCGGGCTGTTATTCTAGCGACAACCATCCGTTCAGTATTTGCTATGAAGAACAAAGTCGCGATCGTTACGGGCGCAAGCAGCGGTATTGGCCGAGCTGTGGCCAAGCTTTTTGCCGAGAATGGAGCCACCGTGGTCGGGGTCGGCCGGAGCGAGAAAGAACTTTATTCACTCCGCGACGAATTAAAGGACGCAGTGGGAAGCCTTCGCCCGCACTTGGCCGACGTTCTCGAAGTGTCGCAATTAGACCGCATTGTGAGCGAAACCGCCGACTCATTCGGTCAAATTGACACACTTGTGAACGCTGCGGGCGTCTTGCGCGGCGGCGGGATCGAAGATTGCACACTTGATGATTGGGACAAGCAAATGAATATCAACGTGCGGTCGGTCTTTTGCCTAATGCAGAAGTGCATTCCGTACCTTGAAACCACTAAAGGCTCTATCGTGAACGTCTCGAGCGTTACAGGAACGCGGGCATTCCCGGGCGTGCTTGCCTATTGCGTCTCGAAGGCCGCGGTCGATCAGTTGACCCGTTGTGCTGCCCTCGATCTCGCCCCGAAAGGCATTCGGGTCAATGCCGTGAATCCTGGCGTTGTTGTGACAAACCTTCACAAACGCGGCGGAATGGATGAGGCAGCCTACGAGAAATTTCTCGAGCGCACAAAAGAAACGCATCCTTTGGGACGTGCGGGCGAGGCCGCGGAGATCGCAGACCTCGTCTATTTCCTTGCATCCGACAAAGCGGGCTGGATCACCGGCGCGACATACGCGATCGACGGCGGGCGAGCAGAAACGTGCGCCCGTTGAGGGACGATGGACATAAAGCTTCTTAAAACTTCATTTGACGACGACGGAGAAGCCTCCGAACGGCAGCACACTGCCTGTTTTATTGTCAATGGAGTCGTTGCTTTCGACGCCGGTAGCCTGGCAATGGCTGTCGGTGCCGACCGCGAAAAAGTGCGCGATATCGTTCTTTCGCATACGCATCTCGACCATATTGCCGGGTTGCCGCTCTTTGTTGACGATCTCTTTTCGACGCTTCGTTCGCCCGTTCGAGTGCACGCAACTCAGGCGATGATCGACGCCCTTCGGACGCACATCTTTAACGACGTCATCTACCCGAATTTTGAAGAGATCGCTAACGAATACGGGAGCGTGCTCGAGTTTCGAGAGTACGAATTCGGAAGGGAATTCACACTCGCGGACCTGTCGATATTGGCGGCCGAAGTGAATCACAACGAGCCGAGTGCGGGGTTTATCATTTCTGACGAGACGGGCTCTATCGTTCTGACAGGCGACACGGCGGGCACATTCGACATCTGGAAAGCAGCCTCTGAGGCCCGGGATCTTCGGGCGGTGCTTGTCGAATGTGCGTTTCCGAACAGTATGAGCGGTCTTGCCGATGCTGCAAGGCATCTGACACCGAGCGGATTAAAGGCCGAGCTCGAAAAGCTGAATAGGAATGATGTCCCTGCGTACCTTGTCAATATCAAGCCGATGTTCCGTGAGCAGGTGCTAACGGAGGTTGAGGCTCTAGGGTTACCTAACGTCCGGGTCTTCCCCATTGGACGAACTGTTTGCGTTTGAACTCCCTTTTGCTTTTTCTCGAAGGAAATTGATCGGTTCGAAGGCGCCTTCGCGGTGTTCCCCCTTAAAGTTATAAAGAGTTACGCGGCCATTCGGAAAAACGGCCGAGATCTTGAAGGTCCGCTCTTCGCGTGTCCGGCCGGGCATAATTTCGGCGCGGAACGTGACGTTCATCTCGGGACGAGCCCACACAGCCGCGCCCATTGAGCGCTTCGGTTTTTTTCGCCACCGACTGAACCAGCTCATTCTTCGTCTCGAACCTCTTCGCTCTTCTTGTGTTTCTGCTTTCGAAGTGCGGGATGGCGAACCCCCGCAGGCGCGTCTTCACCAAAACGCCGGGCAGGCGGGGCGGTCGGTTTCCGTATCGAGTCGAATACAGGCATTTGGTCGCACTTTTGTTTTCGCTTCTTCGTCACAGCTATCGGCAGAGTTTAGCAGAGAGAGGGCAAGAGAATGTAGTCCTGAACAGGATCTTCTATGGATTTTCGATCGAAGTTTGTTAATATTCGGCGGTAAGGAGCTTTCGCTTCACAAACAAATACATTTAGTGGGCCCGGAACGGGTTTGATCGACAGGATGGATCGCAGAGCCGAACGAGCGCGAATGCAGCACACAAGACATCGCCGCGGCCGTTTGCCATTTTGGCTGCCGGCGGCAAATTACTACGTCCTTGCGCTTGCGATCGCCCTCTGCACTTTCTTTTTACTTTGGGGGATCCTTTATGATGGGGGCGAGCGGACGCCGTATATCACGGCCGGCATCGTCGCAAGCTTCGTGTTGCTCGCTGCGGTCTTCGTTCGGGAGATCATTCTTCGGCGGGCGCGGAACCGGCTTCTTGCTGCAGAAAGGCGGTTCGAGCAAAGCCTGAGGGGCCTGAATTTGAAGAGTTCGGGACGCTCTCCACGGGACGAAAAGCTGAGCCTCGAACAGAACGCCGAGCTTCTGCGGGCGATCAAGCGAAAATCCGACGCGGCCGTCACGCTTGCGAGATTTGCGGATGGCCACCGCGAGGTTTTTGAGATGTGCAGCGAGTATCTTGCTTTGATCGAGCGGGAATTCGAAACGATCGGCCCCGGATCTCCCCGTTTGGCGGCCTTCAAGTCGAGTCGGAACTCGATCGCCGAGTTTCACAGGTATCACTTGCTTCAATGGGCGTCGATCCGTTCGCGGGCTCTTGCGCTTGAGGCGAATTCGCAGCGGGATCATGCCGCACGCCTTGCCGCCGCTCAGGGAGCCATCGACGTACTCGAGTCCGCCCTTGCGTTCTATCCTTCCGAGCGGGCACTGGTCGAGTCCCGTGAACTTCTCGATGAGGTCCTTATCTCGATCGAGGTCGCCGGGCGGATCGAAAGCGCAGAACGGGCCGAAGGGCGAGGTGACGTCGAGGCGGCAAGGCATATTTACCAAGATGCGCTATCCTTTTTAACTATGAACCGGATGGCAGGCCCTGACCGCGAGGCCGCGTTGGAGAAGATCAACCGCAGCCTCGAACGGCTTGCACGCCGCGAAGATAATATTTTGGATCTATAGGTATCAAGAATTCTGCATGGTCTCTCAACGTTGTCCCCGATGCAGCAGTAAACGCGTCCGGCGAGGTTACCGCCACACGACATTGCTCTCAAAGCTATTCTTTCGTTATTACCTGTTATGCGACAGCTGCAATTGGGAATTCAAGGGTTTTGCGGTTCCCGGAACTGTCACGAACAGTCCATCCTCGCGAAAGAAGGCCCGCGAGCAAGACGCTCGCGAAAAGTGAGCCGCGTCTTCTTTCCGGCCGCAGCCGTAGTCTTTCTTCTTTCGATCGGTTTTCCGGGCGTGATCTCCGCTCAGGCGGTGCCTGACCGCTTTGACGCCATTCATTCGGGCGACATCGTTGAGGTCGATGTCGAAGGCAGTTTTGAACACGACTGGCGCGGCGGCCTAACGCCAGAAGGCTTCCTCGACGGCTTTAACGAGTTCGGCGAGCCCGTAAAAGCAAGGTGCCGGATGCCTGCCGAGATCGCCGCTGATGCCGCAAGATCGCTTGCTGCGACGCTGCGCGACCCGAAGGTCAAGGTCTTCATTGTAGATCGGTCGAAACGGATGCCCGCGATCCTCGACGGCGCGGTCCGTTCGCCGCATCGCTACCAGATCAAGCGGCCGGCGAGCTTCGGGAGTTGATCGCACGCTCGGGCGGCATCACGGACAGCGCCGGGGGCACGATAAGCATTTTTCGCCCGGATGGGCCAAGCTGCCCGGCCTCGACCGAGAAGGAGACAAACGGACGCTTCGAGATAAAGATCTCGGACCTCGTCAACGGTAGCAAAGAGGCTGACCCGCTCATCTCGCCCGGCGACCTTGTCGTGGTAGAAAAGTCTCCGCCGATCTACGCGATCGGCGGCGTGCGGAGCCCGCGGCCGATACCTTCAAAGGAGCAAATATCGCTTTCGCGGCTCATCGCAATGGCTGGCGGCGTAGCCAAGGACGGCGACGAACGGCATATCGTCATTTATCGCCGAACAAAGGACGGCTCAACGCGGATCAACGCTGACCTGAAGAAGATCGCGGCCGGGATCGAAAAAGATCCGGAGCTGCAACCTCTTGATATTGTGGAGGTTATGACCAAGGGTGGCAGCGCGCGTCGATATCCGCCGGAGATCGCCGGGCCTGCTCGCGACAAACACGCGACGCTCCCGCTTGTCATTCTTGATTGATCCCGGCCGCATTTTTGCTTGGCGTTTCGCCTCCAAACCGCCTATAATCTAAGTCTTTCTATGGAAACTGCAACAAAAAGACGTTTTGGCAAACGAACGATCGCGTTCTTCTGGCTTGCGCTCGTTGCGATCATCGTGACCGTTTTGATCGTTTTCGAACAGATCTCGATCCTCTATGTCCTCGCAACACTCAGCTTAGTTTGGCTATTGCTTACCGTCGCGTTCGCTGACCTCGAACATGTGAATGCCGACGGTTCAGTGCATAAAGACACACCGTAAATGAGAAATATCGTCCGATCTTTGGCCGTGCTGCTGGTTTTTGCAGCCGCTGCGAACTCCTTTGCTTCCGACTTTGAAGCAGAGGCCGCCGCTAGGCATCGGCCTCAAGATGGAGATCGGACCGTATCAAGATCGCGGTCTCGCGTTCGCTTTTCGTAAGTTCGTCGAATTTTAAGCCGGGAACGGATGTCGAAGGTGCCTTGCGCCGGGCAATTTCCCGTTGGGAAGCCGTTGCCAACGTACAGATCACGGAAACGAGTTCGAACCGCCGCGACGCCAGTCCGGCATCCCGAGGCGATGGCGAAAGTCTCATTACCATCGCTCCTACAAGCGAGAATCTCGCCCTTTTCTCTCCGGGAGACACGAGCGTATCGGCGAAAACACGGGTCTTTACCGACCGCAAAGGTTTTGTTACCGAGGCCGACATCGTTTTGAATCCGTATGCGATGTTCTCGACCGACGGTTCCTACGCAAGCTACGACCTGGAAGGTGTTTTGACGCACGAGATCGGGCACCTTCTGGGATTGAGGCACTCACAAATAATGGGTTCCGTAATGCACGGGAACGTTGATGTGAATTCGGGAATCGGGCCTGGTTTCGCACCTCGAAAGGCACTCTCCGCCGAAGATATCTCCTCCATCCGTTCTCTCTATGGAGCACCCGCAGGCGTCGAACTTTGCTGCGGCCGGGTCAGAGGGAAACTGCTCGTGGGAAACGGTTCGATCTCGGGAAGCATGATCCTGCTCGAGGACAAGAACGGCGAGATCGCCGCCGGAAGCCGCGTCGAAGACGGTGGAGAATTCAGCTTTGCAGGCCTTTCGGACGGCACGTACGCCGTTTTGCTGGCTCGTGAAGGCGTTGGATCGCTTGCGGAGGACTTGGGCACCCTAACGGTCGAAACTGGCGTTATTTCGCGTTTTGAAGCGAAGCCTGTGGCATCCCTGATCCCGTTCGAGCTTGCGTACGTCGGAGCCGACGGCCTTCTATCAACTTCGGGCGTAAAACTTATGCCGGGTTCATCTAGTTTGGTCACGATCGGCGGCCGCGGCCTTGATTCGACCCAGCTTACGGTCTATACATCGTCGCCGTTCGTCCGCGTCGATGCCTCCTCGCTTACCGATCTCGCATATTCTGATGACATTTCGGCAGTCCGATTCCAGGTTTACGTCGATCCGAAGGCTCCCGCGGGCTCATATTCGATCTTCGTGCAGGTGCCTTCGGGAGAATTTGGGATGCTGCCCGGGGCGATCTCGGTATTTAGATAGCTATTAGATAGCTATTTGTTAAGGAATTTACAAATCTTTTCATTTTTATGGAGGCCAAGGGGTTGCATTTTGATTATCAGTGTGGATAATCGTTTTTGTTCACCACCCCGGTGAACATTTGTCACAAGAAGTGAGGACTTGTGGCACCAGGGCGGCGCTGTGGGAGACGCCGCCCTACTCATTTCCAGTTAAGATCCACTACGACAATTCGGTAGATCGGGGCCTTGGCATATCGGCCTGAGAGATCAGGACTAGGCGTAATTTACTGCGTGATCCGGCTCTTAGAGTTTCATCGCTTGAAGCAGTCGCGGCAGAGCACCGGACGCCTTGTGAGGGATAGAAAGGTACTGTGGTCTCGATTCCACAAGTTGCGCATTGTACCCGGACAGTCACCTTCTTACGAAGCCCGCTCGATGCGGCTAGTGCAGCTTCCACACGGTCGTTCTTTGCCTTTTTGCAGGATTTGCACCTTTTCGGCGGATTTGTGAGGCCTTTTTGACTGAAAAAGAGCCGCTCGCCCGAGGTCCATATGAATTCCCGGCCGCAGTCAATGCAAACAATGGGCATATCCGCGGTGCCAGTGGTGCTATCGCCCACAGAACCGCCTTCGTTCTTCAGGTTGTGAGGATCCGTTGGCATCTTTTTATTTGGTCTCTAAGTCACCCGTACCTCGCCTTGAGTATGTGGCCCGAAACACAACGGCCACACCCTAGCGTCCGGGGGAGTTAAGCGGCAAGTTCGACGCTATCGGAGCTTACGGTGTAGGATGTTAATTGACGTTACAATTTACAATAAATGCCTGTCAAGGCGATCATCGCGGGCATTTTCTCGAGAGTCTCTATGAATATCCTAGTTGTTGGGTCGGGCGGGCGAGAACACGCAATATGTACGGCGTTCCGGCGTTCGCCTAAAGCCGAGAATCTATACTGTGCGCCTGGCAATGCCGGAATTGCGGCCATAGCGAATTGTGTAAATATTGCGGCAGATAACGTCCCTGCTCTCGCCGATTTCGCGGCGGCGAACGCGATCGGGCTAACGTTCGTTGGCGGCGAGACACCGCTTGCACTCGGGATCGTCGATGAATTCGAGCGTCGCGGATTGCCGATCATCGGCCCGCGAGCAAACGGTGCTCAGCTCGAATCTAGCAAGGCCTTTGCTAAGGGCTTTATGGCGAGGCACGGTATTCCGACGGCAAAATTTACGGTCTCACATTCTGCGGATTTCGCGATCCTAGAGCTCGAAAGCGGCGATTTCGGCGGCGTCGATTCGAGCGTTGTCGTAAAGGCGGACGGCCTCGCCGCGGGCAAGGGCGTCATCGTTGCAAAAGACCGTGCCGACGCAAAGGCGGCAATTACCGGCCTCGCTTCGATCGCGGGTTCGGCCGCGACGGACAAGATAGTTCTCGAAGAATTTCTCACCGGACGGGAAGTCTCGCTTCTTGTTTTCGCCGACGGCGAGAATTTTGCGTTGATGCCGGCTGTTCGCGATCACAAGCGGATCGGCGAAGGCGACTCGGGGCCGAATACGGGCGGTATGGGAACGGTCTCGGACGATGCCTTGCTTTCGCCGGCAGAGCTTTCCGATATTGTCGAGCGGATCGTAAAGCCGACGCTCCACGCATGCCGGCGCGAGGATATCAACTTTCGCGGCGTTCTCTTTTTTGGACTCATGCTTACGGCCAATGGCCCGATGGTGCTTGAATACAATGTACGTTTTGGCGACCCCGAAACGCAGGCGATCCTTGTGCGGCTGGAAACCGACCTTGTAGATATTTGCGAAGCGATCCTTGCCGGCCGCCTTGCCGATATGGAGATAAAGTGGACTAAGGGAAGTTCCGGCTGTGTCATTCTCGCGTCCGAAGGTTATCCGGGAAAACCTCGCACGGGCGACGTCATAAACGGCCTGCAGGAAGCCGCCGCCATCCCGAACGTTGCGATCTTTCACGCGGGAACGGCACGGGATCAGGCCGGGAATTTTATAACTTCGGGCGGGCGCGTCCTTGGCGTAACCGCGGCAGGTGCGGACGTTTCAGCGGCGCTTGCGACCGCATACGAGGCCGTCTCGAAGATCTCCTGGCCCGGAATGCAGTTCCGAAGAGATATCGGGAAGTAGCCGCTTAGTAGGCCTTTATCGCCTCAAGATACGAGTCGTAGTTCCGACGCATCTCGTCAAGCGAATCGCCGCCGAACTTCTCGCGCATCGCGTCTGCAACTACGATGGCCATCATTGCCTCGCCGATCACGCCTGCGGCAGGTACCGCCGTGATATCGGAACGCTCAAATGCCGCGGCCTGTTCCTCTTTCGTGTCGATATCGACGGACCGTAGAGCCTTCTTGAGCGTTGAGATCGGCTTCATATACCCACGCACACGCAGTTCCTCGCCGTTCGTGATGCCGCCTTCGAGGCCGCCCGCGTTGTTCGAAAGCCGAGTGAAATTTTCGCCGTCAAACGCGATCTCGTCGTGAACCTCAGAGCCCGGCTTTCCTGCATTCGCAACGCCGGAACCGATCTCGACCGCCTTGATCGCGTGGATGGACATAATTGCCCGGGCAATACGTCCGTCTAGCTTATCTTCCCACGAAGTATGGCTTCCGAGCCCGACGGGCAGGCCTCGGATGACGACCTCGAATATGCCGCCAAGCGTGTCGCCCGCCTCGCGGGTCTCGTCGATCAGCCGGATCATTTCCTCCTGCGCGATCTCGTCGGTACAGTTCAGGGGTGAATCCATCGGGAGTTGCGCGATCTCTTCCCATTTCCGGGAAAGCGGGACGGCCTGCACGTGTCCGAGCTTGATGACGTGGCTTTTTATCTCGATACCGAATTCCGAGAGGAGCTGCTTTGCGACCGCTCCCGCAGCGACACGGGCCGCGGTCTCACGTGCTGAGGCCCGCTCAAGGATGTCGCGAAGGTCGCGCGTAGCGAATTTCTGCCCGCCGGCAAGGTCCGCGTGCCCGGGACGAGGGCGTTTTACGACGCGCGTGTTCTTCGGGAGTTCAGGCTCGGCCTCTGACGACATTATCTGGCTCCAATGCACAAAGTCGTCGTTCTCGATAATCAGGGTAATGGGTGAGCCTAGGCTCTTTCCGTGACGTACGCCGGAGACGATCTCGACGGTGTCGGTCTCGATCTTCATCCGTCCTCCGCGGCCATAACCTTGCTGCCGCCTCCATAATTCGTGGTCGATCGAAGGTTTTAGGATCGCAACTCCGCTCGGCATTCCTTCGACAATGGTGACGAGGCTTTGCCGTGCGATTCTCCTGCTGTTGTGAATTTCAGTCTCATCTGACGTTGGCTGTTTAGTTATTCGGATGCATTCGGAGCAGCTATCGGCCTTCGCTTTCGGAAGACCAGAAGTGCGACGCTTGCGATGATAAGTGTGCCGCCGACCCCTGTTTGAGGCGGAAGCGTCTCGCCAAGGACGATCCAGCCGATCAGGACCGCAAGCAGCGGCGTAACGAGCGGTATCATCATCGCATTTGTAGATTCTATCCTATTCAGAAGCCAATAGTAGCTGTAAAACGCAAGCACGGTTCCGATTAGCCCAAGATAGAAAATACTGCCGACGGCAAACGCCGTCCAGTTATGTGCGAACGGATCGCCCTCGAAAACGAGGCTGTAAACTATCATCGGCGGAAGGCCGAAGAGCATCTGCCAGAAAAGGATGACCTCGGGCCGGATCTCCGAGGCCTTCGCTTTGACGAGTATGGACGACTGCGCCGCCGCATAGGCGCCGAGGACGATCGCAACGCAGCCCGCGAAGGCCATTTCATCGTGGACGGCCAATTGGTCAACAAAGATGACCGCAACGCCGACAACGCCCAATGCTACGGCGACGATCTTCTGTGCCGTTATCCGCTCGGACGGCAGGAAGATCCAGGCGAGCACGAGCCCAAAGACGACGATCATCGCCTGCAGAACCGCAGCAAGGCCCGAGGTGATGTACTGCTCGGCCCAGAAGACGCTCGAATAGTTCAGCGAAAACTGAAGTACTCCCGTAAGTGCGAGCAGGCGCCACTCCGCTTTGCTGTTCGGGAGCCCACCGCCTTTTCGAAACAGGATGAACGGTGCGATAACGGCCGCCGCGAGAATAAAACGCAGCGAAACGAACGTAAATGGCGGCAGATCCTTGAGCCCGATCTTGATGAATATCCAGGTCGAGCTCCAGATCAGAGCGAGCAAAAGCCATACAGCGATCTTCATAGACTGTCAGGCCTTTTCGTAAAAACTCAGATGGGTGTCGCCCTGTTTGAGCAGGCGCCAGCGCCGAAGCGAGCCCTCGATATCCGGCATCGGTTTTCGAGCTAGGTGCTCGACGATAAGTATGCCGTCCTCGGCGAGCAGGTTCCCCTTATCACCGAATTCGTGGATCACGACGGAATAGTTCGCTTCATACGGCGGGTCGTAGAACGCGATGTCCCACGACGCTTCAGAGGGGCGGCCGACGAATGTCTCGGCCTCGGCGTTCTGTACATCGGTCTCATCCTCGGGAACGCCCAGCTTGTCAAGATTCTCCTCGATCAGTGCACACGCTTTTTTTGAGCGATCAACGAAGGTCACGAAATCGGCGCCGCGCGAGAGAGCTTCGATGCCGATCGCGCCCGAACCTGCACAAAGGTCGAGAAAACGCGTACCCTCGATCCGCGGTGCAAGGATGTTGAAGAGCGTTTCGCGAAGTCGGCCGGAAGTCGGCCGCGTCCGATGATCGGGAGGGCTTTTGAGCAGGCGTCCGCCGTATTGTCCGGAAATGATCCTCATTTTTCGAGGCTTTAGTTTACGAAATGGCCGAGGCCTGCGACAAAGCCTCAGAGAAGATCAGCCAACCTTCCCAAGTTCAAAGGCCTTACGCCGCTCGGCGGCCTTCTTCAGGAGTTTAGTTTCGGCAGACGACGCCTTCGGGCCTAGAAGGATTTCGACCTCGTTGCGTGCGGCCGACAGGATATCGAGGTCGCGGACAATATTTGCGATCTTGAACGATTGGAGGCCCGATTGGCGCGTTCCTAGAAGCTCGCCTTGGCCGCGTATCTCAAGGTCTTTTTCCGCGATCTCGAATCCATCCGAACTTCGCTCCATAATTCCGAGCCGCTCGCGAGCGACGGCCGTCTTCTTGTCGCCGGTCAACAGCACACAAAAACTCTGCTCGGCACCGCGGCCAACGCGGCCGCGAAGCTGATGAAGCTGCGAGAGGCCGAAGCGTTCTGCGTGCTCGATCACCATCAGCGAAGCGTTCGGGACATCGATCCCGACCTCGATAACGGTAGTCGAGACGAGAACGTCGATCTCGCCTGCCGAAAAGGCCGTCATAACAGCGTCCTTTTCGTCGGGCTTCATCTTTCCGTGGAGCAGTCCGATCCGAAATTGTGGAAAAATGCGCGTCGAGAGGTCCTCGTGCATTGCGGTCGCCGCCTTCAGGTCAAGCTTCTCGCTTTCTTTTACAAGCGGGTAAACAACGTACGCCTGCCGCCCCAGTCTGACCTCGCGTTCGATGCCGCGATAAACGCCCGCACGCTGATCTTCGCCGCAAACTACGGTCTTGATCGGCGTTCGCCCCGGCGGAAGTTCGTCGATCACGGAGACGTCAAGGTCGCCATAGACGGTCATCGCGAGCGAACGCGGGATCGGCGTAGCGGTCATCACGAGAACGTCGGGGTTTACTCCGAGCTCTTTTAGCCGGGCACGCTGCATAACGCCGAAGCGATGCTGCTCGTCTATCACCGCAAGGCCGAGCAGGTCGAACTCAACACCTTCCTGGATCACAGCGTGCGTTCCAATCACGAGATTCGCTTCGCCATTTCTCACGGCCTCGCGGACGCGGCGCCGTTCCGCCGCCTTCAGGCCGCCGGTCAGAAGCTCGACGCAGTAGCCCGTCTCGGCGAAGATGCGGCGTGCGTTGCGGAAATGCTGCTCGGCTAGGATCTCGGTCGGTGCCATGAGCGCGGCCTGATAGCCATTCTCCATTGCGGCCATGATCGCAAGGAACGCGACGATCGTCTTACCGCTGCCGACATCGCCTTGGATCAGTCGGTTCATCGGCCGCCCGCCCTTCAGGTCGGCGAAGATCTCACGGACAACCTTCTTTTGCGCGCTGGTGAGTTCGAAGGGCAAAAGGGAAGCGAGGCGTTTTTTGCCTTCTTCCGAAACTTCGATGACCGCGCCCTTCGGCTCGTGCTCACGTTTGCCTTTCAAAATTCGCATCGCGAACGCAAGCCAGAAGAATTCATCAAAGATCAAGCGCCGGTGTGCCGGGCTGCGGCTCATTTCGTAGTCCGGCATTACGGCGCCATCCGGCGGAAAATGTATCTCTTCATAAGCCTGCCGCAGTCCGAGAAGGCCGCATCGGGCGAGCATCTCGGCGGGCAGGTCGTCGTTCACCTCGTCAAGGCGGTCGAGGACCGAACGGAAGATCTCCCGCAGTTTCTTTGTCGAGAAGTTCCCAAGCTTGCGATATACGGGCACGCGGCCCGTGTGCACGCTGATGAGAGCCGGATCGAGAATATCCTCTTCAGGCGTGTCCTCGGCAATGGTGGCAGGAATGAAAAGGCCGTCGTCGATCGGCGGCAGTATCTCGAGCTCGTCGGGTTTTCCGACCTTTAGCGTGATCTGGCCGCGGCGGTCGGCCTCCCAAAGGCCGAATGCGACGAATCGCGTTCCCCGCCTGAATTTCTCCGAGTACCAATGGACGATCTCATTCGCTCCTTTGCCCGAAATGAACCACTTGACCGTCACAGGCCGCTGAATGCGTTCGCGGTCGCCCGCCGTGATCTCAAAAAGGTAAAGTGGCGGCTTTTTTCGGTCGCGAAACTTGCCGACCTGCACGCCCGCCGTTGTTCGGACGAAGAGCTCCGCAGCGGCCTCGTCTCCGGCCTGTATCTTGTCGAGCGAGAGGAAGTTCGAGCGGTCCTCGTATCTTGCGGGAAGATAATTCAGAAGATCCTCGACCGTCACTTCCTCAACAACGGCCCGATCTGACGAAGCGGCGAGAGCAACGGCGAGCTTGCGCGCCATCCCGGCGGAAAGGTTCGTGATCCCGTATCGGTAAAGTTCAATGATCGGCGTGTCGAGAACGAGTTTCATCGCAGAGAGAACGGCACATCGAGGATGCGTTCTCCTGATTGTAGCAATATCGAGTGTGCGTGCGGCAGGGATCGGAGCGGTAAGGTCGGGCAAAAATACTTCGGCCTTAGCCCCAGAATCGGCGAGATCCGATCGGAAGCTAAGGCCTTTAGAGAGCCAAAAACAGGTCGAACTCCGAGCTTAGCTCAGGCCGTTCGTGTGCTTCGTGAGACGCGATTTGTAGCGGGCCGCGGTATTCTTGTGGATGATCCCTTTATTTACCGCCTTGTCGATAAGCGAGACGGTCGGGTTCAGAAGTTCGACCGCACCGGCCTTGTCGCCGGCGCCTACGGCCGCACGGAGCTTCTTGATCGACGTACGAAGCTTGCTGCGGTTGCTACGGTTGATCGCGTTGCGTTTTGTGGTCTGACGGACGCGTTTTTCTGCAGATTTATGATTCGCCATGCTTAAATTTAAGTATTGCCTTTTTAGACAAACTCCAAATTCTAGCGAAAGAGGCCCGTATTGTCAACATCCGCCGCCCGTCGTTCGACCCTTGCGGCGAGCGAGTGCATCAGGTCAACAAAGAACGTAATTATCGGCGGATAAAAGATGAATTCCGGGCTGAGCTCGCGGCCAAAGGCCTGCGGGGCAAGGTCGGCCGGGAAGGTCAGGAAGATGCCCGCAAGCCAACCGACGAGAAATGCCGCGACTATCGATCCCAAGAGTGCCGCCGCGACCGCATATCGCGAGCGGACGGGCGTTTTTCGATCACGGTCGTCGAGGATCGAATCGTGAATATTGTCGTCGTATGACGTATAACGGACAAACCCGTCGCGAACCCTTCCGACCAGGTGGATTACGCCGATGGCAAAGAGCGTGACGATCAGGATCTTTCCGAGGATCTCGGAACTTGCAAATATGTGCGGGCGTGCGGCCGCCGCGATGACCGTCGAAACAAGAAAGGCCGAGAGCGGATAGACGACCTTCTGGAACGCGAGGGCTTCGCGGCGTTCCTCGGCGATCATTCGGTTCAGAATGTCGTTGTATCGACGCTCATAGACCATTTGCCGCCAGCGGTTCGCGTGCTTGTTCGTTGATGTGAATACGGAATGGCCGTTGCCGCGGAACTGGGCGTCGAGGATGCGGCGGTCATACTGCGCACGCTGTTTTGGATTTCCGAGGATCTCGTAGGCCTCAGCGATCTCCGCGAATCGGCGTGCGGTATCTTCCGCTCCGTTGTTCTTGTCCGGATGGAGTTTTCGCGCCAAGCGGCGATAGGCCGATTTGATCTCGGCACCCGTCGCATCCTGCGCGACCCGCAGAACCTCGTAGTAATTCGCCATCTTGTGACTTTGGGAGAGCGTGAGAGCCCGCATCTTGCGGAAGGCTCTGCCTAGATATTAGCACGTTGTCGGTGCGTTGTGTTCACAAAATATGCTCGTGATCGAGTTCTAAGGCGGCTAGAAGGGCTTTGGCCTTCAAAAGCATCTCTTGGTACTCAAGAGCGGGTTCCGAGTCGTTTACGATGCCCCCACCGGCCGAGAATGAGGCAATGTCGTTTCGGATAACCATTGTTCTTATTGCAACATTCGTATCAACGCCTGCCGAGAGTCCTGAATTGCCCGTTTCGAATCCCGGCGGGATGCAATATCCGATCGCACCCATCGCAAGCCCGCGTGGGGCTTGTTCGATGCGGTCAATGATCTTCATCGTGCTGATCTTCGGGGCGCCCGTGATCGAGCCGCAGGGGAAGAGAGCCTTAATGACGGTGGTAAGGCCTGCATCATCCAAAAGGCGGCCCTTTATCGTCGAAACAAGGTGATAAAGAGTCGGGTGCTGCTCCAACTCGCATAGTTTTGCGACCTCGACGCTCCCAAATTCACATACGCGGCCGAGATCGTTGCGGAGAAGATCGACGATCATCGTGTTCTCGGCGAGGTCTTTGCGGCTTTGGGCGAGTCGTATGCGAGTCTCACGGTCGATCGCCTCGATGCCCGTTCTCGGTGCGGTGCCCTTGATCGGCGAAGCTTCGATCGAGCGGCCTTCGATGTGGAAGAATCGTTCAGGCGACGCCGAAACGACGGTCGAACCTTGCCTTTGAATAAATGCCGCAAATGGTGCTGGATGATCTCGCCGCAGCCTCCGGAATACGGCCTGCGGTTCCATTCCGCCCAGTTCGACCTCGAACCGCTGGACGATATTCGCTTGGTAAGTGTTTCCCGAACGGATCTCTTCGCGAACCGCCTCGACAGCGTCGAGATACTCACGCATAGAGAATGACGTCGAAACGAGGCTTGATCGCCCGGTTTTCGGTTTCGGTTCCGCGGCTTGTGATCCCAAGATCTCGCGGGCGAGTGCGTCCGCGTTCCGGCCGACGACCGTCGCGCGGCCGTAGGCGTAGTCGTAAACGACCAGGTTCTCGTATGTCGCGAGGAAAACGAAGGGTTCCGAAGGGTCTGCGTGCTGCGATGGGATATTTGCGAGTGCAAGGCCGAGCGCGTACGAGAGCGTAAAGAAACAGGGAAGTTCGCCCGCCGTCGCGTTCGCCAAACCTTCTAGGGCATGCTGCGGATCTTGCGAGAATTCCTGCGTTTCGACGGGGTCGACCCCTGCGATCAGTAGATGCGAGCCCAGATGGCCGACGCCGCAGCTGTCGAGGATGCAGACTTGCCTCGAACCCGAAAGCCCAAGCAGACGCGAGGCCAATTCATCTGCCGAAATCCCGATCTCTGGCACGCCTCGGATTTTAGCAACACTCGGGCAGGGTATCCAATGGCCGCAAAATTATTCAGCGGTTCGTTTTTAATCTTGCGTGTTTCGCGTAATATTATCCGAAGGTCTCCCGCTTAGATAAAAATCGGAACGCGTATGGAATCTGGTTCGAAAAACGGTATGACGCTCGTGCGCGGCCTCGGCCTCGTGGCGGCGGTCTCCATCATTATCGGCAACGTCATCGGCACGGGCGCTTTTTGAAAGCCCGTCCGATGACCTGCAATGTCGGGACGCCCGGTTGGGTTTTGGCGCCTGGATCGCGGCGGGGCTGCTTTCGCTCGCGGGTGCACTGACATACGCAGAACTGACCGCGATGAAGCCCGCAGCGGGCGGCGAATACGTTTTTCTACGGGATGCCTACGGCCGCTTGTCGAGTTTTTTGTTCGGCTGGATGCAGATGTTCGTCGCAAAGCCCGGCTCGCAGGCGGCGGCCGCTACGGCCTTTGCCATCGGGCTGAACGATTTTCTCGGCAACCAGCTTTCACCGCAGCTTTTTGTCATCGACCTTTTCGGATATTCGCTCGGCGTGACGATCTTGCAGGTCGTCGCGTTGATGGTCATCCTGATCTTTACGACGCTCAATTGTGCGACGGTCGCGATCAGCGGACGCATCGCCACTGCGCTTACAGGTGTAAAGATCCTATTGATCTTGTTCGTTGCAGGAGGCGCGTTCCTTTGGGCGACGGGCGACCTTTCGCATTTCTCGATGATCGGCAGCGGCGGGACCTGTGAGGATGTAGATGCGGCCGTGAAATACGGGTCGCCGTCGTACTCATTCATTGGTGGATTTGCCGCCGCGATGATCGGCGCTCTTTGGGGATACGACGGCTGGAACAACCTGACGTTCGTCGCCGGCGAGGTCAAGGATCCGAATCGCAACATTCCGCTCGCGATCATCGGCAGCACCATTGTGATCATGGTGCTGTACACATTCACGAACTTCGCCTATTTTTACGTCCTCGACCCGACGGCGATCGCCTCGATCTCAAAGAATTCTTCGGTAGGGAAGGTCGTTGTGAGTATGTTCTATGGTGGCGATGCAACGCAGTTCGCAACGGGAGTCGCAGTCGCGTTGTTTGCGACCGGGCTGATGCTTTCGTCGCTCGGGACGCTGCATACCTCAATACTTTCCGGCTCTCGCGTGCCGTATGCAATGGCGAATGACGGCTTGATGTTCCGGCCGCTTGGCCGCCTGAGCATTACGGGCGTTCCGATCCGTGCGCTGATCCTTCAGATGCTGCTCGGAATGGTGCTCGTGCTTTCCGGATCGTTCGATACGCTGACCGATTACGTCATTTTCGCTTCCTGGATCTTTTACGCCGCTGTGACATCATCGATCTTCGTCTATCGCAGGAAGTTCCCCGACCTTCCGCGTCCGTACAAGGCGTGGGGCTATCCCATTGTTCCCGTAATATTCCTTTTGGTCGCCGGTTGGCTCCTAGTGACAACGATGTGGAATTCTCCAACGCGTTCATTTGCCGGTATCGGGCTGATACTTTTGGGCCTTCCGGTGTATTATTACTTGTCCCGGCTTCGCCCTGCCGAAACGCAGGAGGAAGCTGAATAAGCCTATGTCCAAGCAAGAAAGACGCAGCGGCGAAGACCGCAGAAGCACGATCCGTTATCCGATCGATATCCCGGCCGAATTCGAGGTCTCAGGCACCCGCGAATCAGGCAGCATTAGCGATGTGAGCTTTGAAGGCTGTTTTGTCTTAAGTTCCGGAGATGTCGAGGACGGAACGCCCGTCAAGATCTACCTTCCGCTCGCCGACGGAATGAAAGTGCTCTTTACGGGCACGATCGTGAACCACGTAATTGAGATCGGGTTCGGCGTTCGGTTCGACTCGCTTTCCTTCGAGCAGCGTGAAGTTCTAGTGAATTTTGTACGCGAATCACGGCAGGGCTAGGCCGTTTCGCTGCGGCGTGCGAGTGCCTCGGCGGCGACCTCGCGGTCGTCGAAATGGAACTTGTCGCCGCCGATGATCTGATAATTCTCGTGGCCTTTTCCGGCAATTATCACGACATCGCCGGCCTCCGCACGAGCGATCGCCCGTCCGATGGCTTCGCGGCGGTCGCTGATCACCTCGTAGGCTTCGGTCCTTGACCTCACGCCCTCTTCGATCGACTCGATGATCTTCAGCGGATCTTCCCGCCGCGGGTTGTCCGACGTAATGATCGCGAGGTCGCTCAACTCACCCGCAACCTCGCCCATCGGACGCCTTTTTGACCTGTCGCGGTCGCCGCCGCAGCCGAACACGGTGATTATCCTTCCGTTTGTGAGTTCGCGTGCGGTCCGGAGTGTATTGGCCAAGGCGTCGTCCGTGTGTGCGTAATCGACGATAACGGCGAAGTCGCCGGAATGCGGCACTCGCTCGAAGCGTCCCGGAGCTCCGATACATTTTGCGAAGGCAGCCTCGATGGTTTCAAGGCCGTAACCGAGCTCGAGCGCCACGCCAGCGGCCGATAACATATTGTAAACGTGCGGCTTACCGACGAGCGGCGAGGTGATCGAAACAGAACCGAGCGGCGTTTTAAGGTCGAAGGTCGTTCCACGTACAAGGGAAACGGCAATGTTTTTGCCCGTTATGTCGGCATCGGCGTTTTGAGCGGTAGTGATCACCTTTTGTCCGCTGGATCGCAGTTCTCCCGCCAGCTTCTGGCCCCATTCGTCGTCGATATTTATCACCGAAGCGGCAGGGGTATCGCCGAGCGAGCCGTCAAAAAGTTTCTTCTTTGCGGCAAAGTAGCTCTCCATCGTTCCGTGATAATCGAGGTGGTCCTGCGTGAGGTTCGTGAACACAGCGATCTTGAATCGCAGGCCGTCGCAGCGATGCAGGTCAATTGCCTGCGAAGAAGCTCCATAACGGCGACCTTCGAGCCGGCCTCGACGGCCTGGCGGAGGAATCGGTTCGTGTCCGAGGCCTCGGGAGTTGTCCGCACGGCTTCCTGGCTCGATCCGCCGATCCGATACTCAACCGTTGTCAGCATAGCAGGGAACTCGCCAGCAGCTTCCGCAAGCGCGAAGCAGAGATATGTCGTAGTTGTCTTGCCGTTCGTGCCCGTGATCCCGACGAGCGAAAGGCGGTGCGACGGGTCGCCGTTCACGACCGCGGCGGCAACTGCCAGAGCCTTTCGAGCGTTCTTTACGCGGATCCAGACGCCTTCGAAACCATCGGGCACCGGCTGCTCGGAGATAATGCCGGCGGCACCGCGTCGTAAAACATCGTCGATGAAGCGATGGCCATCAACGGTCGCGCCCTTTATCGCTACGAAAACGGTACCTTCGCGCACCTGCCTCGAATCGTGTGTTACGTCGGCCGCAACGCGGTCAAGGCCGCCCGAAATTTCGGCAGAAAGTGCGTTCGCGATCGTTTGTGTAGTAATTGCTGAATTTGTCACGTATTATCTTGCCCGAAGCTTGGATTGAAACGATTATACGCTACCGTGCAAAAATACTACGAACCAACCATTCCGTGACTTCGTATCCAAAGTAGCAAAAGGAGGCAGTGCTTATGAACATCATCAAGGTCATTCTCGCAATAATCGGTATCTTCTTCGCGGGTTTTGTCGCGTTGTGGGTGCTCGGCCTTCTCTCGACGCTGATCTGGTATCTTTTCTGGATCGCGGTTGTCGGCGGCCTGATCTACGGCGGCATCAAGCTCTTCAAAAAGGCCGAAGCAAAGGCCCTCGGATACGAGCCGCGTTCGAGCCTCGGGACCGACATCCAGATGTCCTGGGACGAGTACGATCGCAAATACATAAACAAGTAGAGCCGTATTGTCAGCCGCTTGGGTCGAATGTTATTCTTCCAATTCGCTTATCTCTCCTGCGACATGTGCCGAGGTGGCGAAATTGGCAGACGCACTAGACTTAGGATCTAGCGTCGAAAGACGTGCGAGTTCGAGTCTCGCCCTCGGCACCACATTATTTTTGCCCGATCTTCTTGCGGAGCCTGACATGAGCACCAATCACCATATCGACTACGTTGAGTTCCCGGCAAGGACTGTCGAAGAGCTTGGACGGACAAGGGCCTTTTTCGAGGCGGCGTTTGGCTGGTCATACCAACAGTGGGGTGACGATTACGCGGACACACGCAGTAGCGGCGTCGGGAGCGGCATAAACGCCGAAGATCCCTCGGCGTCAGTTCTCCCGGTGATTTATGTCGAGGACTTGGAAGCCGCGTTCGAACGTGTCAAGGCCTCGGGCGGGAGTATCACGAAAGAGATCTTTTCGTTTCCTGGCGGCAGGCGGTTCCATTTCACGGATCCGGCGGGCAACGAGCTTGGTGCTTGGTCAGATAGCACGAAATGAACGATACGCAGTTCGAATTTATCGTTGACGGGCGCCCCGTGGCATATCGCAGGCTCGGAATGACAGGCGAATCTAAGATCCTTACCCGCGAGGGCGAGATCCCGCTTGACAGCGTGCTGAATCCGTTCACACATCTGTCCTTTCGCTTGAAGAAGACGAATTCGTGCCGTGTTTATGTTTCAGAGGTCGTGATAGAAAAGACGCGGCCACTTTTCTTTGCGGCGTTCCGCCCAAGCACCTACCGCGTGTTCGTCAACGGCGAACTTGTCGCCGTACACGAAGGCTAACCCGCTCGATTATTCGACATTTATTCCCCGCTTCTATATCCTTTTTCCTAGATGAAGAGTGAGTTGAAAGAAGTCTCTCCGACCACGCGAGAGATACACATAGAGATCGACGCCGAGACGGTGAAGGCCGCCTACGGCAAGGCCGTGGCGAAATACGCCAAACGTGCGGTCGTTCCCGGTTTCCGGAAAGGATTCGCGCCCGCAGACGTCGTGAAGCTTCGCTACAAGGATGAGATCCGGTCCGACGTGCTTCAGGCCGTCATTCCCGCAAAGGTGACCGACGCGATCCGCGAACACGACATTTCGCCGCTTACGGAGCCGCACTTGCACCTTGAGAATCCCGAAACGGTCGCCGTCAACGGCTCCGAACCGCTCTCGGTCCATATCCACGTTGAAGTGATGCCGGACGTCCCGACCCCGAATTACAAAGGCGTCGAGGTTACGCGCCGTGTTCGCCCGGTCGAGGACAAGGAGATCGAAGACCTCATCAATGAACGGCTAACGCGTGAGGCCGCCTTGATCCCGGTCGAGGGCCGCGCGTCCGACCTTGGAGACACTGTGGTCGTAGATCTCGAGGGGAAGTTTGACGATCAACCCGACGAAGATCCGATCACGGCGGACGACCTCGAGGTCGTACTCGGCAGCGAAACGATCGAGACCGCATTTACGGACAACCTGGTCGGCGTCCGCGAGGACGAGGAAAAGGAATTTACGGTTACTTATCCTGAGACATTCTCGTCCGCGGCTCTTGCCGGAAAGACCGTTCATTACAAGGCAAAGGTCAAATCCGTAGGCCGTTCGGAGGTCCCCGAACTGAATGACGATTGGGCAAAGAGCCTTGACGAAGGTTATGAGTCGCTCGCGGAACTTCGCTCGCGCCTCCGAGCCGATGTCGAAAAGATGGCACTCGCCGATGCCGACGCCCGACTTCGCAATGATGCGATCGCAAAGGTGATCGAAGAGAACAAATTCGAGGTCCCGAAAGTGTTGATCGAGAATCAGGCACGGAACCTTCTGAATAACTTTGCACACGATCTGCAGAACCGCGGGATCGACCCTTCGAAGGTCCAGAAGGACTTTATCGAGCTTGCATACGCGAATATGCGGACGCAGGCCGAGCGGGATGTTCGCGGGGCTATCCTGCTTGATAAGATCGCCGAGGCGGAGAACGTTTCGGTAGATGAGGCCGAGGTCAATGAGGAGATCGGGAAGCTTGCCGAGTATTACCGAGTTTCGCCTGAAGAGATCCGCGGATCGCTTGAAAAACAGGGCGGGATCGACAACATTCGCAACAACCTGAAAACTCGAAAGTCCATCGAAGCCGTTATTGCCGCCGCAAAGATCGCGGACGGTGAATGGATCGACGAGGCCGCGATGTTGGCCGCTGCGAATGAGAAGGCCGAAGCTTCCTCCGACGGCGATGAGAAGCCGAAAAAGAAGAAAGCTCCGAAGAAGAAGGCCGCAAAAGAAGCGTAGGCGTTCGGGCTTGCAATCGAGGCTGAAAGCGGTAGAATCCAAAGTGTGAAAGCCGCAAGCTGTAAGGCTTGCAACGGTTTACGATTTATCACTTGATTTTTCACTTCAGATATTGAAGTTTTTGCTTACTTAGGGAATCCAAATCTATGGCACTTGTACCAATGGTTGTTGAGCAGACGTCCCGAGGCGAACGCGCCTTTGACATCTATTCTCGCCTGCTCAAAGACAGCATTATCTTTATTGGGACGCCGATCGACGATCAGATCGCGAATCTCCTCGTCGCACAGCTCTTGTTCCTCGAGGCCGAGGACCCGGAACGCGACATTAACCTTTACATCAATTCGCCGGGCGGCTCGATAACTGCCGGCATGGCCATCTACGACACGATGCAGTTCATCAAAAACGATGTGACGACCATCTGCGTCGGACAGTGTGCATCGATGGCGGCCCTTCTTTTGACCGCTGGCACAAAGGGCAAGCGTTTCGCCCTGCCGCATTCGCGCATCCTGATCCACCAGCCGTCAGGCGGAGCCCAGGGACAGGCGACCGATGTCCGGATCATGGCCGAGGAGATCCTCAGAATGCGTGAGATGACCTCGCAGCTGATCGCTCACCACACGGGCCAGACATTTGAGCAGGTCGAAAAGGACGTCGAACGCGACCGCATCCTGAATCCGCTTCAGGCAAAGGAATACGGCCTGATCGACGAGGTCATCGAGCACAGGGAAAAGTAGGAGAACCGTAACTAAAAGGAAATATGCCTCATTTCAATCGTCCGGAAGAGATACTGAATTGTTCCTTCTGCGGAAAATCGCAGAATGATGTCCGCAAGCTGATCGCGGGCCCGGGCGTCTATGTCTGCAATGAGTGCATTGATATCTGCAACGAGATCATAAACGACGATGAACGCACCGACACGATCTCGACGCGCACAAGCCTACCGAAGCCGACCGAGATCAAGGCGATCCTCGACGAATACGTAATAGGTCAGGACGAGCCGAAAAAGAGGCTCTCGGTCGCCGTTTATCAGCATTATAAACGGCTCGAACTCGCAAAACGCCGTTCGGATGTCGAGCTTCAAAAATCGAATATCCTCCTGATCGGCCCTACGGGAACAGGCAAAACCCTGCTTGCACAAACGCTTGCACGGGTCTTAAGCGTTCCGTTCTGCATTGTCGATGCTACGAGCCTTACGGAAGCGGGCTACGTTGGCGAGGATGTAGAGAACATTCTGAATCGCCTTGTGCAGGCGGCAGGCGGTGACCTTGAAAAGGCTCAGCACGGCATCATCTACATCGACGAGATCGATAAGATCTGCCGTAAGGACGACAATCCGTCGATCACGCGAGACGTATCGGGCGAGGGCGTCCAGCAGGCGCTTCTAAAGATACTTGAAGGCACGGTCGCGAATATCCCTGTCGGCGGCGGCAGAAAGCACCCGCAGCAGGACTTTCAGCAGCTCGATACGACGAACATCCTTTTCATTTGCGGCGGTGCATTCATCGGCCTTGAGAAGGTCGTCGAGAAGCGTTTCCGCAATAAATCCCTTGGTTTCCAGGCCGAGGTCAAGAGCAATCGGCAGCGGCACATTGATTCCATCAGCAAGCTTGAGCCCGTCGATCTAATTCAGTACGGGCTGATCCCGGAATTCGTCGGCCGCCTTCCCGTGATCGGGACGCTCGATGAGCTGGACGCCGCCGCGCTCGTAAAGATACTTACCGAGCCGAAGAACGCGCTCGTCAAGCAGTATCAGAAGAAGTTCGAGTTCGATAATATCGGCATCAAGTTCACCGAAGGAGCCTTGCTTGCCGTCGCGCAGGAAGCTCATAAGCGCAAGGTCGGGGCACGCGGGCTGATGATGATCCTTGAAGAGATCCTGCTCGACCCGATGTATGTGCTTCCCGGGCAGACGAATCTTAAAGAGATCGTCATCACAAAGGAAATGGTCGAACGCAAAGTGCCCGTCTTCGAGGTCGCGGATTCGCGCCAGGAAGAAGCCGCCTAGAAGCGGCCGCAGGCACCGTTCATCTCAAAAAATTTCTAAAAAATCAGCCTTAATAGGTATTTCTTTCTCCCATCGCGGGAGTAGAAATTAGGTCATTGTGCCGTCTTGATAATGCAAAATGATTGCATTTTTGGCGTCGGTTTGAGTAAATAGACTTATACCGATATAAGACGAGCAAAGTAGCCTCATATATTTAGCCTCGTTTTCCCCAAAGCGTATGCAGGAATTCTCAGATCAAATGCCCTCGGACGTCGAACGGTTTCCTATGGTACCGATACGCGACGTCGTGATATTCCCGTTCACGAAGGTCGCATTCAAGATCGGGCGTCCCTCGTCGGTTGCCGCGTTGGAGCGCGCGATGTCCGGCGACCGTGTGATCTTTCTTGCAACGCAGCACGACGCAACCGTCGATGAACCTTCGCCGGAGCAGATCTACAACACGGGAACCTTGGGCCGCATAGTGCAGGCACAACGACAGGATAACGGGCAGATAAAGGTCGTCGTCGAAGGCCGCGAACGCGGACGTTCGCTCCGCGTAGAATCCGATCCGGATGGCGTCCTTTACGCCTATCTTCGCCGGCTTACGGCAACGGACGAGACCGGCTATCGCACCGATGCTTTGCTTCAGCGTGTGCACGCGCTGATCGAGAATCTAATGCGCGTTTCGCCGGACGCATACACGGACGCTCTTCATTCGAGCCTTCGCGGGGTTTCGGCGGCCCAGATCGCCGACTCGATGGCGTCACATTTGCGCGTTCCCGTCGAGGAAAAACAAGCCTTGCTCGAGCTAGTAAGCGTTCAGGACAGGCTGACGGCGATCATCAATGCGCTGGAGGCCGAGATCGAAAAGCGGCAGCTTGACCGCAACATCCATTCGCGTACGAAAAAAGCGATGGACAAGCATCAACGCGAGTATTACCTGAACGAACAAATAAAGGCCATCCATAAAGAGCTTGGCCGAAAGGACGAAAAGGCGGACCTCGACGAGCTGAAGAAGAAGATCGAGGAAGCGGGGATGACCGCCGAGGCGAAAGAAAAGGCGATGCAGGAATTCGGACGGCTTGAGTCGATGCCGCCGATGTCCGCCGAAGGGACCGTGAGCCGAACTTACATCGACTGGCTCGTGAACGTACCTTGGCAGACACGAAGCCAGGAGTCGATGACCTCGCCGAGGCTGAAGCGACCCTTAACGAGGATCATTTCGGGCTTGAAAAGATCAAGGAGCGCATTCTTGAGTTTCTCGCGGTAAGGCAGCTTGTAAAAAATCCGAAAGGTACGATCCTTTGCTTTGTCGGTGCGCCGGGAGTCGGCAAGACGTCGCTTGGCAAGTCGATCGCGAATGCGACCGGCAGAAAATTCGTGCGAATGGCGCTCGGCGGCGTTCACGACGAAGCTGAGATACGCGGCCATCGCAGGACGTACATCGGTTCGATGCCGGGCCAGGTCATTCAGCTTCTGAAACGTGCGGGAACGGTGAATCCGGTCATTTTGCTTGACGAGGTCGATAAACTCGGACGCGATTACCGCGGCGACCCAAGCGCGGCCTTGCTCGAAGTGCTCGATCCCGAACAGAACTGCACGTTTCGCGACCATTATCTCGATGTCGATTACGACCTTTCGAGCGTCTTTTTCATCGCGACCGCGAACGTGCTGCATTCGATCCCGGCACCGCTTCAGGACAGGCTCGAGATCCTGAACCTCTCGGGCTATACCGAGCGAGAAAAGACCGAGATCGCCAAACGGCATCTGATCCCGAAGCAGTGCGAGAATACGGGTATCGACCCGAAGAAGGTCTCGTTCTCGGACGACGGAATTCTCGAAGTGATACGTCATTACACCCGCGAATCAGGCGTTCGCACGCTGGAACGCCAGATCGGTTCGTGCCTGCGGAAGATCGCAAGGAAATCGGTTGCGGGACTGCTTCCGGCCGACAGCAGCGTCATCATTGATGCCGCAAAGGCACGCGAGCTTCTTGGTACGGTAAAATACCGCGATCAGGACATCGCAAGGGAAGGCGAGGTCGGACTCGTGAACGGCCTTGCTTGGACCGAGGTCGGCGGCGATGTGCTTCAGGTCGAGGCAACGCTCGTTAAAGGCAAGGGCGACATTACGCTCACAGGTAAGCTTGGCGAAGTTATGCAGGAATCTGCTCGTGCGGCGCTAACTTGCGTTAGATCGCGGGCTGAACGCCTCGGGATCGATTCTACGGATTTTCGCGAGAAAGACCTGCATATACACGTGCCTGAGGGAGCGATCCCGAAGGATGGGCCTTCGGCCGGTATTACGATGGCCGTCGCGATGGTTTCCGCCCTCACCGGAAAGCGTGTCCGGGGCGACGTCGCGATGACAGGCGAGATCACCTTACGCGGCAAGGTCCTCCCGATCGGCGGCTTGAAAGAAAAGCTTCTTGCCGCACACCGGTTCGGCCTGAACACGCTGGTCATTCCGCGCGACAATGAGAAGGACCTCGCGGACATTCCCGAGGAAGTACGGGACGACCTGAAGATAAATATCGTCGATGACATCGAGAGGTGCTGCTTCATGCGCTCGAATCCGACGTTCCGGACGCCGAAGCCGAACTTCCGCAGATATGGGCTCCGGATCAAACGGGCGGCGATATTTCGGCGACGATCGAATAAGGTTCTCACGCGTTTCCGGGATGAAGATCACGTCTGCCGAGTTCATCAAAAGCGCGTTCGAACGGGCGCACTGGGTCACGGATCCGAGGCCGGAGATCGCGTTCCTTGGGCGGTCGAACGTAGGGAAGTCGTCCTTGATAAACTCGCTTCTCCAACGCCGAGGCCTTGCACGAACTTCCTCGTCGCCGGGACGAACGCAATCGATCAACTTTTTTTCTGATCAATGACGCGTTCTACTTTGCAGATCTGCCTGGTTACGGCTATGCAAAGGTCTCAAAAGCGATGCGGGCGGATTGGGGCAGAATGGCGGAGGATTATTTGAGCTACCGTGACGAACTTGCACTCTGCGTGCACCTCGTCGATTCGCGGCATGAACCAACTGCTCTTGACCGGCAGCTGAACGAATGGTTGGTCGTGAATCAAAGGCCTTTCGTCGTTGCGGCGACGAAGGCCGACAAGCTCTCGGCAAACGAGCTTGCGAGGTCGCTAAAGGTGATCCGAAAGACGTTCGATGGTGCCGAGATCATCGCATTTTCGGCGGAGACCGGCCGCGGACGCGACGAGCTATGGGCAAGGATCGCAAGGGCAACAGCAGATTTTTGATATTTTTTCCTTGCGTTTGACCGTTTAGTTGTGTATTCTTTGGGGAATCCCTTAAATTCAGGCTTTCTTGATATAGCCGGTTTTTGGCTAGAACGCGGTAACTTTCAACTGCGAAATTCCATACTTGTGTCTGTCTCCGTCGGAGAAATTTTTTTATAATCCGCCTTTTGATCTCTAGCATTCTCACGGCGTGAGGCTCAAGCACCGCAATTATTACTGTTAAATCCAATCTCTAAATAGTTGAACTAAGAAAATGGCAACCAAACCTACGAATTCGCGCAAGTCCCGGGCGGAAAAGGCCGCTCCGGAAAGCGTCGAACAAGAATCCTCCGAGATCGAATCCGGCACCGCAAAGGCTGAGCCAAATTCGAATAGCTCAGCCCAGCCCGAGAACGGCCGCTCAGACGAGCCGAAGCTCGAGCTTGCCGGCCTAAAAGATATGTCGATCAGCGAACTCACCCATATCGCAAAAGATATGGGCGTCGAGGGAGCAAGCGGAATGCGGAAGCAGGAGCTTATCTTTAAGGTCCTCGCGGCGCAGACCGAGAAGAGCGGCCTGATCTTTTCAGAAGGCGTACTCGAGACGCTGCCCGACGGTTTCGGGTTCCTGCGCGCACCGGAATATAACTATCTGCCCGGCCCGGACGACATCTATGTCAGCCCGTCGCAAATACGCAAATTCGACCTCCGCACAGGGGACACGGTCTCTGGCCAGATCCGTCCGCCGAAAGAAGGCGAGCGGTATTTCGCGCTCATCAAGGTCGAGGCGATAAACTTCGAGGCTCCTGAGCAGTCTCGCGAGAAGGTCTTTTTTGACAACTTAACGCCTCTCTATCCTGATGAACAGCTCAAGATGGAGGTGACGCCCGACAACCTCGCGGCCCGTGTTATCGACCTCGTTACGCCCATCGGCAAAGGCCAGCGTGCACTTATCGTTGCACCGCCGAGGACCGGTAAAACGATGCTTCTCCAGACGATCGCGAATTCGATCACGGAGAATCATCCGGAAGTCACCCTGATCGTGCTGCTCATCGACGAGCGTCCGGAAGAAGTCACGGATATGCAGCGTTCTGTCCGCGGCGAGGTGATCTCGTCGACCTTCGACGAACCGCCGACGCGTCACGTACAGGTCGCCGACATGGTCATCGAAAAAGCGAAACGCCTTGTCGAGCACAAACGCGACGTCGTGATCCTGCTGGATTCGATCACGAGGCTTGCGCGTGCACACAACGCGGTCGTTCCGCCCTCGGGCAAGATCCTTTCAGGCGGTATCGATTCCAACGCACTTCAGAGGCCGAAACGCTTTTTCGGTGCGGCCCGCAATATCGAAGAAGGCGGAAGTCTGACGATCATCGCGACCGCACTTATCGACACGGGCTCACGTATGGACGACGTGATCTTCGAGGAGTTCAAGGGAACCGGTAACTCGGAAATTCACCTTGACCGGCGTCTGTCCGATAAGCGTCTGTTCCCGGCGATCGATCTTCAGCGTTCGGGCACACGTAAAGAAGAGCTTCTCATCAGCAAAGAGGACCTCAACCGTATTTGGGTGATGCGCCGCGTGCTTAACCCGCTCTCGCCCGTCGAGCAAATGGAGGTCGTTCTCGAACGCCTCGGCAAGACAAAACAGAACGCGGAATTTCTTGCCTCAATGCAAAGCTAGGTCTTTAGCATTTTTAAAAAAAAAGATCGTGAATGCCGACCGGCGGTAATTCACGATCCTTTCTCGCGCTTGCGGCTCCGTTGTCAAAGAATTGCGGGCAGTGGTAATCTTTTCGTGCGCTTCGCACCCCGAAAACAACCCGATGAACACCCTATATTACGGCGATAACCTCAATATCCTGCGTGAGTACATAAAGGACGAGTCTGTCGATCTTATCTATCTCGACCCGCCTTTTAACTCAAACCGAAACTACAACGTTCTTTTCAAGAACGAGACGGGAACCGAGAGCGAATCGCAGATAACCGCCTTTGAAGACACGTGGCACTGGAACCTGCAGGCCGAACAGACCTACAACGAACTGATCACCGAACCCGATCAGGTCGGACGAATGGTCGAAGCCTTCCGAGGCTTCATTAGTGGTCAAAATAAGGGGAATCAGATGCTCGCGTATCTAGTGATGATGGCAATTCGATTGAAAGAACTCCACCGCGTCCTGAAACCGACCGGCTCGCTCTATCTCCACTGCGACCCGACCGCAAGCCATTATCTGAAGATCTTGCTCGATACGATCTTTGGTGGAAAGAATTTTCAAAACGAAATTGTTTGGAAAAGGACAACTGCGCATAGTGATAGAGCTCAAGGAAATGTTTTGCATTACGGGCGCATTCACGACATTATTCTTTACTTTACGAAATCCAGTAACGCAACCCGAAATGACGTCTTTACTCCTTACTCAAAGGAATACATTGAAAATTCTTACCGGCATGTGGACGAGAATGGGCGCCGGTACCAACTGGATAACATTACTGGTCCTGGTGGGGCAGCAAAGGGAAATCCTGAATACGAATTTCTTGGCGTTACACGCTACTGGCGATACAGCCGGACGCGGATGCAGGAGTTATACGATCAAGGATTAATCGTACAGACGAATCCGGGGACCGTTCCAAGATTCAAACGATACTTGGATGAGAATAAAGGCGTACCGATTCAAGACCTAATCGACGATATTAAACCTGCTCCGCAAAATGAATCCCTCGGCTATCCGACACAAAAGCCTGTAGCGCTTCTTGAGCGGATCATTTCGGCGTCGTCGAACGAGGGCGATGTTGTGTTGGATCCGTTCTGCGGATGCGGGACGACGATCGAGGCGGCGCAGAAGCTGGGCCGCGAATGGATCGGCATCGACATCACGCATTTATCGGTCGGCCTGCAAAAATTGCGGCTGAAAGATTCGTTCGATCTTGTCGCCGGCAAAGATTATAAGGTCATCGGCCAGCCCGAAGACCTCGGCGGTGCGAGAGAGTTGGCGGCAAAAGATAAATACGGCTTCCAGTGGTGGATACTTCCGCTCATCGGTGCGAAAGCTTTCGGCTCCGAGGCCGGAAAGAAAGAGGGCAAGAAAGGCGCGGACGGCGGCATCGACGGAATGATCGTCTTCACCGACGATAATTCGGACAAGGCGAAGAAGGTCGTCGTCTCGGTAAAAGGCGGCGGCGTGAATGTCGCCCAGATACGCGACCTCGGGCACGTCGTCGAACGCGAAAAAGCCGCTATCGGCATCTTCCTAACCCTCGAAAACCCGACAAAACCGATGATCGAGGAAGCCGTCGGCAAAGGTTTCTATCACTCGGACGGCTGGAACAAAGATTATCCGCGGCTCCAGATCCTCACCGTCGAAGACATCCTCAACGGCAAACAGCCGGAACTGCCGCCAAACATCCAAACCTTCAAACAGGCCGCGAAAAGCATAGCAACAAAGAGCGATCAAGGCGGCCTTTTCGCTGAAATGCCCGAAAACATTGACGAATAGAGCATTCCGTTCAGAGAACGCTTTCGAGAATTCACGGAATTACGGCAGCAGTGCGGCGAATTATTGCGATAATGCGGCGAATGTTCGGATGCGTGCGGCGAATTATTGCGATAATGCGGCGAATGTTCGGTGATACGGCGATTGCG
>LLEU01000044.1 GCA_001567505.1 Acidobacteria bacterium OLB17 | reverse complement strand
CGAGCGGCTTGTAGGTTTCGAGAGCGGCCTTGAGAGCGTCCTCGAGGCCGATCTTCTCGCCCTCGATAATGTGCTCTTTCAGCCGTTCTTCGATCGGCAGGTTCGAGATGTCCGGCTTGATCGACTGCGCCGTCTTGCCCTCAAAAAGGGCCGTGAACTCCACAAGCGGATCGTAAGTGCAGACGTCGCCTTCGAACTTTCGCCGGTCATAGATCAGGTCGCGGGCCGTGTCGATCTCGTGCTCGTTAAAGCGTATGAGCGGCAGGATCTTCGAGGCGTTCACGATCGCCGAATTCATTCCTGCCTCGACGGCGTCGTGCAGGAATACCGAGTTGAGCACGATGCGGGCCGCAGGGCTCAGTCCGAACGAGATGTTCGAGACGCCCAGAATGATATTCGCCTCGGGCATCTCTTTGCGGATCTCGCGGATCGCGGTGATCGTCTCGTCGGCGTTCTTTCGGTCCTCTTCGATGCCGGTCGAGATCGGCAGGGCGAGCGGATCGAAGAAAATATCGTGCGGTGCGATGCCGTATTCGACCGCCTGCTTGTAGGCTCGGCGCGCGATCTTGAGTTTGTCCTCGGCGGTCCTCGCCATTCCGCTCTCGTCGATCAGGCCGATGACGACGCTCGCCCCGAATTCTTTTGCAAGGTCGAGCAGCTTTACGAAACGCTCTTCGCCGTCCTCGTAATTCGTCGAATTCAGGATCGATTTGCCGCCCGCGTGTTCGAGGCCGGCCTCCATCTTTTCCCATTCCGTGGAATCGAACATCAGCGGGATCTTCACGTTCGTTGCAAGCCGCGAAGCCAGCTCGTGCATATCCGCGACCCCGTCGCGGCCGACGAAATCCACGTTCACGTCCAGGATGTGCGCGCCTTCCTTTTCCTGCGATTTCGCGAGGCTCACGAGTCCGTCCCAATCTTCTGCGTCGAGCAGGTCGCGCATCTTTTTCGACCCGGAGGCGTTCACGCGTTCGCCGACGATCAGGAACGAAGCGTCCTGCGTGTAAGGCTGTTGGAAATAGATCGAAGAGGCTGACGGGGCAAGTTTCGCGTTCCGCTGTTTTGGTGCGAGCGAGCCGAGACGCTCGACGAGCTGCCGAATGTGCTCGGGCGTCGTGCCGCAGCATCCGCCGACGATATTCGCGCCGAATTCCTTCGCGAACGTCTCGACCTGGCCGGCAAAGCTCTCAGGAGATTCGTCGTAATGCTGCTGCCCGTCCTTTACCTCAGGCAGGCCGGCGTTCGGCAGAATGCTCACGGGCAGCGGCGAATTCTCGCAGAGATGGCGGAAGCTGTCGGTCATATGCTTCGGCCCGGTGCCGCAATTCATCCCGATCACGTCGATCGGGAAAGGTTCGAGTGCGGTCAACGCGGCGCCGATCTCGGTGCCGTTGAGCATCGTGCCGAAGACCTCGATCGTCACCTGTGCGATAACAGGAATTCGCGAACGCGTCTTCTCGAAATGGTCGAAGATCGCCGCAAGCGCCGCCTTCGTCTGAAGCAGGTCCTGGCAGGTCTCGACGATCAGCATATCGCTGCCGCCGTCGATGAGGCCGCGAACCTGCTCGCGGTACGCATCCCTGAGCGCTCGGTAGGTGATGTGCCCGAGCGTCGGGAGCTTTGTGCCAGGCCCGATCGAACCCGCAACAAACCGCGGATGATCTTTCGTTGAATAGTCGGCGGCGAGCCGCTTTGCGATCTCGGCCGCTTTCTTATTCACGTCATAGGTCTTTTCCGCAATGCCGAACTCACCGAGCACCACTTCGCTGCCGCCGAAGCTGTTCGTCTCGATCACGTCGCAGCCGACATCGAGAAAGCTCGTATGCACGCGCTCGACCGCATCCGGCCGCGTATAGATGAGATTCTCCGAGCAATTCTCAAAATTCGGGCCGCCCCAGTCGTCGATCGACAGATTCATAGCCTGAAGGCTTACGCCCATCGCACCGTCAAAGACGATGATCTTTTCCTTTAGAAGATCCAAAAATGCGCTCATAAAAATGAAAAGAGACCCTGTGCCTTGGCGACCAAGCACAGAGTCTCAAAAATACCCGGGAATTTGAACTCTTTGCTGTTTATGCCGCTTATTTTACGTGGCCGCAAGTCGCAA
>LLEU01000043.1 GCA_001567505.1 Acidobacteria bacterium OLB17 | reverse complement strand
GCCGTGCTCTCGACCCTCAGCGCAAAAGAGCTTTCGATCCCTGAGAATGTCCTTGAGATCATGCCGCCGGTCGCAAGCGGTTATCGTTCCGGCCGCTCGGAATTATTCACGAAACGCACATCGCCGATCTTCGATCCCGTCGGGGCCGCGGAGATCGCCGCCGACCTCGCCGTGAGCGGACTGCTCCAACGCGATCGGGCGGCAAGGACGATCGATCAGAACGCCGCGAACGCGGCAAGTCCGAGTTTTCGGTGAGGTCGTCGATTGCGTTGAATCAAGGCGACATGGAAGGCCCCGGCTTTGCGGGACGCCCGCGAGGCCGAGATCGAACGCGGCGTCGAAAGCCTCGTCGTAACGCGGTTGATGGGGCTTGCCGCCGATGCCGACGCTCGCCCGCAGGTGCGCGCCGTCGCAAGCGAAGCACTCCGGTCGCTTGCCGCGTATCTTAAGCGTGTGCGCGCCGTCGGCGATGCCGCCGCTCACAACCGCTCGACCGTCGAAGACATCGAACGCTTCCTTTCGCGTCCCTACGAACCGACCAAGCGAACGCCGCCGCTTCCGACACCGCCGGGCGATCCGATCGGGAACTAGAATCGGGCAAGGTAGGCGCTCAAGGCCTCGGCCGAGAGATCGTCAGAAAGCCAGCCGATGTAATTATCGGGACGTACCAATGCAGCAAAAGGCCTTTCGCACCCGAAGGCCTTTTTCGCTTCTTCGCTTAGCGGCATGGATCGCGTGGCGATCTTCACAGGCGAGCCTGCCGCAGCTAAAAGGTCGCCGGAGGTGTTCCGGTCGCCAAAAACCAGCAGGTGAAAGCTCGGTTCCCTCACGCTTTCGTAAATGCTCCTGCCCTCGTGCCGGAACCACGGCAGCCGATCGCCGGCCTTCACACCGAATTCGCCCGACCCGCCGCTCAGCGTTCGCTCCGCATAGCTGATGCCGATCTGCGAGACGATCGAGAAGATCTCGTTCTTGATAACGTCGAACTTGAGCGCCGTCCCGAAAACGAACGGGAAGATGTTGTTGCGAACGAAAGAGACGAACCACTCGTCGCTTGCCGCGAACTCGAAGATGCGGTCGGTGGTCGAGAGCAAATTCTTCGCATTTCGAAGCCTTTCTTCGTTATAGGTCGCGAGCAGCCCCTCATTCGCCTGCCCATTCAAGACAAGCGCGAGTTTCCACGCAAGGTTATAGCCGTCCTGAATTCCGGTATTCATCCCTTGCGCGCCTGCGGGCGTGTGTATGTGCGCGGCATCGCCGGCAACGAAGCATCTTCCTTTTGAGAATGCATTGACCGCCCGCGAATGTACGTTATAGACGGAGAACCAATTTACCTTTTCGATATCAAGCTTGACGCCCATATCATGTTCGATCTGAGCCTCGATCTCTTCATACGGTACGTCGGCCTCATCTTTCTTATGCCCTTCGGGAAAGGTGCCGACTAGACGCCAGCGGTTCTCGCCCTTGAGCGGGAAGAAAGCGGTCAGCGTGTTCTCGCCGAGATTTATCTGAAGGGCATCGTGCCCATGCGGCCAATCGAGCACGACATCCGCAACGTAAAAAAGACGCTCGACAGTGTCTCCCTCGAACGTAAGCCCGAGCCCGTGCCGAACGCTGCTCTTTGCACCATCGCAGCCAACGAGATACTTCGCCGAGATCGTTAGCTCGCGGCCGTCCGCATCGAGAACTGATGCTGCGATGCCTTCGTCTCTTTCCCCAAAGGATCGCAGCCTGTGCCGCCAGGCGACATCTCGGCCGTGATCGGTGACGTAGCGATAAAGAAGCTTTTCGTGAAGGCCTTGCTCGACAAGAAGGACGAATGGATAAGGACTTAGGCCCGTACCGAGTTCGCTTAGGTCAGCTTCGCCGCGGACGGCGCCGTCCTTCAGGAATTTTACTTTTTCGGCAGCATGCCCAAGCGAGATGAGTTCATCCGCAAGCCCGATCTGATCGTAGATCTCGAGAGTTCTGGCCTGAACGCCGATCGCACGTGAGAATGGCGTCGTACCGGCGCGTTCGTCAATGATCGTGAAGTCAATTCCGTATCGGATGCATTGTACCGCAAGGGCAAGCCCGGTCGGGCCGGCTCCAATGATCAGTACGTCGGTCTTCATCTCCATTTATGGGCCTACTCAGCGTTCTGCCAATGGAGTTCTCTCTCGAGCTTTTTGAATGCGTCAAGCATTGGCAAGAATGCCGAGGCCTTCTCATCGACGTTGCTCAATACAGTTCGCTTTCCGCCCTTGTGCGAGGCGGTGATCGAGCAATTGCTTACCGTGATCGTCATCCCATCCCGCCAGACCTTGAACGCCTCGTTCGACGCTATGGCCTCGGCCAGGGCACTGAATTGGTCGGCACTTGCTTGTGCAGCCGACACGGATGTTTCGACGACCTGCTTCGTTTTCCGGGCCTTATCCCAGCGGCGTACGGTGATCGTCCGTTTTACACTGCCGTCCCGGCCTAACGAGATCTCTATTTCGCAGGGTGAGCTCACACTCGCAAAGGCGTCATCATTGCCGAAATACTCGTTGTAGGACCTGGAGCATTTGGAACCGGGATCGAAGTAGCCTTTGTAGGTGGTCACGAGCTTGAGTGAGTCGATATCGGAGGCCGCGATCTCCTGTTGAGGTATTTCTTCCATCGGCGTCGGTGTGGGAATTGACGACTGTGTTTGCGGCGGCCCGGACGAGGCAGGCGCCGCTTTTAGGTAATAGGTAAAGTAGGCAAAGCAGGCCACTACGGCAACTACGCCGCCCACTAAGGCCGAGACAACAACCGTAAGGATATTTCGTTCATTGGCCATACTTTCGCGGTAATAGACTGTCAGTTCAGTATCGGAGCAGCAGCTCTCCGTCAGCAGCATCTACGGTCACGCTGCCGCCGTTCGCGAGTTTGCCGAAAAGGATCTCGTTAGCGAGCGGCTGCTTGATCTTATCGTGAATGAGACGCGCCATCGGGCGTGCGCCGTATCGAGCATCGAAACCGTTCTTTGCGAGCCACTCGCGGGCATCTTCGCTGAGCACGATGTTCACGCGTTTTTCTGCGAGCTGCCCGTTCAGCTCGCGTATGAATTTATCGACGACGAGCTTGATCACGTCAAGCCCAAGCGGCTTAAAGGCGATCCAAGCATCGAGCCGATTGCGAAACTCCGGCGTAAATGTGCGCTCGATCGCACCCTTTGCGCTTCCCTTCGTCTCTGACGAATTCCGAAAGCCGACGCCGCCCGATGACAGCTCGCGGGCACCGGCATTCGTCGTCATTATGAGAATGACGTTGCGAAAATCCGCACGCTTGCCGTTGTTGTCGGTCAATGTCGCGGAGTCCATCACCTGAAGCAGCAGATTGAAGAGGTTCGGGTGTGCTTTCTCGATCTCGTCCAGCACGAGCACGGCGTGCGGCGTCCGCATTATCGCCTCGGTCAGAAGGCCGCCTTGGTCGAACCCGACATAACCGGGCGGCGCGCCGATCAGACGCGAGACCGTGTGCGGCTCGGCATACTCGCTCATATCGAATCGGATGAATTCGATGCCGAGCACCTCTGCGAGCTGCTTTGAGACCTCAGTTTTGCCGACGCCTGTCGGGCCTGAGAAGAGGAATGACCCGACGGGCTTCGCCTCGTGGCCGATGCCTGCACGCGAGATCTGTATCGAATCGACGAGAGCGTCTATCGCCTCGTCCTGCCCGAAGATGTGCTTCTTCAGATCTTCGCGAAGCGTCTTCAACCTCGACTTTTCATCCGCGACGACCGAACGCGGCGGGATCTTCGCCATTCGGGCGATCGCTTTCTCGACCATCGAAGGCGAAACACGCTTCGGGCGTTTCCCCTCAGGCCGAAGTTTCACGGCGGCACCGACCTCGTCAATTACGTCGATCGCTTTGTCCGGGAGAAATCGATCGTTTATGTATTTGCCCGCAAGCTCGGCCGCGGTTCGGAGCGAATCGTCCGTGTACTTTACGCCGTGATGATCTTCGTAGTATTTCCGAGGCCTTTGAGTATCTCGAAGGTCTCGGCAACGGTCGGCTCGTTGATGTCAATACGCTGGAATCGCCTCGCGAGAGCTCGGTCGCGATCGAATGCCGCTTTGTATTCGGCATGCGTGGTCGAACCGATGCAGCGGAGTTTCCCGGCGGCCAACGCGGGCTTCAAAATGTTCGAAGCGTCCATCGAACCGCCCGAGACCGAACCTGCGCCGACGATCGTGTGGATCTCGTCAATAAAAAGGATCGCGTTGTCCAGACCCTGAAGTGCGGCGATGATCGCCTTGAATCTCTGCTCGAAATCGCCCCGATACCTCGTCCCGGCAAGTACCGCACCCATATCGAGAGCGAACACTTTTGCGTCGGCAAGTATCTCTGGAACGTTGCCTTCGCTGATCTTCAACGCAAGGCCCTCGGCAAGTGCCGTTTTGCCAGCGCCCGGCTCGCCAACGTAAAGCGGATTATTCTTTTTGCGGCGGCAAAGCACCTGGATCGTCCGCTCGATCTCCTCCGAGCGCCCGATGATGGGGTCGATCTCGCCCGCCGCGGCCTTTGCCACGAGCTCGACGGTAAAGCTGTCGAGCGGATTCTTTTTCGGGGCAGCCTGGCCGCCTTCTGCGAACTCCCCGTCAGGATCGGCCGTTCCTTCAAGGTCGCCGTCCTCGCGGTCGATCTTCGAGATGCCGTGCGAAATGTAATTTAGAACGTCGAGTCGCGTTACGCCCTGCTGAAGGAGCAGGAACACGGCATAGGCCTGCTGTGCCTGATAAAGTGCCGCGAGAATGTTGCCTGTATCGACGGCGCGCTGCCCGCTGCCTTCGGCCTGGAGAACGGCGTAGGAGATCGTGGACTGGAATGCCGTCGTTAGCTCAGGCATCGCCGGACGCGCATTTTCCGGCACTTTCTCGAGCACGGTCGTGAAATATTCGCCGAGCGCGCGTTCGAGTTCCTTTAGGTCGGCGCCGCAGTTTATCAGTATCTCGCGGGCGGTCTCATCCTCGATCAGTGCGTGCAGGAGATGTTCGAGCGTCACGAATTCGTGCCCGTATTTGACCGCCGCATCGACCGCCGTACTCAATGTCGCTTCAAGCTCGCGCGTTAACACGTATTTAGTTTACCAAGTTTGTAAAGGGGCGGGCTAGAGCTTAAATACAGGGCCGCGTTCGCTAATAGTTCATCGTGCCGCGCCGCCGAAATAGGTCGAAGGGGCTCGTTCTGGATGAACGAGCCCTCCGAAGGTAAAGAGAAAGTTGCTTTCCCTCCTCAATTGAGATAGCCGAACTTGCCCGAATTGAAGTCCTCTATCGCCTGCGCGATCTCTTCCTGCGTATTCATCAGGAACGGGCCGTAGGCCGAGATCGGTTCGTCGATCGGTTCGCCGCTCAATACAAGAAACGTCGAACCTTCGTCCGTTGCCTCGATCGAGAACCGCTCGCCGGACCTTGCGAGCAACGCCAAATGATCCGTCTTTAACTCGTCTGAGCCGTTAATGCGGCCCGAACCTTCGATCGCGAGGACGAGCGTCGTGTAATTCTCGGGAAACTCGAGCTCGACGCTCGTACCGTTCGCCGGGCGAACATTGAACATACTCACGGGCGTGAACGTCGTCGCCGGGCCTTTTACGCCGCCGAATTCGCCCGCGATGATCTCGACCTCACCACCGCCCGGCAACTCGACGCGTCCCATTTCCGCACTCGTGATCGCCTGATACTTCGGCGGCGTCATCTTGTCCTTCGCCGGCAGATTCACCCAAAGCTGGACCATATGGAACAGCCCGCCCTCTCGGTTGTATTCCTTCTCGTGAAACTCCTTGTGGAGCAAGCCGCTCCCGGCCGTCATCCACTGGACATCGCCTTCGCCGATCACACCGCCGCCGCCGTGACTGTCGTGATGCTCGACCTTTCCCTTGTAGGCGATCGTCACCGTCTCGAACCCGCGATGCGGATGCGGCCCGACACCGAACGGCTCTTCGCGAGGCGGAAACTCCGTCTTTGCATTGTAATCAAGCAGGAAGAACGGGCTCATCCTCCTCGCCGACAACGGCCCGTGCGGGAAGAATCCGTGGACCTTAAATCCATCTCCGACCCAATGCGCCTCGGGCGGCGCCACGATCCTCTCAACCCCTTTTCTCTCGATCATTTCTATCTCCATAACCCTTTCCGACTGTGCCGTCATTTCTCACTTCCTCCTTTCTCGTCTCTGCGTCCTTGCGGGAACTTTCTTTCTTCCTTTGCGCCCGCCATTAAGACAAGTCTATCCATTCAGGCACGGAAAGTAACCATCAATTGCGGTGGGCGGAATGTAATACTTTTGGGTGAAGGAAGCTAACGCTTTCGGGCCACCATCAGGCCGTCGCGGATCGGCAGCAGAATATTCTCCACGCGCTCGTCGGCCTGTACTTTCAGGTTGAAATCGTGAAGGGCTTGGGCATTCTCGTCCTTCTCAAGTTCGAGGACGCGGCCGCTCCAAAGGACGTTATCGGCGATGATGAATCCGCCTTTTCGCAGCTTTTCGAAGACGAGGTCGTAATAGAGCGAGTAATTCGTCTTATCGGCGTCGATAAATACAAGGTCGATCGGCCCCGCGATCTCCGGGATCAGGCCCTTTGCCTCGCCGAGTCGCAGATCGATCAAATTCTTATACTCCGTTCGCTCGATGTACGACCGAGCAACGCGATTCGTATCTTCTTGTATGTCCAATGTAATTACTTTTCCGCCTTCAGCAAGGCCTTCTGCGAAGCAAAGAGCCGAATATCCAAGATATGTACCGATCTCGACGACCAAATGCGGCCTTATCATCTGCGAGAACATCGAAAGGATGCGGCCCTGTACGAAGCCCGAGAGCATCGAGGAATCCTCGTAATGGGCGTAGCAGTGTTCGCGAAGCTCCCTTAACACGGCGCTTTCGCCGGACGTAAAGCCTTCTGCGTAATCGGTAAGTGCGTTCTTTATTTCGTTCATAATATTTGCCTAGAGGTCGGCCCTAACCAGCCCGCGTTTGATCGCGGCGGTAGCGGCGACGTGCGATCGGAGACGCCGATCTTCGAAAAAATGTTCTGAATGTGGCTTTTGACGGTGTTCTCCGAGATATCGAGGGCGAATGCGATCTCTTTATTCGACATCCCGCCGACTATCGCCTGCAGAACTTTCGTTTCTGCCGGAGTCAGAGCGTCCGCACCGTAATTTTCCGCAAGGACCGCTGCGATCTCGGTCGGCAGGTACTTTTTTCCCTTTGCCGCAGCGTCGATCGCCGCCAAAAGTTCGTCCTCGCTTTCTTCTTTTGTCACGAACGCAAGTGCGCCGAGTTTCAGGGCTTTCGCGATCTCGCCGTCTCCGGCGTTGTCGGCGAGTATGACCACCTTGGCCATGGGTTCGATCTCAAAATAGGCAGGAAGGGCGTCAATTGAGCAGGAATCGACAAATCTCAACCCAAGCAGGACGACATCCGGACGCAGGCTTTTGAAGAGTCGGAAGCCCTCTTGCGGATCTGACACGGCGGCTATGAGTTCAAGATCGGCGCGTCGCGAGACGGCGGCGGCGATACCGAGCCGCACTATCGGCTGTCTTTCTATCAGCAGGATCTTGGTCACGGCTGTCCCGGCGAATCTGTCAACTGCCCGCGGCGGGCGTCGAAGCCCCGGACAATCCGGCCGCGAACTCGACGAGAGGTTTGATAAGGTCTGTCTCGTAATTCGTCTTGACGTGCTGCATCACGGCGGCCATTCGTTCGAGCCCCATTCCGGTATCGACGGACGGAGCGGGCAGCGGCGTCAGCAGGAACGTTCCGTCGGCTTCGAGCGTCCGGTTGTACTGCATAAAGACGAGGTTCCATATCTCCATCGTCGTATCGCCCGGGCCGTTCACCCATTCGGGCGAATTCTTTGCTGTATCTGCCGGATCCTCGCCCATATAGTAATGGATCTCCGAGCACGGGCCGCACGGGCCGGTATCGCCCATCTGCCAGAAATTATCCTTTCTTCCGAAACCGAGAATGCGTTCGGGACGCGCACCGGCCTTTTCCCAAAGCGCGCGAGCTTCATCGTCGGGCCCGACCTCTTCATCGCCCGCAAAGACCGAGAACCATAGACGCTCGGTGTCGAGCTTGAATTCGTTGACCAGCAGGTCCCAGGCGAACGCTATCGCTTCCTCTTTGAAGTAATCACCGAAGGAAAAGTTCCCGAGCATTTCGAAGAAAGTATGGTGTCTTGCGGTCTTTCCGACCTCATCGAGGTCATTGTGCTTGCCGCCTGCGCGAATGCATTTTTGGGAGGTCGCGGCCCGCGTGTAATCGCGCTTCTCGAGGCCGAGGAACACATCCTTGAACTGGTTCATACCCGCGTTCGTGAATAAAAGCGTCGGGTCGTTCGCGGGCAAAAGCGGAGAAGAATGCACGATCTTGTGGCCGTTCTTCTCGAAATAGGAAAGGAATTTTTGTCTGATCTCGTCGCCTGTCATTTGGTTTGAATTTACCACAGACGGCATCCGAGCCGCTAAATGCACTCAAGGCTTCGAACTTTCGCTCGTCTCGGCCTTCTTAAAGCGGAGAGCGGGCGAATTGATGCAGTATCGAAGGCCCGTCGGCTCGGGCCCGTCATCAAAAACGTGGCCGAGATGCGCGTGGCAGCGGGCACACAAGACCTCAGTGCGGACCTCGCCGATAGAACGGTCTTCCTTTTCGAGAATGTTCTTCTTGAACGCCGGTTCGTAAAAGCTCGGCCAGCCCGTGCCGGAATCGAACTTCGCCTTCGACCTGAAGAGTACCGGGCCGCAGGCTGCGCAGTAATAAACGCCGTCGGCGTGCTCTTTGTAGAATGCACCGGTGAACGGCGCCTCGGTGCCGCCCTCGCGCATCATCGTGTATTCGACGGGCGTCAGCACCTTCTTCCATTCGGCGTCGGTCATCAAGACCTCTTTCCCGTCGAATTCCGCATCAGTGAACGTGATCTCACGCGGCGCAACGGCCCGCCGCGGCCGTTGCGTTCGGCTGAGCACCGCCGACGACGGCCTCGTTCGCGCCAGATAACGCAGCGGCACACGCCGCGGTCAAGACGATGCCGGACAACACAAATATGACGATGAATCGCATAAATTGCTCCTGTATTCGCGAGTTAGATGCTAATCGAACGGGAATTCGCCGCCTTTTATCGCCGCCATTTTTTCGCGGATCAGGTCATAGCTGAACCCTTTCCTTAGCAGATGGTCGTAGAACTTCTTGAATTCTTCCGGTACTTGCGGCATTCCCTTCAGGCGAAGACGCCGTTCGATCACCGTGTCGATCAGATCGCTTTCCGGGATCTGTTCGAAGGCGTGCTCCAGCGCCTTCTCCTTGATCTCTCGGTCGAGGGGCTTTCGCGCAAGCACCTGCCGCAGCTTGTGCCGCCCTTGCGGACGCTGTCGAACGGCGGAAAGAGCGGCATTCTTCGCGTACTGTTCATCGTCGAGATAGCCGTATTCCGTGAGCTTCGAGAGCACTCTTGCGACGATCTTGTCATTAGTCCACGGCTTTTCAAGAAGGCGGGTGCGAAGCTCCTCGACAGCACGCGGCCTTGCGGCGAGAAGGTTAACGGCGCGCGTCATCGTCTTTGAATACGCACGTTCCTCATCCTTAACTACGCGGTCTTCTTCCGCGATCTCGCGCCGCTTTTTTCGCCACATTTGGTTTGAATTGGTAGAATCTTTCTCTCATTATGGATGGCGTTCTCATCATCGACAAACCCGCCGGGCCGACATCGCACGACATCGTGAACCAAGTTCGCCGCGTTTTCGCGACGCGAAAGGTCGGACACACGGGAACGCTTGATCCTTTTGCGACGGGCGTGATGGTCGTGCTCGTCGGACGTGCGACGCAGCTTGCAAAGTTCGTAGATAAAGAGGCGAAGGAGTACGAGGCGGAGATCCGCTTCGGGTTTGCGACCGACACGGGCGACCTTACGGGCAAGCCTTTGGGCGAAGTGCGTGATGTTCCGATCGCGGCCGCCGAGCTTGATGCGGTTCTCGCGAAGTTTCGCGGCGAGATCCTGCAGAAACCGCCGATGTATTCCGCAAAAAAGGTCGGCGGAAAGAAGCTCTACGAATTTGCCCGTCGTGGTGAAGATGTCGAACGGCCAGCGGTCCCCGTGACGATCTTCGAGATCGAGTTGATCGACGCGCACGCGATGCCGTCCGCCTTGCACACGGTCCGGGTCCGCTGCTCGGCCGGAACCTACATACGAACACTAGCCGAGGACATCGCGGCGTCCTTGGGAACCTTCGCCCATTTGACTGCCTTGCGGCGAACGGCGTCCGGCCGTTTTCACGTGGGTCAAAGCGTTTCGCCGAATGTACTCGCGGATTCGCAAGAGCCGGCGAAGTTCCTTCTGCCGATCGAAACGCTCGTCGAAGATCTGCCAAGATTCATTTTGAGCAAAGAGCGTGAGAAGATGACGCTAAACGGCCTGTCGTCAAGAGTTTACGAGCAGGAGTTCGCGGCAGACGCTTCGGTCGCAATGTTCTCGGAGGAAGAAAGGCTGGTCGCGGTCGGGAGATTTGATGCGGGCGATCGTTCGATACGCCCGACCTTGGTCCTTGGTGAGAACAAATGAGCGCACGCGGCATATTCACGACGATCGCGATCCGCGACGGCAAGCTATTCCTTTGGGAAAAACATTGGCGAAGGCTTGTACATTCGGCCGAACGGCTCGGCATCGCCATCACGGAATTTCGCGAGAGCGCGGTCGAAGATTCTCTTTTCGCGAAGCTCGTCGAGGAGGGCATTTTTGACGGCCGTGCGAAGATCACGTTCGAGCAGGAAAAGGCGAGCGAGCTTTGGCCCGCGGTGCAAGGAACGCGAACGTCATGCTCGATAATTACCGGCCCGCGGCGACAGATCGCGAAGCGATTTCGTCTCGGGCTTTCGCCGTACCTGGTTAATTCACGCTCGCCGCTTGCCGGCCTCAAAACTACGAATTATCTCGAACCCACGCTTTGTTTTGAGGCCGCAAAACATGAAGGCCTTGATGAGGCGATACGCGTGAACGAGCTCGGGCACGTCGCGGGCGGCTGCTTTTCAAATGTGTTCTGGCTGAAGGACGGCGAACTTTTTACGCCAGGAACGGCGACCGGCAGCCTTGCCGGGACAACGCGTGAATTCGTAATGGAAAACTTCGAAGTTCGGGAGACGGCGGCCCCGTTCGAAACGCTTGCGGCAGCAGACGCCGTATTCCTTACTTCGGCGGGCATCGGCATCGTCGAGGCCGAAACGCTCAGCGGAAGGCCGTTCGCACCGAGCGGCCACCCGATCCTCGATATCCTCACCTTTTAAGCGCGACCGAACCGGCCCTCGTCAAGCAAGGTGTGCTTCGCGAGAGTCGGACGCTTTTAAGGTCGTCTTTTTATTGAACTTAGGGAAACGAGACGCGGCGATCTTTAGGCCGCGGTTTCGAACAGAGCAAGGATCTGCTTACCTTCATTTGACCGCGGATCGATCGTGCGAAGGTGCTTGTGTCCCTGCATTTCCCAGATGGCGGTTACCGTGCCCTCTTTTTCGACCGCCTGATAATGAACCTCATCGGCGTTCGAAGGTGTTTCGGGTGCGGCTTCAGCCTGCTGAACTGCTTCTTCTGACATCTAAAACAATGATCTCCTAACCAAGTCTAACACAGTGTAGAAGCGAAATTCTTACACAAGAAAGCCTGCTTTGTCGAGTTCGGAACTGCTTATTTTTCCGCAGTTTCGCCTCGTCGGGAGCTCGATCTGCGGCCTGTCGGTCAACGCGTCTTATGCAGGTCGAGTTCGTAGAACCAGAAGTCATTGTTCGGCTGATCGATCTTCAGTTGATCGGGCTTCCCGTTCTCGTCGATCGTAAAGGTCACGAATCCCCGCGGGAAATTGTAATGAACGGTCGGCCGCCAATGGATCTGCCATGTGTCTAGATGCCAGTGTTCGAGGTCGGCGACGAAATTCGGTGCCGGAACGAGACGCATCACGAGTTTTCCGTTCTCCTCGGCGATCGTGACATCGCCGTACATCCGGCTCGTGTACGTGCCGGCGTAGGCCGAAAGGGCGAGTGACGGTTTTGTGTTCGGAAGCCGTGCGGCGTCGATCTTTGCGGCTTCTTTGGCTTCGGCGGCCTTTTGAGCTTCGGCACGAGCGACGGCCTCGGCGTTCCAATCACGCGACGGAGCGTTCACAAATACATCCCGCATCTTCGACATCATTATCGAAAAACCGGGCGATTCGCTGTTGGTAAGGATGACGAAACCGAGATTCTCTTCCGGGATCAGGACCGTGTAAGAGAGCATTCCGTCGAGGCCGCCGCTGTGGTTGATGATCTTGCGTCCGTAATAGTCATACGTGCCCCAGCCCATCGCATACGCGGAAAAGTGCCGTCCCGGCAGATTCTCGACCGCCCTTTCCGAGAGCGGCTGGAGCGTATTCGGCGACCACATTTCCCAACTTTGCCGCCGCGAAAAGATCGTTTTCCCCTCGAAAGTTCCTCGCCCGAGCTGCAGACGGATCCATTTTGAAAGGTCGTGCACGGACGAATTCAAGCGGACGGCGCCGATCGCATGGTCAAGGAATCCGGGCGGCAGTGCGCGCAGCTTTCCACCGGATTCGTTGTGCGGCATCGCGTAATTGTCCTTCAGGTCTCGGACGCTCAAGTTCGTGCGTTCCATCCCGAGCGGCGTCAAAATACGTGTTTTGATGAAGTCGGCCCAAGGCTGCCCGGAAACTTTCTCGACGATCCGGCCGGCGGCTATGAACATGAGATTCTGATAACCGTAACGCGAGCGAAAGCTCGAAACGGGTTTCAGGTACCGGACGCGACGCAGTATCTCGTCGGTCGAGTAGGTCGTGTCGTACCAAAGCAGGTCTCCGCTGAATGTATCAAGGCCGACACGATGCGAAACGATATCGCGAACGGTGAGTTCGTGCGTTACCCAAGGATCGTAGAGCTGAAATTCCGGAAGGTATTTCGAGACCTTGTCGTCCCAACTGATCTTCCCTTCGTCCACGAGTATCGCCAACGCGGCGGTGTTGAACGCCTTCGAGTTCGAAGCGATCGCAAAAAGCGTGTTCTCATCGACCTTCTCGGGCTTTCCGATCTCACGAACACCGTAGCCTTTCTCAAAGACCACCTTGTCGTCCTTTACGACCGCGATGGCCATTCCCGCGTCGGATGCGCGCCAGGTTTCCATTACCTTGTTCGCGTACTCGTCTATTTCCTTCAGCTTTGCATCAAGCGTCTGTGCTCCGAGCGAAGCGGTGAGAGAAAAAAGGAGGAAGAGAAAAATGCTGAGTCGTTTCATAGTTTGTTCCTTGGGAACCGCAGGCTTGGCTGCGGCCCGCGATCGAATGTCGAAAATGTGCTTGTTTGCCGGGGCACGCGCGCCGTCGGCCTATTCCCTGAATCGTAAACCCGAACGGCGGCAAGGTCTAGTACGCCTGTGCCGAACGGAATGCTGCGGCAGGCATTTTTCGTCCCGCACCCGACTTTTTTCCTTTTATCTTCGGCAATAACCTTCTATCCTATGGCGTAATGACCCCGATCGTGATCACATTGGCACTGCTCGTCCTTGCGATCATCTTGTTCGCGAGCGAGAAACTGCCCGTCGATGTTGTCGGGCTTTTGCTCGTGATAACGCTCGTCCTCACGCAGGTGCTCACCGTGCAGGAAGCGGTCGCAGGTTTCGGCAACGACATCATCATTACGATCGGCGGCCTTTTCGTCCTGGTCGGCGGCCTTGTGAAAACAGGCATCGTTGATGAGATCGGCCATCGGATCCATCGGCTTGCCGGCAGCAACGAATTTCTCCTTACGGCGTTGATAATGTTCGTCGCGGCCTTGAGCGCAAGCATGCTCAAGAACACCACGACGACCGCGATGTTCCTTCCCGTCGTGATGGGGATCGCGGCCAAGGCAAAGATCGCACCTTCAAAACTGCTGATGCCGCTCGCCTTCGGGGCGATCCTCGGCGGCAGCCTTACGCTGATCGGCACTTCGACGAATCTGGCCGTCAGCGGCGCGATCCAGCGATACGGCCAGCAGCCGTTCTCGATGTTCGAGCTTCTGCCGGTCGGGATCGTCACGTTCTCCTTTGGAATGCTCTATATGCTTTTCTTCGGGCGGCATATGCTGCCGAGGATCGAGAGCAGCGATTCGCTAACCGATCAATACAAGATCCGCGATTACGTCACCGAACTCGTCGTACTGCCGAGATCGCCGCTCGTCGGGCGGAAGATCTCTGAGACGGATCTGTCGAGCGAGCTCGGGTTGACGATCCTCGGCATCGTTCGCGACGGCACAAGGATCGACGCACCGAGATCGAGCGAGCGGATCCGCCGCCGCGATTCGCTCATCGTTGAAGGCAAGATCCAGGATCTGCTTCGCGTAAAGCCGATCGAGGGCATCGAGATAAAGCCCGACCTTTACCTCGATGATGAGGAACTTAGCAGCGAGGACGTCGGCTTGTACGAAGCGATCATTATGCGCGACTCGGTCTTTGTCGGCCAGACTCTTAAGACGATCGATTTCCGCCAGCGCTATCGTATGACGGTGCTCGCGATCAACCGTCACGGAACGACCTTGATCGAGAAATTGAGCGACGTAAAACTCAAGTTCGGCGACGTGCTTCTGATCCAGGGCCGGAAAGAGAATATGCAGCAGCTGGCAAGCGACGACCAGGTCGTCCTTGTCGAAGAGATCTCGGAGACGAGTGCTCGATTTTCTAAGCGAAAATGGGCCGTTGCCGCCTTCTTGCTCTTTCTCGGACTTTCGATCTCAAAGGTCGTGACCGGACTCGATATTCCGCTTGCTGTCGCCGTGCTTCTGGGCGTGATGGTCCTGCTTGCGACGCAGACCGTGAGGTATCGCGAACTCTATTCGCTCATCGATATGCGTCTGCTCGTGATGATCGCCTGTATGATGAGTTTCGGTGCGGCAATGGAATCTTCCGGCGCTGACAGGTTACTCGCCGGCCTGATACAAACTTACATCGGTGAGTACGGAAGCACGGCTGTTATCGCGGGTTTCTTCATACTCACGGTCGCGCTTACGCAGCCGATGTCGAATCAGGCGGCCGCTCTCGTCGTCCTGCCCGTCGCGGTCAAAACGGCACTCACGCTCGGCCTGAATCCGCGCACCTTCATCATCGCGATCACTTACGCTGCGTCGTTCTCCTTCATCACTCCGCTTGAACCCGCATGCGTACTTATCTACACGCCGGGCCGCTATCGCTTTATGGATTTTGTGAAGATCGGCTCGATACTGACGATCGTCGTGTTCATCGTCTCGATCGTGCTGGTGCCGATCTTCTGGCCGGTCAACTAATCTTCTTTTGCAGGCCCGCCGAAAAAGTGTGAGATCTTCAGCCCGCGACGCGCAATTAGCAAAAGGCCGATGAACGTCCAAAACAGCATACGCCCTTTTCGCAGGAGAGCGATCGTGATGCCGATGCCCGCGGCCATTCCAAGCGTTCTCGTAACGAACTGAGCACCGGCCTCATCAACACCTATGACGAACGGGATCAGCTTGAAGACGATCGTGATCAGCCGGCTTACGGATTCGAGCAGGAAAGCCTGCGTAAAATGCGGTATCCGTTCGCCGATCTGGCTCAGGATGTACCAGATCTCTGCGATGCCAAGCGAATGATAAGCGACCTCGAAAAAACATATCGGCAGGAAACGCCGCGGATATTTTCGGTAGAAAGTGAAAATAAAATTCTCGAAAAGCCGCAAGTGCATCCGCCACGTTCCCGTGACCGAGCGTGCGATGCCGCGTTGATACAGTTTCTCAAAAAGCTCGCTCGCAAGATGCCATTGCCGGACGACGAGCAGCACGAGAAAAATTATCACGGCGATAAGCGCCGCGATCAGAACGTCGATCGTAAAGACCCAGCCTTCTTCGAGTTCGAAGCTCCGCACGAGCGTCAGTGCTCCAAGAATGAGGAAAAGACTTGTAATAAAACTGTAAAAAAGATTCTCGGTCGCAACCGACGACAGCCCGACGACGAGCGGCAAACGGCGCCTTACGGCCACGGCCTTTGCCGTGCCGCTGACGAGAATGCCGAGCGGAATGACGGAGCTCATTGCCTCGCCGATGACGACGCCCGAAAGCGCGTCGCGGGTCGGCAGTCGGTATGGATCGCCTACCGAAAGCTTCCACGCGGATGCCCTTGCGACAACGCGTAGAGAGTAGATCAGAAGAAGGACCGCGAATCCGCCGACGCCGAGCTTCCCGACCTCGCCCACAAGCTCCCAGAACCCGATCGAATAGACGAAATACGCAAAGAGCCCCACGCCGATCGCGGTGAGGACGATCGCCGCTGCCTTAAGACGGGTTATGTGGTGCGGTACGAGCCGAGGAATTGGGGTTTCGTCGTCGCTCGGCTGATTTTCAAGATCCACGTATGTCGTTGCCTTTGTCCGAGGGCTTTTCTAAAATGTTATTTTATCTACAATCCGGATTTTCGAGAACCTAAAGGAAGCAAATATTATGAGTACGCCAGCAGAAGCACCTATCAACAACAATGCATTGACCGTCCTTTCAGAAGATGAAGAACAATTCCGTGCGGCTGTCCGCGAATTTGCCGAAGGCGAAGTGCGGCCGAAGGTCGAGGCAATGGAACACAATTCGAAGCTCGATGCCGACCTGATCAAACAGTGCTTCGAGCTAGGGCTGATGGCGATCGAATCGCCGGAAGAATACGGCGGTGCCGGCTCATCGATATTTAACGCCATCATCGCGATCGAGGAGCTCGCACGCGTCGATGCAAGTGTCTCGGTCTTTGTTGACGTACACAACACGCTTGTTACGAACGCGTTCCTAAAATGGGGCAGCAGCGACCTTAAGAAGAAATATATGCCGCAGCTTGCGACCGGCCGCGTCGGCGCTTACGCGCTTTCGGAAGCGAGCTCGGGTTCGGACGCTTTCGCGCTCAAGACGAAAGCCGTCGATAAAGGCGATCATTGGGAACTGAACGGCCAAAAGCTCTGGATCACGAACGGGAACGAGGCCGAGATCTTCATCGTGTTTGCCACCATCGACCCGGACGCAGGCTATAAAGGCATTACGGCGTTCATCGTCGAGAAAGGCTTTGAAGGGTTCTCCGTCGGCAAGAAAGAGGACAAGCTCGGCATTCGCGCTTCCTCGACCACCGAACTGATCTTCGACGGCTGCAAGGTCCCAAAAGAGAACGTCCTCGGCGAGGTCGGCAAAGGCTACAAGGTCTCGATCGAAACTCTGAACGAAGGCCGCATCGGCATCGCCGCCCAAATGCTCGGCATCGCTCAAGGCGCTTACGAATGCGCTCTCAAATACACGGCCGAACGCGAGCAGTTCGGCTCGGCACTGAATTCATTTCAGGCCGTTCAGTTCCAGCTTGCGGAAATGGCGGTCGAGATCGAAGCCACACGCCTGCTCGTCTATAACGCGGCACGCCTCAAGGACGCCGGCCGCTCGTTCCTTAAAGAGGCCGCTGTCGCCAAGCTCTACGCATCACGCTGCGCCGAGGCCGTTTCTAGCAAAGCCATCGAACTTTACGGCGGCTACGGCTATGTGAAAGATTATCCGGTCGAAAAATTCTGGCGCGATTCGAAGATCGGTGCGATCTACGAAGGCACCTCGAATATGCAGCTCCAGACGATCGCCAAACTGATCACGAGCGGGAAATAATTCGTACATCTACGGCTTGTTCGAAAAATGATCACCGCGAAAGAAACAAAACAAAGAATGGATGCAGAGCCGCGTTGGTGGAAGATCGCGCTGATGGATCTCGTTGATGACTTTCGTTACTACAAGAACCCGGACGCCGTTGCCGAGCCGTTCGAACTTGGGGATCCGGCAAAGGACGCGGTCCTTGCCGCCACGATCGAGACCCTTTGCGACGAACTCGGGCTCGAGATCCCCGATTGGCTCGAGAGCGTGCCGGCCAGTCCCGAGCCCGTCTTCCTTTCGCGGGTCGAGGCCCTGAAGGCCTTCAGCCTCGTTGAGTCGCCAGCCCATTTCAGGGTCCGTAGGGTCTTTGTCGGCGAGAACTTTCTTTCCCGCGCGTGAGCAGGGCGCAAATGCTTTCCAGCCCATAGCCTACCCCGGAAAAAGCGTCGTGATTCTTGGATCGCGAACGTGCCGGCAGTCCGGGACGCATTCGCTCATCATCCGAAGAACGCTCCGGATCAGCTTGCAGCACTCGCCGGGTCAATGCTTTCAGGCGCCCGCTGCAGATTGCTGTTCTTCCGGCTGTAGGCAAAATAGATGATGACACCTATTGCCATCCAAACAATGAGCCGCGCCCAGGTGTCCCACGGCAATCCGTACATCAGATAGAGGCTCGTCAACGCCGCTAAGATCGGTACCACCGGCGAGAACGGCACTTTGAACGGGCGCGGCAGGTCAGGCTTCGTCCGCCGGAGTACGATCACGCCGATCGAGACTATCACGAACGCGAAAAGCGTCCCGATACTGACAAGCTGGCCGAGCAGAGAGATCGGGACGAGGGCTCCCATTACGGCAACGATCGCTCCCGTTACGATCGTCGTAACGTAAGGTGTGCGGTAACGCGGGTGTATCTTTGCCGCCCATTTCGGCAGGAGTCCATCATTTGCCATTGCGTAGAAGACGCGCGGCTGGCCCATTATCTGCACGACCATGGTCGAGCTCAACCCGAGAACCGCGCCGACCTTGATAATGATCGAGAACGACCTGAGCAAGTAACCAACGAACGAATCATGCTCTGCCATTCCGGAAGCGGCTGTGATCGCGGCCGCGATCGGCGCCGCCTCTTCCTTTAGCTGACTGTACGGGAGAAGCCCGACCATTACGGCCGCCACAAGTACGTACAGGATCGTACAGATGACGAGCGACCCGAGTATCGCACGCGGCATATCGCGTTGAGGGTCCTTTGCCTCCTGCGACGCAGTAGAGACGGCATCGAAGCCGATATAGGCAAAGAAGATCACTGCAGCTCCCGTCAGCACACCGCTGTATCCATATTCGCCGAAAACTCCCGTATTCGGCGGAAGGAACCGAAGGCAGTCGCCGATGCCGGGTTCGCAGCCAAGGCCAAAGTAATGTGTATTCACGTAGCCGACACCGGCGATGATGAACAGGATCACGACCGCGACCTTGACCACGACGACTATCGAATTGAAGTTCGCCGATTCGCGGATCCCTTTCACAAGCAACGCCGTCACGCCGATCGCTATCAGGAATGCAGGAAGGTTGAAAAGCGCCGTTTCGACCGGCACGCTGAGCCCCGCGTGGGCAATTCCTTTGGCCAGCTCTTCGGTAAGGACCGAATAGCCCGCGGGCGGGTTAAGGATCGTGTTCTCGATGCGAAGGTTCGAAAGTTGAGCCGCGTTTTCCGGCGAAAGGAACACGAACCTCGTCCCGGGAGCCGCGCTCAGCGAGACCGGAAAGATCACCCCAAAGTCCGCCAGCAGGCTGATCATATTTCCCGACCAGCCAACTGCGACCGTCGCCGCGCCGAATGCGTATTCGAGGATAAGGTCCCAGCCGATTATCCACGCAATGAATTCGCCGAGCGTCGAGTAGGCATACGTGTAGGCCGAGCCCGCGACCGGAACGGTCGAAGCGAACTCCGAATAGCAAAGGGCGGCAAGAGCGCTTACGACCCCTGCGATGATCATCGAGACAACGACGGCCGGGCCCGCGTGCCTTCCGGCCGCTTGTCCGGTGAGGACGAATATTCCTGTTCCGATCACCGCCCCAACGCCGAGAAGCGTCAAGGCCGTGACACCAAGTGTCCGTTTCAGCGTGGCCTCACCCTCTGCCGAGGCCTGGCCCAAGATCGATTCGATGGATTTTGTTCTGAAGAGATTCATATTTTCGATAACGATATTGGCCGATGGCCTGCACGCAGGTCGTTAGAGAATATGAATTCGTATGAAATTAGCTGAAAAAATAGTTCTTTTTATGTGCGGCAAGGCTGATATATAATGATTTCCCACTTAGGTCGGACGCGGAAAATGATGCAGGACTCTCGGCAACAGGCAATTTATCGCTGCGGTCAATACCGCATTGATACTCTGCGAAGGGCGATCTTCTTTAACGGCGAACGCGTGCCGGTCACCTCGAAAGCGTTCGACGTGCTCGTAAGTCTCGTCGAGAATGCCGGCACTGTTGTCACAAAGGACGCACTGCTGTCGGCCGCCTGGCCCGACGCAATCGTCGAGGAGAACAACCTTACCCAACAGATCTCGATCTTACGACGACTGTTCGATGACCATTCGGGCGACCGCAGCTTCATTGCGACCGTTCCCGGCCGCGGCTATTGCTTTGCCGCACAGGTTCTGGCAGAAGCCGGGCCGAGCATCGAAGAGGAGAGCGGCCGGCGGCCGCCGACAAATACCGACGCTGAAGGGCCGTCCTACGGCCGCCATTCATTCGACCGGGCGACGCTCAGAGGTACAGCCATCGCGGTAGCTACGTGCTGATCGTACTCTCGGTCACGCTGGCCTTCGGTTCGGAGAACGCGGGCCGAACGCGGCCGCACAGGTCGATCACCGTCCTGAATTTTCGCACTTTGGATCCAAATGATGGCCGCGTGGTCGCCGGCATTCAGGACACGCTTCGGGCGAAGCTCGGAACGCTGGATGACATTTCGGTACGGCCGGAAAGCCTTGAGCCGGAGGCCGTTGATTCGCTCACGGCCGGGCGACAATTGAATGTGGATATCGTTCTTACCGGTTCGGTACAACAGCGTAACGGCAGGATCCGCGTTGCGGTCGAAATGGTGGACGTTCATGCGGAACGCATCGTTTGGGGAAAGATCTTTGAGGATGAGACTTCCGATCTCTTTGACCTTCAGGATTCGATCGCGTCGGACGTGATCCGTAAGCTGCAGGAAGCTGTCGGCCGCCGCATCTCCCGGAACCTGAATACGTCACGTCCGCCCTTCGCAGCTTCTCCCGAGTTCGCCGTTTGATGCGAAGACCCTCAAAATGACCTCGATCAACATACGGCGAGCCGGCGAAGCAGACGCAAGATCGCTCACGGATCTTTCTTACACGACCTTCTGGGATGCGTTCGCCCATCATCCGAAGAACGCCCCGGACGACCTCGCACACTATATGCGGCAGGCGTTCAGCATCGAGCAGATCTCGGAGGAGCTCGCCGACGAGCGAAACATCTTTCTGATCGGCGAGCTTGATGAAAAGCCTGCGGGCTACGCAAAACTGATCCTCGACAGCGTCGAACCGAGCATCGTTGCACGCAAACCCATCGAACTCTCAAGGCTCTATTCTCATCAGGAATACCTCGGAAAAGGCGTCGGGCAGGACCTGATGGACGCCTGCTTGTCGATCGCCCGCGAAGGCGGCCACGACGTGATGTGGCTCGGCGTCTGGGAATTCAACCCGAGGGCACAGCGTTTCTATGAGAAGAACGGCTTCCACGTCGTCGGAAAACACATCTTCCAACTCGGCACCGACCCGCAAACCGACCTCCTGATGCAGCTGGAGCTCTAGGCAGAAACCCGAGCAGTAGCGAAGGTGCCCGTTCAATTTGGATCGACGCAAAGAGGGCACACTCCCTACCGGTCGTGTTTCCGCCTTTTCTTGCGCATTTTCTCACGATGCGATAGTGTTGCATCTGTGCGACACGTCAAGAATCCGCCGAATCCGTACAACAAGCTCTCGGCTGAGTTCGTCGGTGAGCCGCCGCCGACAAAGCTCGAGGTCTTTGAGGAATTTGCGACGAAGCGGATCATCACGAAGGCGTTCGCGTCCGGTTGGGAAGGCGGTTGGCGGTACACGGTGAATTGCTACCGCGGCTGCGTTCACGGCTGCACATACTGCTTTGCACGGCAGTATCACGAGTTTCTCGGGTACGGCGCCGGCACCGATTTCGAAACGAAGATCGTCGTCAAGCCGAACGCTCCGCAGCTTCTCCGCGAGGAGCTAAAAAAATGCCGCGACAAGATGCCGCATCTCGATTTCTCTTTCGCGACCGATCCGTATATCGCTCTCGAGAGCGAATACCGGCTTACGCGGCAATGCCTCGAGGTTTGTGCGGAGTTTCGCGTGCCGGTGAGCGTCGTCACGAAATCACCGCTCGTCGTTCGGGACATCGATATTCTAAAAAAGCTCGAGAAGGCCTCGGTCTTTTTCTCGATACCGTTCTTGACGCGCGAGAGGTCGAACCCGTTCGAACCGTACACGCCCGTCCCGGAAGCGCGTTTTCGGGCGATGGCGGCCGTCGCAGAAGCCGGAATCGAAACCGGGATCGGCATCGCACCGGTCATTCCGGGCTACAACGAATCGGACATTCCCGGCCTGCTCGAACGAGCAAAAGACGCGGGCGCAACGCGTGCCTTTATGTCGATCCTGCATATCGACACGCCGTCGATCGAGGAATATTTCGTCGCAAAGATGCACGAGCGGCTGCCCGCATCCCGCGTCGTGAAGATCACGAACTCGCTAAAAACGCGAACGCGGCGGAACGCTTCGCCACAGCTCGTACAAGGAACGTATGAGCGGAAAGACGGAACAATGGGAAGTCGCAAAAAAGCTCTTCGACACGAGCGTCCGCCGCCTCGGCTTTAATGCCAAAGGCCCCGCGGCAGACCACCTTTCACCAAACGACGAGCCTCCGATCCGCGAAACCGAACCATTCCAGCAAAGCTTGTTTTGAGTTGGGTTCTCCGTGCGGTTTAGGCTGCACACTTGTTTGGTATAGAGTAGTAGGTAGAAATTTGTCGTGCCCCTTGCTTGCTGGTTTATGATTTCAAGTCTCAAGACCGAAGGTTATCTCCAATTTGAAGGTTCCCAATATAAGGTCCGCGAGGTCGATCTTGGAAAGGGCTGGGGTCGTTGTGCTATTGCCTCAATGCAATTAGAATCAACACTCCTCGGGGAACAGAACCGGTATGTTTCTGAGGAAGCAAGGCTAGTCGATGAGAATATCTTTTTCTTTATCCCAACACACTGGTTCAAACTATCCGACGACCAGCTTCGATGTCGGATTCTTATGGAAGTCGAATGATCAAGTTCCAACTTTTTCCCAGATCGCTTGGAATAACGCCTGAGATTCGACGCCTGATCGACTGCTTCGAGGCGGTTGAGGGCGATATTACTTCGGCCACTAAGAATCTCACTAGCAATAAGGTGCTCGAAAAAGTACGGAACGGCTTGGAGTCCATCGGTTTTCAGGTCGAATCGGGAAAATCGACACAAAAGCGGATCGCGATCCCGGTTTTGTTTGGGTTGAATAGCAAGCCGGATAAATATTTCAACGCAGATGCGGTGAGCAGCGACGGTCGGATCGTCCTTGAGGTCGAGGCAGGACGTGCAGTTGTTAACAACCAATTCCTTAAAGATATTTTCCAAGCCTGCATGATGTTTGAAGTTGAATATCTTGCCATTGCTGTTCGGAACGATTATCGCGGAAACGACGATTTCAAGCGGATCTTCACATTTCTGGAGACTTTGTACATCTCAAACCGCCTTAAGTTGCCGCTAAAAGGGATTTTGCTTATTGGTTACTGATTTTGGTGCCGTACGATCGAGACATTACAAGGGTAAATATGCAGAACAGGATCGAGGTTTTTGAACAGATGTTGGCGGCTGATCCGTCGAACACGATGGTGATGTTCGGGCTTGCGAAGGAATATGAGAAGCTCGGCGAGGATGCGAAGGTGATCGCGATGCTTGAGCCGTACATTGCGGCGGCCGATGACGAGGGCAACGCGTACGGCGTGCTTGCCGGTGCGTATGCGCGAACGGGCGAGCGTGAGAAGGCTATCGAAACTTACCGCAAGGGCATCGACGTCTCGCTTGCTCACGGCCATCCTTCGATGGCGAACGAATATAAGATGGCGATCGAGATCGACCTTGCCGACTAAACCTTTCCGGCCGGTTTCGCGTATCCTAAACTAGATCTATCCGAAATTCAGTTTTTCTTTCAACAAGGAGGTTTCGTCTATGAGGACACTCTACGCGTTGCTGGCCGTTGCATTGCTGGCCGCATCTTCATTTGCCCAGCGTGAGCTTGGTGCAAAGCCGACAAAGACCGGCGGGCCTTTGATGTTCGAGCAGGCCGTCTTTGACGTGCAGGACTACGACATTTCGATCAAGGCCGATCCTAGGACAAGGTCGATCTCCGGCACGACCGTGATGACGGCAAAGGCCGTTATCCCGTCAGACGTGATCGTGCTCGATCTTGATACTCCTTATAATGTTATCTCCGTGAGCGAGAACGGTGCGCCGCTTCGCTACGAGCGAAAGGATGGCCAGATCCGCATCTATTTCCCATACTCAAAACAGGTCGGCGAGACAATTAAAACGAAGATCGCCTACGAAGGCACGCCGCGCGTTGCGCCGCGGCCGCCCTGGGTCGGCGGCTTTATGTGGGAAAAGACAAAGGACGGTGCAGATTGGATCTCGGTCGCACTTCAGAACGACGGCGCCGACCTTCTCTTCCCGTGCAAGGATCATCCCTCGGACAAGCCGGCGACCGCGTCGATGCACATCACCGTCCCTGACCCGCTTTACGCGACGGCTCCCGGAAGATTCGCCGGTGCGAAGAAGAATCGCGACGGCACCTCGACATACAACTGGCGGATGACGAATCCGATCGCGAATTACTCGATCGTCTTCAACGCCGCACCGTACAAGATCGTGCGGGATTCTTTCCGTTCGATCTCGGGCGTAACGATCCCGATCTACTTTTACGTTCTTCCGGAAGATGCCGACAAGGCCGCCGGCCTGATCGCCGAGCAGAAGAAGTATCTGAAATATTACGAGCATTATCTTGGGCCGTATCCGTTCCGCTCTCAGAAGGTCGGCATTTCCGAAACGCCGCACCTCGGTATGGAGCATTCGACGAACATCGCGTACGGCAACCATTTCAAGTACGACGCGGACGGCACGGACTGGCTTCTGCTGCACGAATTCGGACACGAATATTGGGCAAATCTCGTGACGGCCAGCGACTGGCGGGATTTCTGGATCCATGAAGGCTTTCAGACCTATATGGACGCGCTCTACCAGGAATATCTTCACGGCAAGGATGCGTATATGAAACGCATTGCGGGAAGCGCCGCCAGGTTCCGCAATAAACAGCCCGTTGCACCCCGCGAACCGAAGATCGCGTATCAGGTCTATATGGCCGAGCCCAATTATACGAGATCCGACGGCGACATCTACGGGAAGGGAGCCTATTTCCTGCACACGCTGCGATACCTCGTCGGCGACAAAGCATTCTTCAACGCGCTTCGCCATATGGCGTATCCCGACAAAGCACACGAATCCTACACCGACGGCCGCCAGGAACGCCTCGTTACAACGGACGATTTCCTGACCATCGCCGAGAAGGATTCGGGGATGAAACTTGATTGGATCTTCGAAATGTACCTTCGCCAGCCGAAGCTTCCGAAGCTTGCCGTGGACCTTCCTGCCGACTGCACCTCGAACTGCACGATGAGGCTTCGTTGGGAGACGCCGAACAATATGCCCTTCCCGATGCCGATCGAGGTTGTGGCTGGCGGCAAAACGCACCGCGTGGAAATGCCGAACGGCAAAGGCACCTTCACCTATTCGGGAGCTCCGCCCAAGATCGACCCCGACGGCTGGGTGCTGAGGGCAAAGTAGCGAATGCCGCTTGAGATGTTTATACGGCCGGTCCTCGAAAAAGGGTGCCGGCCGTTTTATTCGGCCTTTGCTTTTTCCCTTTCAAGGAGCCGCTTCTTCCGTTCGATCCCCCAACGATAGCCGGCAAGACGGCCATCCGACCCGATCACGCGATGGCAGGGCGTCACCAAGGCGACGGGGTTCCTGGCGCATGCTTGTGCAACGGCCCGCACAGCTTCGGGTTTCCGATCCTTTCGGCGATCTCAGAATACGAACGCGTCTCACCATACGGGATCTTCCTCAGCTCGGACCAGACCCGCATTTGAAAGGCCGTCGCTCTAAGGTCCAACGGCAGCGTAAGGATCGTCGTCTCACCGTCAAGGCTGCGAATGATCGCCGACACGGCCTCATCCAGCTTCTTACTGCCTTCTGTGATCTCGGCAGCGAAGAACTCCTCCTGGAGCTCTTTCCTTAGGCCTTCCGCCGTGTCCCCGAACCTTACGGCGCAAATACCTTTTTCAGTTGATGCCACCAGCAACTTCCCTAATGCGGACTCTGCGATCGTATAACTTATCCTCTCGTTTCGCCCGCCGTTCTTGTAGGAACCGGGCGTCATTCCAAGGGCACTGTCGGCTTTCTCATAGAGAGCCCTGCTCGAACCATATCCGCTATCGTATAAGGAGGTCGTAACATCCTTTTTCCTTACATTCTTCTTAAATTCTTCCAGTCGCTTCATATCCATTACTTCTTTCGGTGTGACCCCAAGCACCGATCTGAAAACCCGCTGAAGGTGCCCTGACGAGACGCCGAGCGTTTGGGAGATGTCCTCGATCCGCGGCGCATCTGTCCCTGCTCTCCGGATCATTTCCAGTGCTCTGGCGACAAGCTCGGCCTTCGGGCTTGGCATCTGCATCTCTTTTGGCCGACATCGTTTGCAGGCCCTGAAACCGGCGACCTCAGCTTCTTTCGGACTCGAGAAGAACGTCACGTTCTCCGCCTTGGGAAGCTTCGAGGAGCAGGACGGCCGGCAGAAGATGCCCGTAGTCCGTACAGCAAAATAGAAGGTGCCGTCGAAAACGGATGCCTTTTGCATGATCGCAAGCCAACGCCAGTCACCGCTAACATTACTCATAGGACATAGTTTACGCCTGCGGCGAGCTGTCATCTATCCGATTTCGCACCTCCAATTTTTTTGCCGCCGCTCACCCTTTAGGCACGGCGTGCCGCCCTCAAATTGCCCGATTTTTGCGCATTTGCTATTGTTTAAGGTTACGCACTTTATAAATTTCAGTTATTAAGGAATTAGTTTTAATGGCAACTGCATCCGAAAAGAGCGAAAAGGACGTGATCGTGGCCGAGGCTGCAAATACGACGGAAGGCGACGGCTTCAACCCGGAAAAGAAGACGCAGGGCACGGCGAAAGCCGCCGCAGGACGCGCCGAAGCAAAGCCCGCGGCCCCAAAAGGCAAAGCCGCATCCGACGCAGCGAAATACGAAGGGCTCGACGCCGAGACGCTTGTCGGGCTTTATCGCACGATGTACCTTTCACGCCGTATCGACGACAAAGAGATACAGCTAAAGGGGCAGAACAAGATCTTTTTCCAAATTTCGGGAGCCGGACACGAAGCGATGCTCGTCGGCGCCGCCCTCGCGATGAAGCCGGGTTACGATTGGTTCTTCCCGTATTATCGCGACCGCGCGTTGATGCTCGGGCTTGGGATGACGGCGCAGGAAATGCTCTATTCGGCCGTCGGGGCTGAGGTTGACCCGAACTCGCACGGCCGCCAGATGCCTTCGCACTGGGGCAAGAAGGAATTGAATGTACCCTCGCAGTCTTCCTGCACGGGCACTCAGGCACTTCACTCGGTCGGAGCCGCCGAAGCGAGCTATCGAGCCTCGCTCGTCAAGGGACTGCAGGACAAGATCGTCGGCTACAAGGGCGACGAGGTCGTCTATATGTCCGTCGGCGACGGCACGACGAGCGAAGGCGAATGGTGGGAGGCACTCAACACGGCATCGAACCTGAAGCTGCCGGTGATCTTCGTCGTCGAGGATAACGGTTACGCGATCTCGACGCCGGTCGAGGTCGGCACGGCCGGCGGCGACGTCTCAAAGCTCGTCGCGGGTTTCCCCGATCTTTATATACAGAACGTGGACGGCACCGACCCGATCGCCTCCTACGCCGCGTTCAAGCGCGCGGTCGAATACTGCCGCGAGCGTAAAGGCCCTGCGTTCATCCGCGGAAAGGTCATACGCCCGTATTCGCACTCGCTCTCGGACGATGAGAAACTCTACCGTCCGGAAGAAGAGCGTCAGGCCGAGGCCGCCATCGACCCGATCACGACATTCGCCGAGTTCCTGATGCAGGAAGGCATCGCGTCAAGCGAGGCCCTCGAGACGCTCAGAAAAGAGGTCGATGCCGAGGTCAACGCAGCCGCAGACATCGCCGTCGAAACGCCGCAGCCTGCACCGGAGAGCGCACTCAGGAACGTCTATTCACCCGATGTCGACCCGACCGACCGCTCGCTTTTCGATACGGAAAACGGTGCGGAACTTTCCGGCAATCCGGGCACGATGGTCGATCTTATAAATCGCTGTATGCACGAGGAGATGGAGCGCGATGAGCGCATCGTTGTCTTCGGCGAGGATGTTGCCGACGCTTCGCGTGAGGAGTATCTCGACCGCGTCAAGGGCAAGGGCGGCGTCTTCAAGGTCACGGCTAATCTCCAGCGAAAATTCGGGTCAGCACGCGTTTTCAATTCACCGCTTGCCGAAGCGAATATCATCGGCCGCGCGGTCGGTATGGCCATCCGCGGCTTAAAGCCGGTCGTCGAGATACAATTCTTCGATTACATTTTCCCGGCGTTCCACCAGATCAGGAACGAGGTCGCGGTAACGCGTTGGCGTTCGGACGGCGAGACGAAATGCCCGCTCGTGATGCGTGTGCCGGTCGGCGGTTATCTGAAAGGCGGCGCCGTTTACCACTCGCAGTCGGGCACGACGCTCTTTTCGCACACTCCGGGATTGATGATCGCTTATCCTTCTAACGCGCTCGATGCGAACGGCCTTCTGCGTACGGCGATCCGCTGCGACGATCCCGTGATGTTCCTCGAACACAAGCACCTCTACCGACAGGTCTATAACAAATCTGAATACCCCTCGAGCGATTTTCTGATACCGTTCGGCAAGGCGAAGACCGTCCGCGAAGGCAGCGACATCTCGGTCATCACGTTCGGCGCGCTTGTCGAGCGTTCGAATCAGGCGGCAAAACGCCTCGAACAACAAGGCATCTCGGTCGAGATCATCGACCTTCGCACGCTTGTGCCGTACGATTGGGACGCGATCGCCGCAACGGTCAAGAAAACAAGCCGCGTGATCGTCGCTCATGAAGACGCGTTGTCGTTCGGTTACGGAGCCGAGATCGCCGCACGAATCTCGGACGAGCTTTTCGAATACCTTGACGCTCCGGTCCGGCGAGTCGCCGCGACCGACACCTTCGTCGCATACGCGCCGCAGGTCGAGGATTTCATCCTGCCGCAATCAGAGGATGTGGAAAAGGCCGTCGTCGAATTGATGAAATATTAACGGCCTGCCGTCAGTTCCCGCCGGTTTTCGAATTGCCACGTGCTTCAGCACGTGGGTGATGGCACCAACCTTTTTAATGGAACCCGCGTTAGCGGGCGACGGAAGCATTTTTATCTTGCCTTCACCAAGCATTTACACATATTATGTGTAACGGGCGTTATGAAGAATATCACACTCTCCGCAGACGAGGATCTCCTTAAGGCCGGACGTGAGTACGCCCGGTCTCATAATACCTCCCTGAACGGATTGATCCGAAAGCTTCTCCGGCAGGCCGTTGGCCGTAAGCAGAACCGTTGGCTCGACGATACGTTCGAGTTAATGGACAAGGCAAATGTCTCGTCGAAGGGTGAGCGTTGGACAAGGGACGATCTCTATCGTGTCTAAGGTCTTCATCGACACGAACATTTTCGTTTATGCGATAGACAAGCGCGATCCCGTCAAAAATGCTCGTGCACGGGAGATCCTTACGCGTACTGTCGAGTCTCATCTCCCGGTCGTCTCAACGCAGGTCGCACAGGAATTCTACGTTGTAGCGACCACCAAACTGAATGCGGATCGTATGATCGTAAAAGGCGTTGTGCACAACTTCCGGAATATGGAGGTAGTGAATAACGACCTTGAACTCATCGAGCAGGCGATCGACATCGTCGCCATTTCTCAGCTCTCATTCTGGGATTCCTTGATCGTCGCGGCCGCCGAGAAGGCAAATTGCGAGTATATTCTTTCGAAAGATCTATCATCCGGCGGCATTTATCGCGGAGTAACTGTCCTGAATCCATTCACCGGCGCTGAGCCCGCATAGCTTCCTTTCGACGAACTCGACGAACCTCAAGGTTCGGTGGAACATTTCCACCGGCCGGTGCGTATTTTGTGCTAAAGTCGCCTAATTAGCCTATGCGAGTTCCGATCAGATCAAAGTGGGCAAGGGTGTCCTTGCCGTTGGCATTGTTAAGTTTTACCGCCTTTTCGGCGACTGCTCTTGGGCAGAGCAAGGGCCCTGTGGTCGTGCGTCCCGGAGCACCGGGCCAACCGAGCACGATACTGCCTTCGGATACGCGTCCGCTGCCGCCGCCGTTGTCGAAAAAGGACATCGAGTTCATGCAGGGAATGATCCATCATCACGCGCAGGCGGTCGAGATGGTAGACCTGATGCCCGGACGAACGACGAACAAAGAGCTTCGCCTGCTCGGAGCACGCATCAGCCAGTCCCAGGCCGACGAAATGAACTTTATGAAACGCTGGCTTATGGCGCGCGGCCAACCGGTCGAGATGCAGATGCCGGGAATGAAAATGTCCGGGATGGAAGGGCACGATCACGGCGGAGGCCATTCGATGAGCTCAATGATGATGCCCGGAATGCTGACGCCCGAGCAAATGGCCGCCCTTAAGGCGGCAAGCGGTGCCGAATTCGACCGGCTTTTCCTGACAGGGATGATCCAGCACCACGGCGGCGCACTCACGATGGTCAAGGAGCTTTTCGAGGCCGCGGGAAGCGGCCAGGACGCCGAACTTTTCAATTTTGCGACAGATGTTGACAGCGGCCAGCGTGCCGAGATCCGAATTATGCAGAAAATGCTGGGAGAGAAACCTTAGAGTATGAAATTCCGAACCTTTTTGAATTCAGTTTTGTCGATAGCCGTCCTGGCATTTATGTCGATCGGCCTTTTTACGAGTGCTTTCGCACAGGGAGCACCGCAGGCACCTCCCGCTTTGCCGCCCGGAATGACGGGCTCGGACCCGAAGGATCCGCGTGCGCACCTAAAACCCGGCGTATTTGACGCCGGCGAGGCCGCAATGGGGATCCGACATCTCGGGCTGCTGAAGAAACCGACCGCATTCGACGTCGGGACCGACCCGAACAGCCCGATGGTCGCAAAAGCTTTGACCTCGCTCGGGATATCCGCGAATGCGAAGATCCCCGATGCGCTGAAAATGTCATTCGCACCGCTTGCGTTCGCGAATTCCGACATTGCGTTCCAGGGAAACTACCTTTTCCTCGGGAATTTCTACGGCGTGAATATCTATAACATCGCGAATCCGAACAAGGCCGAACTCGTGACCTCGATGCCTTGTCCCGGCGGACAGGGCGACGTTTCGGTCTTTAAGAACCTGCTCTTTATGTCGGTCGAGATGCCGAACGGCCGCCTTGATTGCGGCGAGCAGGGCTTCCCGCCGCCGGCTCAGGGCTCGGGCCTCCCGGCCGCGAACAAAGAGAGATTCCGCGGCGTCCGGATCTTTGACATCACCGATATCAGGGCTCCAAAGCAGGTCGCAGCGGTCCAAACCTGCCGCGGTTCGCATACGCACACACTCGTTCCCGACCCGAAAGACCCGAGCAACATCTACGTCTATGTTTCCGGTACGTCGTTCGTCCGCCAGGATGAAGAGATGGCGGGATGTTCGGGCGGAGCGCCGGACAAGGACCCGAATACGGCCCTTTTCCGCATTGATGTGATCAAGGTGCCGGTCGCAAAACCGCAGGATGCGAAGATCGTTGCAAGCCCCCGCGTCTTTATCGATCCGCGCACCGGGGCATACAACGGACTGAGCGACGGCGGCTCGCACGACAACAAAGGCAAGCCGACCGACAGCGACCAATGCCACGACATCACGGTCTATCCGGAGATCGGGCTTGCGGCCGGAGCTTGTTCGGGCAACGGGCTTCTGCTTGATATCAAGGACCCGGCGAACCCGAAGCGTATCGACGCCGTGAATGACCCGAACTATGCTTACTGGCATTCGGCAGCGTTCTCGAACGACGGTAAGAAGGTCGTCTTTACCGACGAATGGGGCGGCGGAATGGGCGCCCGTTGCCGCGAAACCGACCCGAACGTCTGGGGAGCCGACGCGATCTTTGACCTCGTCGATGACAAGCTGAAATTCCAAAGCTACTACAAGATGCCGGCCGCGCAGACCGAACAGGAGAACTGCGTCGCACACAACGGCTCGCTCGTGCCCGTGCCCGGCCGCGACCTGAAGGTGCAGGCCTGGTATCAGGGCGGCATCTCGATAATGGACTTTACCGATGCGGCAAAGCCGTTCGAGGTCGCCTATTTCGATCGTGGTCCCGTCGACGCGAAACTGCTCGTGCTCGGCGGTTCGTGGTCGGCTTATTGGTACAACGGCAACATCTATTCGTCCGAGATCGCACGCGGACTCGATATCTTCGAGCTGACGCCGACCAAATTCCTTTCACAGAATGAGATCGACGCGGCAAAGACCGTGCATCTTCCGGAATGGAACGTTCAGAGCCAGCAGCGGATCGTGTGGGCGAATAAGCCGGTCGTCGCAAAGGCTTATATCGACCAGCTCGAACGCTCGTCGTCGATGTCGGCAAAGGACGCTTCGAGTGTGAGGAAGGCGCTTGATAAGGCGAAGAACGCGAAGGGCCTTGCAAAGTCGCTCGCGATCGTTGAAAAAGCAGCGGCGGCCTCGAAGAACGCGGCCGACACCGCTCGATTCAACGCCGTGATCGAGATACTCAAAAAGCCCGCGTTCTGAACGTGATAACCGTTTTTGTTGCCGGCCTTCACATCCCGAAGGCCGGCGTTTTCTTTGTTCGCTTTTCGTAAAATAAGTTATGACATCAGAGCCAAACACCCGAAATGCCGCAGACGAATTTGTCGCGGCCACGATCGATGCACTCCGCAATGAGAAGGGCGTTCATATCGAGACCGCGATCGCAGCTACGGCGCGGATGGCGGGAACCTTTTTGTTTCGGTCATTCGGCTTCCAACTTGCCGATGCAGAGCCCGGCTCCGCCGTACTATCTGACCGGGCGAACGAGAAAGGGCCGATGCTGATCGATATCGTCGGTCAAAAATTGACTGCCGCCAACTTGGTTCCCGGGCCCGGAACGCTTGAAATGGAGCCGGGAGAAGAACATAGGCCGCATCTTTCTTTTCTCGAATCACAGCAAAAGCTCGAACCAAGTTACGACGCTATCCGCAGGCGTTGGGGCCTGTCCCTTGAAGATGGGGCAAAGGCCGCAGCGGAAGCTGTCGGTTCGCTGATCGTACAGGGATCGCAGGTGCTTGACCCCGGAATTGCATTCAACATCGCGGCTTTCGGCTTCGTCGAGGGCTCAAAAACTCTGCCTGCAGATATCTGAACCGAGCGTGCCTAATGCGGCAGCCTTTCTATCATTTTGCGGGTTATTGTCGTCGTAACGGAACTTGATGTCGTGTCGATCTTATGGCCGTCGAGCCGCGATTCTCTCCTTACCTCAAGCAATTCAAGGCCTCGCAGCATCTACGCACAAGATCGGTACAATGATACCGACCACGAAGTACTTTAATATCGCCGAACCTAGGAACGCCCAATACTCGTCCAAAATGCTTCGACGGCCCACACTGCTTCCTATCTTGCTTTAGTTGCGGATATAGTCATATTGTAAACTTATAGATGACGAATGTTAGGAAGCTAGGAGTTGTAGGGCAGCTACATGGACGTATTACTTCTCGGTGCTGGTGCGAGTTATGGTTCCGACGTTTCTGGAACACCACCTCTTGGGGACGACCTGTTTCGCGCGCTCCAGGCATTTAGCCCCACGTTATGGGGTGCCCTTCCGACCAATCTCGAGACAAAGTTTATCGGTGATTTCGAAGCCGGGATGAATCTCGTAGCGCAACGATATCCTCACGATGTCTCACTGCTACAAAGAGCGATGGCTGCCTTCTTTTTTGAATTCTATCCGCGTAAATCGAATTCTTACGTTCGGCTCGCATCTCGAATACACGATGCCCGTTGGAATGGAGCCATCTGCACCTTGAATTATGACCGATTGATTGAATTGTCCCTAGGTAGCGTTGGACTTCAGCCAGTGATTGGTACCAATACCTTGCCGGGTAGATCCATTGAGCTCTGTATGCCCCACGGGTGCTGCCATATATTCTGCGACTCCGTTAAGGGTATGCCAAGTGCAGTTTCTTTCGCGGGTATGAATGTTAAAACTAATGGCGCGATGCGAGTCATAAGCGATCCCACCGAATTCCGTAACAGAATACAAAACGACGCTTTTCCACCAGCAATGTGCTATTTTGAACCGTCGAAGAGCGTAACAGCCGGTGAGAGTTTTATCATGGGCCAGCGCGATCGCTGGCGCGATTTGGTAAGCAACGCTGATCGAATCGCAATCATCGGAGTTCGCGTCCGACCCCACGATGATCACATTTGGGATCCACTATCGCGGACTGCAGGGCAAATTATATACTGCAGCGGACGATTGGCCGCCGATGAATTCCGGACATGGGCTGAATGCCGACCTTTGGGTTCTAGCGACCTAGTGTTGGAGAAGTACTTCTCAGATGCTTTGAATGAAATCTGTCACGAACTCACGATATGACCGCACAACCTGGGGCGTTCGGAGCATTTTGTTTGGTATTTTCCTGATATAGTGAACATAACCTAATTCTTGCCAATGCTACCTTTTAGACAAAACGCTAATCGAAGTAGAGTATTTAAGAGTATTTACTGCGCTTAAGCCTCATTGCCGATGCTTAGCGAGCCGATAGATACCCTTTTCGACCCGTTCGGCGAACGCTTCGTCAACAAGCTCGTGGTTTGCGCGGCCTGCCTCTTTCCGAGTGAGGCCGAACTTACCCGCGAGCTCGCCGAGCAGCGTCATTCCGCACATTTTCAGATACGTTCGGGCAAGTTCGCGGACGGCTGATTCGCGTTTCATTTTTGCAGCCAATTCCTTCGAGAAGCGGGCCTCGGCGAGCGTCCAGATGTATGTGAATTTCGGGGCGTAGATCACCTCTTGCGGCACGACCTTCATACGCCTCTGCAGCTCATCGAGTGCCTTCGTAAGCTCGGGCCGTGAAAGTCCCGTCGCTTCGCGCAGGTCGCTGTTGCCGATTCGAACTCTTTCCGAAGGATCTTTAGAACGGCCTGTGCATTCTTCGAGAGAATGCCTGATTCGCCCGCCTTCGAGCAGCCCCAAATGGTGTTAAAGACGGGTATCATCCGCTTTGCGAGGAACATCGAGTGGCCTTTGTAAACCTTTCCGTAATAGACGTTCCCACGAGCGATGACCTCGTCCTTTAGTACCCAGGCCGCACTTGCCTCTTCATCCTTTTGAACATTTCGCGGCATATGCGCGTCGCGTCGGCCGCAGACCGCGATATAGACGGATGGCAGTCTCTTTCGGACGTCTGTCATTCCAAGGCAAAGGCCAAGATCTTCGACGAGCGTTTCGACATCGGCGGCATTCTTGACGCGATGATGTTCTTCTCGTCGCCATTTTTCGTCTCGATAGGCCTCGATCTCTTCCGGTATCTCGTGCATACAGTCTGCAATTAGAACACAAAAAAAATGCTGTCGGCTAATTCTCATCAACCGACAGCAAATTGAAAGGAGGCCGCGATGGCGCCTATCTTGGCGACTGCGGATCGTTTCGGACCGGCGATGACGAAATGACCGTTATCGTCGAGCCTTTCATAAGCTCGATGTCGTCGCGTCCCTGAAGCACGACCGAACCCGCACCTGCACCGCCGCCGATGATCGCACCGATCGCCGCACCCTTTATGCCGCCAGCGATCGCGCCGATCACCGCACCGATGCCGGCCCCGATGCCGCCGCGTTTTACGCTCTCCTTGGTCTGGCTATCGCCTTTAGCCGTACCTTCGGTATCGACCTTGACCTCTTTTCCGTTCTGGTCGCGAACCGATGAAAGGCTGCCGGCAAAATCGTAAACCTCGCCGTTCCTGAGCGTTATGCGTTCGAAGTTAAAGGTAACGTTCGATCGCCCGCTGACGCGTCCGGAGCGGCCGACGCCCGAGATATAGCCTTCGATCGTCGCACCTCGGAAGTCGTTCGGCGACTGCACCGTCATCCGAAAGCGATCGTTATTTTGCGAGACCTTCGTATTGATGTCATTTTCGAGGATCCCGGTGATCGTCGTGCGGTCGGGAACGATGAACCTGCCGGTTCGCGGCGTACGCGGCGAAGGCGGATAGTTGCCGTATCCCGGGTTCCCGTTGTTCTGATCGTTGTCGGAATAGCCGCCGTTGTTGCCCGTGCTGCCGTAATTGCCCGTGTCGATGCCGAGGCGTGCGACCTGATCGGTCTTGTTGTAAACGCTCTCGGCGAATACGGTCTGATTCAGATAACTCGTCGTGATCCGCCGCAGGACACGCATCTCGCGGCCGTTACGCGTCGATTCGAACGTGATCGTGTAATCCGAATCACCGCCAATGCTGGAGATCACGAGCTTACCGTCCGTGAGCGTCGCACGCAGGCGGATCGTTCTGCCCGCAGCGTCGGTCTCCGTTGTTTGCTGTCCGTCCGCACGGAACGAGACCGGCGTCGCCGTCGAGGTCGCAAGCGTTACCTGGTCGCCGCGAATGTCGAGCGCGATCCGCGCCGGTGCCGTGAGTTTGTCCTTTAGTTCTTCGCGGTCGTTCCCGCTCGTGTTCGACCTTGCGATGATGTCATCAATGCGTTCGCTTCGCTGGAGATCGAGATCGTAGGTGCCGGAAAGGCCGACCATTACGGTGTTTCCAGTCATCGGCCGATCGTCCGGATAGTTGTACCGATCGTCGTCATTGGTGGTCATCGACCAATCATTCGTGACGCCGTAATTCGAAGCAAGGCGGTCGATCTGCGCCTTGATCTCGCTCCAGTCGTCTTCGAGTCGGCGATTCTGCTGGTTGTCGAGCATAAAGCGATCTACGCGCTTTGCTGCCTCGACGACAATGCGAATGTCATCGCGATTCTCGCGACGGCGGTCAAAGTTGTTGCGAAAATCGCGGACGGCATCTTTCAGTTCGCTGATATCCTGGCCGACCTGCGAAACGACGGTCGTGTTCACCGAAGCCGAATTCAGTTGATAGCGAAGGTCGTAATCGAAATTATCGATCTTAGTCGAAAGGCTTCGAACGGCATCGCGGACCTCACGCTCGTTACGAGTTTGTGCGTTCGCGGCAGTCACTCCCACGATCGCGATCGCTGCGACGAACAATGCTGTTAGATGGTTTCGTAGAGTTTTCATCGTTGCTCACCCTGCTTCGGATATTTTACGCGAATTTTGGCGACACGGCCGCGCGTGCGACACTTCGCCCGAGTTAGTTTGAAGCATTTTTCGTGCCACGAGTTGTCATCTGTCTCGATCGCAAAAAATGCTAGAATTGGCAAAAACCTATGGCACAAAATACTTCCGAAGCGGTCGTCCGATACATCGGCGATGACTACTTTCTAGGCACGACCCCGAGCGGCCTGCCGCAACTTATGGATTCTAAAGGAGATAGGCACACGGCACCCACGCCTATCGAGCTTCTGCTGGTCGCCGTCGCGGGCTGCACCGCGATCGACGTGCAATCGATCCTTGCAAAGAAACGGCAGAATGTCGCATCTTACGACGTTCGCATCTCGGGAACGCGAGCTGACGAACATCCGAGAAAATTCACAGCGTTCCACATAACCCATATCGTGCGCGGACGCGGCATTTCCGCAAAAGCGGTCGAGGATGCGATCCGGCTCTCTGACGAAACTTACTGTTCGGTCGCTGCGTCGGTAAAACCGACAGCCGTAATAACGACGAGCTACGAGATCGTTGAGGAAACGAACGAATAGAGAAAAACGATGCGACTTTCGTACCTAATTTTTGCAATGACCTTTCTCGTCGCGGCATTTTCGGCCGGTGCTCGCGCGCAGGTGCCGCTCGAGACCGGCATTCGGATCTTGCACGCTGAAGACGCGCGCTCATTCAACCGCGACCTTACCGGACCCCTTCATTCGCCGAATGCGGCCGTGCGTGCTCGCGCCGCTCTCGCCGCAGGCAGGATCGGCAGCCCGTCGGCCCTGCCGCATCTGATCGGGCTACTGAAAAGCGAGAAGGATGTGAACGTGCGGGCGACGGTCGCGTTCGCCCTCGGCGAGATCGAATCGCAAGAGGCCGCGAATGCGGTACTTGCGGCCATCGCTTCCGAGCATTCAGCAAAAGTGCGGGCACGTCTGATCGAGGCCGCAGGCAAGATCGCGGCTGCCGAACCGAAAGGCCCTTCGGCCGCAGAACTCAAGAAAGTAATTGTCTTGAAACTCGAAGTTGAGTCGGCAAAACAAGAAAAGCGGGACAAACTCACCGTTCTACTTGGGCTTACAGCTTTGATCCGAACAAGGGCGGAAGGCGCCGATGTACTCGCCGCAAAATTCCTTTCCGATAAGGATGCACGCGTCCGCGCGGATGCGGCCAATGCGCTGACACGGCTTCGTGCCAAGAACGCTGCGGACGCGCTCATCCGCCTTGTCAAGACAGAACGCGATCCGGTCGCACGTGCAAATGCCGCCCGGGCGATCGGCGCCTCGGGTGACAAAGCGGCGGCGGCAATGCTCGCCGAGCTTGCCGCGAAAGACAGCGACAGTCGGGTCCGCATCTCGGCCGTCCGGTCGCTCGCCTCGCTGAAAGATGCAGCGGCGGGCAAGAAACTCATCGAGCGGGCCAACGCTCTTCTGAAGCAGGCGATCGACAAAGGCCTCGTCTCGCGACGGATCGGCCGGCCCGACGAATTGACCGAGCTGCTCGAACTCGCCTCGGCCCTCGGACGCATTTTCGACGGGACAGGCAGCAAGGACGCTCTCGAATTCCTTCGCGGGTTGGGCGAATTCGATCATCATCGCTCGTCCGAGACCGAGACCGCGTTCGCACATATCGCACCTGCGGCATACGCGGAGAAAGAGCCTTCTGCCGAAGCACTCGCGGAATTTTGGGCCGCTTCGGCCTACTCGCAGGGACTTGCGGCCGTCGCCGATTCAAAGAACGAAGCGGCCATTGCCGCCGCACGAAAGGCCCTGTCCGGATTTTACGAGCAGCTCAAAGCTAAGGCTGGCGAACCCGGCCAAAAGGATCTCGCAAAAGCTCTTCCCGATGCCGTCGGCGCGATGTTCGCGCTCAAGGTCGAAGGGCTCGAGGCAAAGCTTCTTGAGCACCTAGAGGACCCGGACGTTTTTATGCGAGTTGCGGCCGCAGGCGGCCTTGCGGAAATGACAAAGAGCGATAAGATCGTGAAGGCACTCGAAGTTGCGTTCGGCGCGGCCCTTTCCTCCGACAAGCACGAGGACGACGCTCAGCTTGCGATCCTCGACGCGCTTGCAAAGCTCGACAAACAGGCTGCCGTGCCGACCTTCGCACTCGCACTATCATCGCCCGATTACCTAGTGCGCAAAAAGGCGTTCGACATACTTGGCGACAAGTCGTTGAAGAAGGATGAAAAGCTCGAAACGCTTTTGAAGAATGCTCGTGAGAAGCGGCTCGACGAAGTTCGGCCGTATTCCGCATCAACGGGAACGAAGCTCGGCCAGATCCTGAACAAAAGGGACGATTACATTCGTGCACTCTCGCGAAAGAACGGCTCCGCGACCGCGATTCTCACGACGGAAAAGGGCGTTTTCGAGATCGAACTTTTTGGCGAGGACGCGCCGCTGACGGTCGATAATTTTATTAAGCTCGCAAACAGCGGCTACTTCAACGGACTCGCGGTGCATCGCGTCGTCGCAAATTTTGTAATGCAGGACGGCGATCCGCGTGGCGACGGCAACGGCGGCCCCGGTTGGTCGATCCGATGTGAGATAAATATGCAGCCGTACGATCGCGGCGCCGTCGGAATGGCGCTCTCGGGCAAAGACACTGGCGGTTCGCAGTGGTTCGTAACACATTCGCCGCAGCCGCATCTTGACGGCGGCTATACCGTTTTTGGCCGCGTAAAAGGCACCGGGATGGACGTTGTTGACAGCATCGTTCGCGGCGACAAGATCCTCACAGTGAAGATCGTTGAGAAATGACGAAACTCGAACGCAAAGAGATCGAGATCGAGAAAGGGCTCGACGACTTGGCACGGTACCTCGACGGCCTTTTTCGAATTCCGGGGACCGGCTGGCGCTTCGGCCTCGATGCGCTGATCGGCCTTATCCCGAATATTGGCGACACGCTGACCTTCATCCCGTCGATCTACATCCTGTTCTCAGGAGCTCGCTACGGCGTCCCGAAGATCACGCTTTTGCGGATGGCGCTGAATATCGCCATCGACTACATCGTTGGTATGATCCCGTTCTTAGGTGACGCGTTCGATCTCGTTTGGCGTTCGAATAAGAAGAATATGGATCTGATCCGTGCACGAGCGACAGGCCGCGGCAAGGGCACGAGAGGCGATTACCTCTTTATTTTCGGATTGATGGCCGGACTCTTCCTGCTGCTTGTAGGCTCGATCGTCGCAAGCGGCTTGATCCTTTTCTGGGTCTTCACAAGCCGCCCGCTTTTATAAGCGTTTTCGACCTCGGGGGCAATACTTGGTCGTGATATAATTCTGTGTTGCTCTAGTTGAGTACCCACATTGAACACTGAAAAAGGAAAGGCCGGAGATTCCGGCCTTCGTCATTGCTCGGTTTCTTCATAGTACCGATCATCGTTTGGGGAGTATTTTGTGTTGGATGCGGTTTGGGGGTCGGTTTTATTTTCGTGCTTCGCTTTCAGACCAAATATCTCACTTACGAGAGCGAACGTCTTTTCGTTGAGATCGCCCGCTGTCACAACGTTTATTTGCCCGTTCTCCAAAACGTCGATAGTGATGCTGTACATAATGCCGTCCTTTAGTACGGGAGGCTTTACCCCGCCGGGGTTTCTCGACGTGCCAAAACCGCCGTTGCTCTGGCTGCCCTTGTTGGCGGGCGGTTCGGACTGATTTTCTTCACCTCCCTCGCCATCCGTATCGGTGATTTTATCAGATTCGGACAGGTTTGCATAGGTAATAGTTGATCGAAAATCAGCAATAACCCCGGCAACAGAGGCCGGATTGAAGTGTTCTTCAAACTCGAGATATTCGCCCATAACCTTATCGTTGGTCGGCAAATCTGGCCCGAATTTCTGCCAAAGGCGCCTATACAGAGGAGCCGAAACAGCGGCCTGTTTCTTTAGTGTGGTGGCTTCGGAGTGATCCGCTAGAATTTTCCGGGCCGTTTCGGTCAGTTTCACTTGGCGAGTGTCACCGTTCCCTGAAACTTCTACCAGACCAAAAGATTTAAGCGCTGCTATCACAGAGCTAGTCGTTCCCGTTTTATAATCCCATATCTCCATCAAGGTTTTGAAACCGACGGCGTGGATACCTCCAGCCTTTTGAATCTCAGCGGCCTTTTCAAGGGATTCCTCTAGGCCGACATACGGATAATTGGGGCTTCTGTGCTTCGGGGTTTTGGGTTTCTTTTCGTTCGGTTCGCTAGTTTGTTCAGTCATCTGGCTTAGCCTCCAAAAAGACTATAGCACATATTGAGCCATAGGATACAAGATATATTTTCACTTTTATGGCAGATTGATGGCTCTCCCTATTGACACGCTATGGATAGTGCTTATAATAGATGTAGCGATAAGGGATTATCGCACGATCTTTGAAGGATTTAAAACAGAAGAAGCCAGCAAATTGCTGGCTTCCGTTGAGTTTCCGTGGGTTGGCAGAGTGGTCTATTGCACTCGACTGATAATTGAGCAAACGTTCCTACGCGTTTCGCGGGTTCGAATCCCGCACCCACGGTGTTCAGGATGCCCCAGAGATAGCGCTAACTACCTCTGACGCTTAACTACACAGCAAAAGCCGTGCGATCTCCAATCTCATTATACGCTTTTGCCAGTGTGAATCAACAGGAGATTCACCAATGGTCTGCCATAATTGCGAGGCAAAAGCGAAGCGTCACGGACGCGACCGCAAAGGCTTACAACGTTTTAGATGCACTCCCTGCAACCGCACGTTTACTGAATATCAAGACAAGCCACTAGTGGCGACGTAAAAACCCCGTTAAGACGCATATCGATAGAAATCTTCCTTGTAGCTCAAGCCCTTAGCTGAGATCATTCCGCCTTGCAAACGCCCTGTTGATAGGCCCGAGACAAAAGGCGCTACCTCATGTCGTCCCAACGACATTCCGTTTCCGCACGCCGGCTTTACGCTTCGGCTGACTGCGCTTCGGGGAACATCTTTTCGAGTGCGCCGGTCAGGACGCCGATCCCGAATTCGCCCGCGGCACGGCTCTTGAGTTTGCCTTCCGCGTCGAAAAGATAATAGACGGGAACCCAGCCCTGCTCGTTCAGGAACGCGTCCTTGAGCTTGTGCTCGTTGTCGATCGCGCAGACATCGTCGATGCAATGCGCGGCGATCGTTTCCTTGACGGCTTCAACGTCCGTATCGGATTCGTATCGCGGCATATGGATCGCGACCGTGCGAAGGCCGGCATTCTTGTATTTCGCTTTCAGCGCCTGCAATTTGGGCATATTCTCTTTGCAGATGCCGCAGCTCGTCGCCCAAAAATAGACGAGCGTCGGCTGGCCGTTGACATGATCGTCGGCCGTTTCCTGCAACTCATTCAACCAGTGCGTTGCGCCTTCGAACGAAGGCCGCTGGTCCCCAATTCTCATCGGCATAGCCTTTTCACCTCAAAAATGACAGCCGCAGATGGTCCATTCCTCGCCACGAAAGAATACTCCTTGCATATTCCCTCTCCCGTGAAGGGCCGTCCCGTCTGCGGCTGAGCTTGTAATAACCTTAGACCTTCAGATTCTCCTGGCCGGGCTTCCAGTCGGCCGAGCAAAGCCCGCCGGTCTGCAATCCCTGAAGCACGCGAAGCGTCTCATCGACCGAACGGCCGATGTTCAGGCTCTGAACGACCGAATACTGAAGCACGCCTTCCGGATCGATGATGAAAAGGCCGCGAAGCGCGATGTTCGCATCCTCGACGAGGATGTTGTATTGACGCGCAAGCTTGCCGGCCGTGTCGGAAGCGATCGGGTATTTCACGCCCTCGATCCCGTTCTTGTCTCGCGGGGTCTTGAGCCACGCGCGGTGCGAATGTACAGAGTCGGTCGAAACGCCCACGACCTCAGCGCCGATTCCCTGGAATTCCTCGAGCCGATCCGAGAAGTGGATCAGTTCGGTCGGGCAAACGAACGTGAAATCGAGCGGGTAGAAAAGCAGAATGAGCCATTTGCCCTTGTAATCGGCCAGCTTTACGTTCTCGGCAAGCGTGTCGATATTCTTGGTCGATGGCATATTGAAGTCAGGTGCCGGCTGGCCGACCTTTGCGATCGGCGCGGTCACGACAGCTTCGGACGCGGTTCCTGTTGCAGTTGACATTGTTATATTCTCTCCTTTTTTTATCCTTTTTTTACACAATCCGGACAGAGCCCACGCAGCGTGAACTCAAGTGTCTCGGCCTTGAACTTTGAATATTTTGCGGCCCGCTTTACAAGATCGGGCGGAAGCTCCATCTCGATATCGACAAGTTTGCCGCATGATGTACAAATTGCGTGATCGTGGCGATGTGTGAATTTATCGAACCGGCTCGCTCCGTTCCCGAACGGGATCTCGGCAATGTGCCCGGATTCCTTCAGGTATCGAAGCGAGTTATACACGGTCGCAAAGCTGATGCTCGGAAGCTTGGCCTTTGCCGCAACGAAGACATCGTTGGCGGTAAGGTGTCCGTGTGCCTCACGCACCACCTCAAGCACCACCTCTCGCTGCCGTGTCAGTCCTAATTCGCTTATCGCCGAGAACTTCATAACTTGAATTAGAATAATTCCAATTCTAATTCTTGTCAAGTCCCCTCGATAGCTTTCTCGTTGGTGGTATAATCTACCGATCCGAAGTGCCGAGATCGTATCGATCCGATAGTAAGTGAAATTCGTCTTCTCAAATAGGTTCTATGCCCTTCTGATAGCGGCAGCCGTGCTTCTTTTGGCGACGTTCGCCTTTGCGAGCCTCGGCTGGTTCGTCCTTGCATTTGACGTACTTCTTATCATTGCCGCGATCGCGGACCATTTCGCGAGCCGGAAGACCGCCGCAGAGCTTTCGGCCGCCCGCGTATTCCAAAAGCGGCCGGCGATCGGCGATCCGACCGAAGTAACGCTGCATATTACGAATTCGAGCCGCCGCACGGTCCTTTTGAAGGTAAAGGACGAGATCCCACCGGATATGCACTTGGGCGAAACGGGCCGCGAATCGACGATGCAGCTTGAACCGAACAGCGTCGGCACATACAGCTATTCCTTGACGCCGCCACGCCGCGGACTTTATGAATTCGGTGAGACCGCTGTCCGATTTCTGTCGCGCTTCGGCCTCGTTTGGTGTCAAACTTCGCTCGGTGCGGCGGAGAGCCTTAAGGTTTACCCGAATATTCGCCGCGTTCGCGAGATCGAGCTGCGTGCCCTCGGAGCGCGTTCATTCCTCGCCGTCCAAAGGCGGGCTGTCCGTCGCGGCGAAGGCCGTGAATTCGAATCCTGCGGGATTACGTTGCGGGCGATGAGATGCGGAATATCTCCTGGACGGCAACGGCGCGTCGATCGAAGCTGACGTCGATCCAGCATCAGATCGAACGCGACCAGACCGTCATCGTCGCTCTTGACGCAGGCCGCCTGATGACGGGCAGGATCGATAGCGAAACGAAGTTCGAAACGGCCCTGCACGCAAGCCTTGCGCTGATGTCGGCCTGTTCGCGTGCGGGTGACAACTGCGGGATCGTTGTGTTCGGACGACGTGTGATTCGCTATCTTCCGCCGAAGCGAGGTGTCGGCCAGATGGATGCCGCGCTTGAAGCTCTCGTAGATATCGAGCCTTCGCTGGTCGAATCGTCGTATTCGCGGAGCTTTCAGTTCATCGCCTCGAATATGAAAAAGCGTGCGTTCGTCGTGATATTGACCGACGTCATCGACAAGGACAGTTCGAGCCGCCTGCTCGAAGCCCTGCCGCTTCTGCGTCCACGGCATCTGCCGCTTGTTGCGACGATCGCCGACCGCGACCTGAACGCCTCTGTCTCATCGCCGCCGAAGAATGAGAAGGAGCTTTTCCTACAGTCAGCGGCCGAGGAACTTCTCGTTCAACGCGGAGCTGCTCTCCTGCAGGTCGAAGCGCTCGGCGGCCTCGCGCTCGACGTTACGACCCAGACGCTTGCGGCCGAGCTTCTCGAATCATATATTCGCGTAAAGGTGCGCGGCCTTCTCTAGTGCCGCAGGGTCCGATAAATGGCAGATAACCTCTTTACTCTCATCATTTACACAACGAAATATCGCCTCGGCGGGCCGCAATTCCCGGTCGTTGCCGAAACGCTTGCCGACGCGAAGCGGAATGAGGACCCGCAATGCACGGTCATCACGCGCGCCGTCGAATCAAAACGCGATGTCCTTGCCGCGATCGCCGAGGTCAAGGAGCGTGACGGGCAGATCAAAGAGTTCATCTTCGTCGGGCATTCCGGGATGTACGGGCCGATGTTCGGTACGGTGAAATTCCCGGAGCAATTCTCGCCGTACGAGTGGGAACAGATGGATATACCGTTCGCGGCCGACGGCTCGGCGTCGTTCTACTGCTGTCGTTCGGCTCGCTGGTTCGCACCATTCTTTGCTCGAACGTTCGACGTTCCGGCACACGGGTTCTTTTGGTACACGACATTCTCGCGGGATAAAGAAAGGTTCGCCTCGGCCGGTACCTCGACCGCGAAACCGCTCTACACGATCGGCTGCAAAGGCAGAAAATCGCACGGATACGCTGCGGCGTTTAAAAAGCGACTCGGGATGATGCCTTCGGAAAAGATCAAGCGGTTCGAACCGAGGCCGCCCGACGGCGACCCGAGCTACGACCACGTAGCCGAGCTTTACGATGCGGTGTTCGAAGATATACGCGTTCGCCGCGACGAATGGGAATGGATAAATGCACACTTGCCCGACCGCCCGATACGCGTGCTCGATATCGGCTGCGGCAACGGCGCGTTGCTGAACGCGCTCGAACCGCGGATCGCGTCGGGCGTCGGGGTCGATGAATCAGGTCCGATGATCGAGCAGGCACGCAGGCGGAATGCCGCTTTTGCGAATCTTGAATTCAAGAAGATCGA
>LLEU01000042.1 GCA_001567505.1 Acidobacteria bacterium OLB17 | reverse complement strand
TGTCTCTTTCGATAGAGTCCGAAACGGGAGTTGAGAATCTAAATAGACGGTTGAATGGCAAGGACGTAGTTAACATCGAGCGAATTGCCGGCGCGAGTCACGGAACGAAAAGTCTTCTTGCAAAATATGAGTTCCTGCCCGGTCGTACCAACTTCCAGGATCCCGACAAGCGTTTTGCAATGGAACTCGCCGTTGACTGTCGATTACAAAGCCAAAACGCATCGTTTCTCGTTCTCTATTCTGATCCAGCAGACGCGCCGACAGCCGAGAAGATCTTGCGATCAGTTATCGTTAAGTGTGATTAATAAGGTCGTGATGCAAGCAATAACCGTCGCGACGGTCGGGGTGAATAACGGCTTTACGGCGGTGCAGAGTTATACTTACGACGAGCTGAACCGGCTAAAGAGTGCGGTTGAGAATGTCACCCCGGCAGGCGGCACGGCCTCGCAATCGTGGAAGCAGACATTTGCATTCGACCGCTACGGCAATCGGAATTTCAACGAGGCGAACACGACGACCATTCCGCAAGGCTGCTTGGCCGCCGTCTGCAATCCGCAGATCGACCCGGCAACCAATCGTCTCGTCGGCTACGGTTTCGACAGTGCGGGAAACACCACAACAGATGCCGGCGGGCAGACGTTTATCTATGACGGCGAGAACAAGCAGGTTCAGGTCAACAACGCACAGGGAGTCGTCGGGCAGTATCTTTACGACGGCGATGGCAAGCGTGTGAAGAAGATCGTGCCATCAACAGGCGAAGTTACGGTGTTCGTGTATGATGCTGGCGGCAAGCTCGTGGCGGAGTATTCGACGATCGTTGAGGCCGCACAGGACGCGAAAGTGAGCTATCTGACGAACGACCATCTCGGCAGCCCACGCATCAACACTGACCAGAACGGCCAAACCATCTCCCGCCACGACTATCACCCCTTCGGCGAAGAAGTCTTCACCGCACAACGCACCACCGGCCTCGGCTACGCCTCCGACACCGTTCGCAAGCAATTCACCGGCTACGAACGCGACACCGAAACCGACCTTGATTTTGCACAGACGAGGTACTTGGCGTCGGCTTTTGGTAGGTTTTCTACGCCTGACCGTTATGGAGTGGCGATTCTTATGATTGGGGGTTTTAACCAAAGGGTGTTCGAGGTACAGCCTCAGAATTGG
>LLEU01000041.1 GCA_001567505.1 Acidobacteria bacterium OLB17 | reverse complement strand
CGCCAACGTTCCTGATCGATGCGCCGTCGATCTTTCATCGCGATTCGATCTACGGCTACACGGAAGACTACGAGCGTTTTGCGTTCCTTTCAAGGGCGGCACTTCTTTTGATCGAACGCCTCGGCCGAAGCGTCGATATAGTCCATCTGAACGACTGGCACACGGGCTTTGCGGCGGTCGAGATCGCGGCCCTGCGACATTACCAGCCGTTCTGGCGCAGCACACGGACCGTATTTTCGATACATAATATGGCGTATCAGGGCGCGTTCGGCCTTTCCGAACTGCCCGCGCTCGGCTTTACGTCGCAGTTCTCAAGGAATTCCTTCTCTTACGACGGTTACGCCTCTGCGATGAAGGCCGGACTCGAGACCGCGGACCTGCTTTCGACCGTCTCAAGGCGTTACGCGATGGAGATCCAGCGCCCGAGTTCGGACACGGGCTCGATTGGCTCACGCGTCGCCGTGCAGATCGTCTGATCGGCATTACGAACGGCGTCGATTATGACGTTTGGGATCCTGAGACCGACCCCGAACTGCCCGCGCATTTTTCCGCAACGTCGCTCGAGGGAAAACGTGCCTGCAAGCGCGCACTTCTCGAAAGATTTGGACTGCCGATCGATCTCGAACGCCCGATCTACGCAAGCGTCACGCGATTGACCGCACAGAAGGGGATCGAACTGATCCGGCAGGCGGCAGGCGACATTCTCGCCGCCGATGCGTTCTTTATCGCTCTCGGTTCGGGCGAAGCCGATTCCGAACGGTTCCTGCAGGCGCTTCGCGACCACGCACCTTCACGAGTGGGCGTTTATGTCGCTACAACGAACCGCTCGCTCACCTTATCGAGGCCGGCGCGGATATGTTCTTAATGCCGTCGAAATTCGAACCGTGCGGACTGAATCAGATGTACAGTCTTCGCTACGGTACCGTGCCGATCGTGCGTGCGACCGGCGGCCTCGACGATACCGTCGAGAATTGGGACGCGGTCTCGGGAACCGGGAATGGATTCAAGTTCTCTGCCTTCCGTTCGGATCGCCTGATCGAGAAGATCTACGAGGCCCGCATCGCTTACGCCGACACAGAAGGCTGGCGACACCTCCAGCGCAACGGGATGCTCGTCGATAATTCATGGGAGAATGCCGCACGGAATTATCTTGAGCTGTATCGAAGACTGAGAAACGAGAGCTGAGAGCTGAGAACAACGACAAAAAGCTTCTAGATGCAGACCGTTCGTTATCGATCCCGCGGCCTCGATGACCGGTAGCAAGTATGATAAAATCCAATGATTCACTAAAGGAAAAGTCGCTCCAACTCTCTATCGGGAGCTCCAAATTTGGATAGATCATCTTTCAGCCGAATATAAGGAAAGTTCGCGGTTCACGGTCATCATTCTCCATTTTTTATGATCATTGTCATTATTGGCGCCCAGTGGGGCGACGAAGGAAAAGGGAAGGTCGTCGATCTTCTGGCCGACAGGTTCGACATTGTTTCGCGCTATCAGGGCGGTCACAACGCGGGCCACAGCGTTTACGTTGGCGACAAAGCGTTCGTGCTTCGGCTTTTGCCGTCGGGCATCATTCACGAAGATTCAACGTGTGTGCTCGGGAACGGTATGGTCATAGACCCGAAGGCGTTTTTCGAAGAGGTCGATCAGATGACGTCGCAGGGGATTTCCATCACGCCCGAGCGTCTTAAAGTTTCGAGCCGTGCGCATCTTATTATGCCGTATCATCGCGCGCTCGATCACACGTCAGAAGAGCGTCTCGGCAATGAGAAGATCGGGACAACGCTTCGCGGCATCGGCCCGGCGTACGAAGACAAGGTCGGCCGGCGCGGCATTCGAGTCGCGGACGCTCTTTCGCCTGAGATACTGCGGCTTCGCATCGAGCGCAATCTCGAGGAAGCGAACCGCATCATCGTGCTTTTTGGGCAGCAGCCGCTTCGAGCAGATGAGATCTACGATGAGATCTCGCCGCTTGTCGAGCGCCTGCGGCCGTTCGTCACCGAGACCTCGCGGTTCCTTGCGGATGCACGGCGAGATAAGAAAAAGATCCTGCTTGAGGGTGCGCAGGCCACGCTCCTGGACGTCGACCACGGAACTTATCCATATGTCACGTCCTCAAACCCGACGGCGGGCGGAGCTAGCGTCGGCGCAGGGATCCCGCCGCATCATATCACCGGCGTTCTCGGCATCGTTCGCACATACGCAACGCGTGTCGGCGAGGGCCCGTTCCCGACCGAAATGCTCGATGACGAAGAGGACATTGCCCACCTAATTCGCGAACGCGGGAACGAATACGGCTCCGTTACCCGCAGGCCGCGAAGGTGCGGATGGTTCGACGCGGTCGCAACGAAATATGCAGCCGAGCTGAACGGTTTTGATTCGGTCGCGCTGACGAAGCTAGACGTGCTCGATGCTCTTGAGCAAATAAAGGTCTGCGTCGGCTACGAGATCGACGGTGAAAAGGTCGATACATTTCCGGCCGTCTCTCACGACCTGCGAAAAATCAAGCCGATATACAAGGTCCTTGATGGATGGAATAGCGACACACTCGGCGTAACAAAGCTCGGCGATCTGCCCGAAAATGCTCGCAAATACGTCGATTTCCTTTCGAACTTCATCGGTGTAGAGATCGGCCTGATCTCGACAGGGCCGGAACGCGATCAGACGATCATTCTTGACGATTCGGTCATGGAAGGCTGGTTCAAGGGGTAAGGTGCGGTATGCCGGAGGACGGCCGTCAAAAGGTCGAGATCGTCGAATTCTCGCCAAGTTTCGCCGATGATTTTGCGAGGCTGAATTACGAATGGATCGAGAAATACTTTTCGGTCGAGAGGCACGACCGCGAGATACTCGACAATCCGCAAAAATACGTGATCGCCCCCGGCGGCCAGATCTTTTTGGCGGTTGACGCTGGACGAGCGGTCGGGGCGGTCGCGATAATACCGGCGGCGAATGGCGTGTTCGAATTGACGAAGATGGCCGTCACTCCAGAGTATCGCGGTCTTGGAATTGCGAATTCCCTGATGGACGCATGTATCGAATTCGCCCGGGAAAGGGACGCCAGGACGATCTTTCTTGAGTCGAGCAGAAAGCTCGGTCCCGCTCTTGCTCTTTACCGGAAGTTCGGATTCGTAGAAACGCCGACCGATCCGAACTCTGAATATTCCCGGGCCGACATCCGTATGGAACTTGCCATCGAAACGCCCAATATGTAAAATCATCAATTCGGCTCGCCCCAAAAGGCGGCCGCGTGGTCCGATAGCTCAGTCGGTAGAGCAAATGGCTTTTAACCATTGGGTCCCAGGTTCGAGTCCTGGTCGGATCACCAGTTTTGCTTGAAGAAATGGCATCCTGCGGGATGCCATTTTTGCTGTCTATCAAGAGGACGATGCGTCTTAATGAAACCGTCACCTCTTTAGACGTCACATCTATTTCTTCGATCAGATCACGAGTCGCACCTAGCGCAGTCTGAGGTTGAAGTAATTGATACGACACCCTTCCTTTTTGGATGGGATGTCCGCCTTTATCCGTCAATAATTCAAAACTTAAGCCACGGTTCGGCCGTTTCGTGGGAAGCATCGAAAGCCGCTGTGAGTGCCTTAGAAACTAACCAGACCAACGAAACTTCGGTATTCTCGGTAAATACTGTTGACAGTAGCTGCTGCAAATGCTATGTTGTTCATTGTGAGAGGGAAGTGGGAACAGATCAAGCAAGTGGAATACGTTGGCGTTAGGGAACTTGCGGACGCGGCGGAGCAGGCCCTAAAGGAGATCGGGTCGAGCCAAGAGAAGGGCACTGTGACGGAATACCCGAATGAAAGGACGATCCGGTTCTATATAACAGAGGGATTGTTACCGCCTTCGGAAATAAAGCAGGGTGCGGCCTCGGTTTTTGGATATTCGCACCTGTTGACCCTTCTCGCGATCAAACAACTGCAGTCTGACGGCTTGCCAATAAGCATTATTCGGCAACTGGTGATCGGAAAGACCGTGGCAGAACTTGAAGAATTGTTGAGCGCCGACTCGATCGGCGTGCGGGTGGTAAGCGATCCTTTGGAACTGCAGGAGGCTGTTTCTGGAAGCGAGGCCCAGCTTACGGAACCTTACGGCGAACCGGAAAGGACGAACGAGGATCACGTTGCAGCCGACGGACTCAGAGCGCAAAAAGGCGGCGGCGAAGCCAGAGAGTTTCTAAAGGGCTTACTGACGCCGGGAAGGCGAAGGAAGAATGACGCCCCTAGTTTGTTGTCGAGGTCAGGGGGCCCGAGCAGGCCAACTCGCACGGCGGCGCGAAACCCCGCTGCGGGTGTGCCGCATCCGTCGTCAAAGGGCGTGGAGAATTGGTCGCGGCGCAAGATAGCTCCTGGAGTCGAGATTCACATCAGGGACGGATACAAGCCGCCCGGCGCCGACGAGGCTACGACACGGCTATTAGAGAAGATAAAGGAGGCACTCGGGATTCAAAGGGATCGGTGAGAGATACATACTGAGACGCAGGTGTTCACAGATCAGAAAAGAGGAGATAGCAATTGATAAGGAGAGCACAAATATGACAATGAAACCAACTATCGAGCTAATTACAGAAAGGGCCAAACTTGTGAAGGGAGAGCGGCAGAATGTTGATCTCCTTATTCGAATTACGCCCCCGGAGCTTAAGCCGACATCAGCAAAGCGCCCAAAACTGAATATCGGGATCGCTCTCGACCGCTCCGGTTCAATGGGCGGACCAAAAATGCAGCACGCCCGGGAAGCCGCGAAATACTGCGTCGACCAGTTGTTGGCCAGCGACTACTTTTCTGCGGTTATCTTTGACGATCAGGTCGATGTACTCTTTACGAACCAAGCGGTCTCTGACCGTGAGATCCTGAAGCGCGGGCTCGATCGAATTCAAGCTCGAAACTCGACGGCGCTTCACGAAGGATGGGTGAAAGCCGGCCTTCAGGTGAGCGAAGGGTTTGATCCGGAGGCGATCAATAGGGTTCTGCTTATCACTGACGGGATGGCGAACGTCGGAGAGACGAATATCGACCGCATCGTCTCGCAGGCGGGAGAACTTGCAAGCAAAGGCATTACGACAACAACGATCGGGATCGGATCGGACTTTAACGAAGACCTGCTTATGCCGATGGCCGAGGCGGGCCGAGGAAATGCCTGGCACGTTAGTGAGCCGCAGGATGCCCTGGCGATTTTCGAGACTGAGCTGCAGGGTTTGATAATGCAGTTCGGACACGGCGTTTGCTTGAACTTGCAATGCGCGGATGGCGTTCGGATCGTCGATCTTTTGAACGATTTCGAGAAAGATCAAAATGGCGGGTATGTTCTGCCGGATCTTCTTTCCGGGTCGCCACTCAACATTGTTGTCCGTCTCGATGTCCCGGGCGAGTTGTCGGATTCCAGGTTGATCGACATTAGCCTGAGTTACACAAACCGAGAGAGCGGAGCTGAGGAATCCATTTCGCTCACATTCTTGCCGGAATTCGATACGAAGGAAGCTGTAGAGGCCCTTGAGGCCGATCTCGAGGTTCAGGAGGCGGTGGTACTGCTCATGAACGCACGTGCTCGCAGTGAGGCGATGCAGGACGTTGATCTCGGCCAAGCCGGGCTCGCCTCATACCGTCTGATCGCTTCGAGGGTTGCGGCGGCAGAATTATTTTCTAGAACCCGCACGAAAGCTCTCCAGGATGAGATCGACGACCTTGATTCAGTAAATCACTTGTTGATGAGTCGAGGGAATAACCCCATGGCGAGAAAGCGACTAGCGTATCGGCGGGAAAGGACAAGGAAAGGTAAGGAATAAAGCGTATAGTGCCGGTCTCTGGTTGACGGTAAGGTATGTTGGCTTGGCTGATCTTGACGCCGCCACGATACTACACATCAGTAGTCGATTGGAACCGTCCCAGCGTTTTTAGTCGGTTCACCTGACCTTGCTTAGAAAAATGGCATCCTGCGGGATGCCATTTTTACGTCTTGGGCTTTGAGATCGGGAAGGAGCTCGGTTACGATATTGCCGATTCCTACAATGAGCAACATCAATAAGCTAATAGCGAGAGCGACCGACAGCTTTCCTGAGATCATTGCGTACTACCTTGCGACCCTTACCGTCTCTGGTGTCTTGTTCGCTTATTTCGAGGGAAAGCCGCTCTTCGAGTCATTCTGGTGGGCATGCGTCACGGGTTTGACGATCGGTTACGGCGATATGTACCCCGTAACGGTCGGAGGTAAGATCGTCGCGATCGTCCTTATGCATGTCGTACCTCTTATCATCATTCCATTGATCGTAGCCCGGCTGCTGAGCACGGTTATCGAGGATAAGAATGTATTCTCGGATGCTGAGCAAGAGGCGCTTAAATCCGATATTGCGGCTATCAAGAAAGCGCTGAAGATCGAAAAAGCCAAAGAGGAGTAAGGCCATCGGCAACGGGCCGGCCTCATTGTGCATTGCTCGACGCCGTGCCGACGATATAGCTGTCGCGGGCTCGGACGGCGAGGTTCGGGCGATCGACGCGGACCTTAATGCGTTTTTGCTGGCCGGGTTTGCCGTGTTCGGTTGGAATGTATCCGATGTTGTACTGACGGCGAAGTTCGATGGCGATCCCGCGAAAGGCCGCCGCGAGCCCGCCGGGAACTGCTTCCGGTCTGAAAACCCGTCCGCCGGTGTAAGCAGCCAATTCCTGTAAGTATTTTCGCCCGACAGCATAATCTTCGGCAGAAGTGCCTGCAGTGCTCCAGATGCCCGGAAACCCAAGCACGCGAGTGCGATTCGATTCGTAGGTGTTGTAGTAGATCGGAAAGATCAGCGTATCGGACTCTTCCGCCAGATCGAGTGTCGATGAATAGGATGCTTTCCTGGAAGTCGTGTCAACCCCATCCGTGAAAAGCACAATGGCCTTCCTGCCCTGTATCTTCTCAAGCCGTTTTTTTAGCGAGAAATCTACAGCTTCGTAGAGCGAAGTACCGCCGCCGAAGTCAGCTTTCGAGATCGCCTTGTAGAGCTTCGCCCGGTCGTTCGTCGCCTCGGCAAGGACGTGTACATTGCCGTCGAACTCGATGACGATCACCTTGTCCTCCGGCTTGAGTTCATCCACGAAGGCCCGCGACGCGGCCTGTATATCGTCGATCTTGTACTCGGCCGAAGGCGATGTGTCGAGCAGCAGGACGACCGTGAAAGGTTTGTCACCCAAGCCGAAATACTCGATCTTCTGCTGTACGCCGTCCTCGAAGATCGTAAAGTCATCCTTCGTTAGGCCGGAGACATAGACTCCGTTGCGGTCGTAAACGGAAACAGGGACGGTTATCAGATCGGTCTCAATGCGGAGAACTTCCTCGCCGTCGGGCGCAGGTTCGCTCGCTTGGGGAGCAGCACCGATCGTGGTTGCGGCGGCAGAACCTCGTCGTCGTGTCGGCAGCGGTTGTGATTCGGAATAATTCGCGGGAACTCTCGCCGGAGTCGGGGTTGGCGTCGGCGCGACCTTTCTCCCCGATTGCGCAGAGCTCGTGACCGCGCTCACGGACAGAACTAGAAGCAGCGAATAGAACAGGGCTTGCGGCCCGAACGGCAAACCGGAAACGCTTTTCACAAAGTAAAGTTTAGCCGTTTTGCGGCCGACTTGTGAAGCGGTATTCTGCTATCGCGAACGCTGCTTGGGATCGAGCCATTCGCGAAGGCCGTCGCCAATGAAGTTGAATGCAAGCACGGTCAATGCGATCGCGATGCCGGGAAAGAACATTACGTGCGGAGCGGAAGTCAGAATGTCGAAGCCGCGCGACTCCTCGATCATTGTGCCCCAACTCGGTGCCGGCGGCGGGATCCCAAGCCCGAGGAACGAGAGCGACGCTTCCGAAAGCACCGCCCCGGCCATTCCGAGCGATGCCTGAACGATGAGCGGCTGGATCGCGTTAGGAAGAATGTGTGTGAAGATGATCCGCATGTTCGAAGCACCGAGAGCCTTCGCTGCCTGAACGTAGTCGAGTTCCCGCACCTTGAGCACCTGCCCGCGCATTACGCGTGCGTAACCGACCCAGCCGATCACGCAGAGTGCGAGGATAAGCTTCCCAAGCCCGGCACCTAAAAAACGCCACAAGGGCGATCGCAAGCAGAAGGCCGGGAAATGCGAGGAAGACGTTGAAGACGTAGCCGGAAAGTATCTTATCAATGACCCCGCCGAAATAGCCGGCGAACGCGCCGATCAGAATGCCGATCACGGATGAGACCGCGACGACGGAAATGCCGACCTCGAGCGAGATCCTCGCTCCGAAAACGACACGCGAGAAAACGTCGCGGCCGAGAGCGTCGGTTCCGAACCAATGCGCCGAACTTGGGGCCGCGTAACGCGTCAAAAGGTCGGGAACGGTCCCGTCGTACGGCGCGATCCAGTGAGCAAAGATCGCCACGAGGATGAACGTGACGGCTATGAAGGCACCGATGTAGAAGAGACGATTCATACTCAGGAAAGCCTAATTCGCGGGTCGAGCCTCCGATATACAAGATCCGTCAGGGAATTTGCGAGGATGAATGTAACGCTGATCACAAGCACGCAACCTTGCACGAGGCGGTAATCGCGCTTGTTGATCCCATCCTCAAGCAGCAGAAGTCCGAGGCCCTGCCAATTAAAGATCTTTTCCGTAATGATCGATCCGGCGAGCAGTACACCCAGCTGCAGGCCCAGGATCGTTACGACCGGGATCAGGCCGTTCTTTAGGACGTGTTTATAGATGACGACCCGCTCGCTCAGGCCTTTTGCCCGTGCCGTGCGGACGTAGTCCTCACCGAGTTCCTCGATCACGCTTGAGCGCACCATTCGCGTGAGTATTGCCGATAGAGCTCCGCCGAGCGTGATCGCGGGAAGCACGATGTCTTCGGCGTACGCGCTTCCGGTCGGGGCGAACCAGCCTAGCTTCACGGAGAAGATATAGACTAGGAAAGGCCCGAGTACGAACGTCGGAAGCGAGATGCCGAGCAGGGCGACGAACGACGCAACGTTATCCGTGAATTTATTCTTGTTCGTGCCGGCAACGACACCGAGCGGGATCGCGATCGAGATCGAGACGAGCATCGCGGCGGCGGCAAGCAGGAGCGTTTTTGGATACCGCTCCGCGATCATTTCGGTAACGGGCTGACCCGTGCGGAAAGATACGCCGAGATCGCCGTGAAGCAGGCCACGCCAATAGTCGAGGTAGCGGTTCTCAATTCCATTCCAGACAAAGCCCGAATCGTCGGAATACGAAAAGAAGAATGCGGGGCGATCGAGGCCGTGCGTCCTGCGGAAATTGTCGATCTGTTCCTTGGTTGCCGTTTCGCCGAGGATCGTGGTCGCAGGGTCGCCCGGCACAAGCTCCATCAAAAGCGTCACCAACGACACAACGGTCCAAATGACCAGCAGCATCAGCGCAAGTTGGCGTGCAAAGCTTAGAAGGCGTTTTTTCATTCCCAAGGTCGGACGAAGCGCGTTCGGAAGAGAACGGAATGGATTTTATAACGTGAGCAGCCCTAACTCAAAGTATTCAAAGCTTTTCGCCGACGTGGATCGCGGCGATGCCGCCCGTGAGATTCTTGAATCGAACCCGCGAGAACCCTTTGGCCTCCATCATAGCGGCCAGTTCCTTCTGGGGCGGAAATCCACGGACCGAGTCGGGCAGGTATTCGTAGGCACACCTCGAACCGCTCACAAACCCGCCGATCCGCGGCAAAATGCGTGTGAAATAAAAATTGAACGCTTCGCGAACGCCCGGTATCACAGGCTGAGAGAACTCGAGCACAACTAGCTTGCCGTTCGGCTTGAGGACCCGAAATAGCTCGACGAGGCCGTTCTCGACGTTCGGCAGGTTTCGCAGGCCGAAGGCGATGGTCGCGGAGTTAAAACTATTGTCGGGGAAGGGAAGTTCCATCGCATCGGCCTCGATGAGCGGGATCCCGCGTTCTGCCGCTTCGATCTTTTCCTTTGCAAATTGCAGCATCGGGCGGCAAAAATCCGTTCCCGTGATCGACGCTTTCGCCGTGGAGGCGAGCTCAAGTGCAAGGTCGCCCGTGCCGCAGGCGACGTCAAGGACCGAGGCCTGCGGGTCATCAAGGATCGGGCGAAGTTCCTTCGCAACGGCCCGACGCCAGCCTTTATCTATGTTCAGCGAAAGGACGTGATTCAGCAGGTCGTAACGCGATGCGATCCCGCCGAACATTTCGCGGACGGCCCGCGAATGCTCGGCTTCGCGGAAAGCTTGACTCGTTCGGGCGCCGCTCATTTTGCCGGTGGAATAAGGACGACGACCGCAGATGGTTCGCCCTGAAGTTTTTTTGCGAAGTCACGGACATCGCCGAGCGTGACCTTTGCAAAGGCGTCGAGGCGGGCTTTCGGCTCAGCCGTCTTGTACGTATCGACATCAAGCCAAAGATCCATCGCATCGCGCTTTCGCGCGGCATCAAGAGCGGCGGCAAGTGCTTTTGCGAACTCGGCGTCCGAGATCGGTTCGGCGATCGTTTTTGCGACGAGATCCGGGGAGTTGATCTTACCGTTCTCTTTTCCGATATCGTTCGGGTCGGTCGAAAGTCCGACAACGAACTCGCCCGGTAAAATGTGCGGCTCAGATCGTACGAATACTCCCTTTGCGACCATTTCAGGGATGCGATCGCGGAGTTTCGCTTCGAGAATGCGGGCATAGACGGCCGCGGCCGGAGCAAGTTTGTCTGAGACAGCAATGCCGCGAAATGCAGTACGGGCTTCGGCGGTAGTGCCGCCCTTCCATTCGACGGTCGTGATCTCAGGTGAAGGTGGATCGGGCTGCTTGAAGGTCGAGGGAATTCGCCTGTCCGAACGCTGCCAAGCGCCGAAATACCTGCGTACCGCACGATTCGTCAACGCTCGGTCGATGTTGCCCGAGATCGCGATCGAGGCATTGTCAGCCTTCAAGAATCTCTCGCGAGCGTCGATGAGGTCGGCAAAGTCGATCTTCGAGACGCTTTCGACGGTCCCGTCCACCGGCCGCCCGTAAGGGAACGTTCCAAACAGCTTCGAGCGCACGATGCGATCGGCGGCCTTCGCTTCATCGCCTTCGGCGGCCTTCAGTTCTGAGATCAATGCGTCCTTGAGCTTTGCGGTCGTCTCTTTATCGATCTGCATCGAACTGACCGAGGCGCCGATCGTCTCAAGCATCTGAAGCATATTCTCCGGGGTCGAAGATGCCGTCACCTGGATATAGTCGTAGTTTGTCGAGATCGAGAGGTCGCCGCCCAGATCCTCTCGGAAGAATTCACGCGTGGCCTGATTCGGGAAGATATTCTCAGCCAAAAGACGCATTACGCCTTCCTTCTTCTGCGGGTCGAAGGACGCTCCGGCATGGATACGGAGTTTCACCTCTACACGCGGAGATACGGTGCGATCCCAAATATACATTTTCAAGCCGTTCAGGAGCGTGTCGGTTCGCGGCTCATCTTTGCCCGATTGGGCGCTCACACCGAAGGCCAGAACAAAGACAGCAAGCAGCAAAGCCGGGAAGAAGGCCGATCTTGCAGGAAATTTCACGGATTTTACGGGAAAGGTGCGGGTCATTAAGTCTTAGTTGCCAAAAACGCGGCCGATTGTTGCCAAGCGAGGGATATCGGCGAAAATTCCCTAACTTTTTTCCGAAACTTCTCCTAAAATTTTGACAGGGAGCGGGCATCGCGTCAAACGTATAAGGCATCTATCAACACAACGGGCGTAAACGCCTGAACTGTAAGCTGTTTCCGTCGGAAAATTTGGCTCTTAAACATTCGGCAAGAACAGGTTATAATTGAAAGTTAGTGTCGGCCGCTTAAGGCCTGTCCTTGGGGCAGGGGAAGGCCGCTATAAAGAGATGGGAAAGATCGTCAAATATTGCAGCGCGTGTGATGCAGATTGGGCCGAGAAATTTGGCTTTTGTCCGACTTGCGGCTCAACACTACAAGCATTTGAAATGAAACCGGTCGAGACCGTTCCGGAGGCTCAGCATACGGAAGTTCGGTCGCGCGTGACCGGCCCGCTCGAGATGCCGGAGCCGGAAAAGCCCGCCTTCATTGCGGACGCCCCGACCAAAGCGTCGGTTGCCGTAGTCGAGGAGCCGGCCGCGCAGGAACCTGAGCCCGTCGTCCCGCCTGAACCGAAGGCCGAACCCAACATTGTCGTGGCTCCGCCCGTATATGTTTCGAAGCCGCTTGATGCGGACTCGGTCCGCGCGGAGACACCTGCAGACGGTTATGTTGATGACGGCTTGTTCCACGTTACGGTGATCGAGGAAAAGGATGTCGCCAAGCGGAATTGGCTGCTTCTGGGTTCGACGGTCCTTGTTACGCTTACGCTTTTGACGGCAATTGTCGCGAATCTGTTCAGCCAGAGTCTTGATATCGGGGCGATCAACGATGAGATCTCTCGTGCAAGCCTTATCGATCTCGACCCGATGACCGTCGAAGAGGAGCAGCAGAAAAAGGAGAAGGATGATGCGGGCGGCGGAGGCGGCGGAGGCCGCGAGGAAAAGACGCCGGCCTCACAGGGCGACCTCGCAGATCAAACCAGGAACCCGATCCGTCCACCGGACGCAAAGGTCCCGCGGCTCGATGACCCCGGCGCTAGTGCTACCTCCGCCTTCAACGCAGGGGAACAAGAAGTTCGACAAGAAAATATGGAGTTTGGGGCG
>LLEU01000040.1 GCA_001567505.1 Acidobacteria bacterium OLB17 | reverse complement strand
CGGATCCATGATCGACGGATCGCCCGTCTCAGCGCCGAAGCCCCCAGAGTTGATCTTGACCATCGCACCTGCGATCGTAACACCCGACGGGTCGATCACAACGCAACTTCCACCGACCTTCAAGCTGATCTTCATGGTGGCTTCCATGATGATCTCCTTGGCATTGACCGAGGCTTTTGTGCCGACAAGTGTCGCGTGATTGCCTTGATAGTCCTCAACAACGTCGCCTTTTACGCCTTCGTTGAGTTTGCCGTCGATGCCGATGAAGTTATCGGCTTTGACGTGGAGGTCGTAGCTGCCGCCGACGGTGATGGCGAGGTTGCCGCCCGGTTTGTTGTCCGAACGGACGCCGATGACTTCCTGGCGGTTGCCGCCGCAGGTCTCGTACATCGAGCCTTTGGCGCGCAGGTCGTAGCGTTTTTGCGAGTGTATGAAGACCTGTTCCTTGCCCTGCTTGTCCTCAAAACGCAGTTCGTTAAAGCCCTTGCCGTCGTCCGGGCTTGTACGCGTCTTTATGTACGTAAGCGTCTTGAACTTCGGCAGCTCGTAATGCGGCATCGTCTCGGGGTTGTAGATCGAGCCGGTGATGATCGGCTGATCTGGATCGCCCTGCAGAAAATCGACGAGCACTTCCTGGCCGATACGCGGGATGAACATCGTTCCCCATTTGTTGCCGGCGATCGACGTGCCGACGCGCAGCCAGCAGGACGAAGCGGCGTTATGCTGCCCGTCACGATCCCAATAGAACTGCACCTTTACGCGGCCGTATTTATCGACAAAGATCTCTTCGCCCGCCGGGCCGACGACGATCGCCGTCTGGCTGCCGTGCATTATCGGGCGTTCGGTTATCCTGGGCGGCCGATACGGCGCCTGGCCTTCGCCCTGCGGGATGGACGTAAAGCTCACCATATACGCACGCGAGCGTGTCTCACCGGAAACGTAGCCGGGATCCTGAAGAGCCTCGATCTTGGCCGAGACGATCGTGTGGTTTCGGTTATTGTCGGCCAACGGGTGCGTTGTCAGTTTGAAGCGAAATCCCGGTATCAGCGCGCAACTATCGGACGAGCCGTACGCGCTTTTGTACGCGACGTCGATCTCCTGCTGCCGGACGTCGATCGTATGCTGACGGGCCGGAAAGACCTTGGAAAGCTCGCTTGGCTGTTCGCCGCCGCTTGAGTTGATGCCGTCAAAGAGCTTTGCGAATTCGCCCGGATAGCTGTAGATCTCGTTGTCGCGATTCCCGCCGATATCAAAGCGGCTCATCTGCTCGGCCTCGAGCGAATTCGTCGGCAGCTGGAAATGATGATCGCGCACGCGATATTTCCCACTGATCATCTGGTTCGACACCTGGAACGAATTAACGGCGCCTTCCCATTCGTCCGGGTTGACGGATATATCCGTCGTGAACGGGATCTCCGCCTTCGAGGGGCACGGGACGATCGCGGGGTCGGCGTCAGCAATGACGAGCCGGTGGCCGTCGCTCGTGTGTTCGAAGAAGTAGAAGATGCCTTCTTCTTCCATCAGCCGCGATGCGAAATTCCAATCCGTCTCGCGATATTGAACGCAGTAATTCCTCGGCTCATAGTTGCCCTGAAGTCGAAGGCTCGGGTTAAATCCGTCGAGCACGCGCGACAGCACGTCGGGGATGGAAAGATTCTGAAAAATGCGATTGTGCGAGCTCTGCGTCAGCAGCCAAACTTGCGGGCGGACGATGGCTCGATATTTCGAGAAGCGTTCGTCGCGGCTGCCTTGCGAGAAGCGCGTGCAGATGCCGCTGAAATAGCGATTCGCTCCGTCCCTTTGGTTTGCGGCGACGGACATCGGCTTGTTCAGCACCTGGTCGGGCGAGATCTCGAAGGCCTCGAAGCCGGCCTCTTCCTCATCGTGCAGAAGGTCCAGCTCGTAGGTAAAAAGCTGCGAAATGCCTTCGGTAGCCTTCAGGCGGTGAATTACGAGCTCCTCATTCGAGAATGAGCTCGTCGTGAAGTATAAGAGTCGTCCTTCCTGGCTGAGTGCCATAATCTTCTTCTCGGTCCTGCCGGCGGCTTATTTTCTGCTCGCGAAGTGTATAAAGACGAGCCGCCTAACGATAAATTGACGTTCGATCGCCGGTACTTTTGCCTTAGCGCCGCATCGTAAATCGCGGATCCGGATGCGTCGGGGCCGGATCGGCCGGCGCCGGGATCTCCGGATACTCCGCCAGAACCATGCCGTCCCGGCCGTAATGCACGACCTCGCCTTCCCAATCGCCGAACTCGATCGGCGTCGTGTCGCAATCCACGAAAAAATGGCAGACTTCCGTGCTCGTGTACAATTGCCGCTCGCGAGCGGCGGTCACCTCGGCGTTTGCGAGAATGGCGATCTGGCGGCACAGTTGGTCGCCCTCGGACCGGCTCGTCATCTCGGTTTCCGCAGCATGGCAGACGTACAGGATTATGTGATCGACCAGCCCGCGAAGCCGTGCGAAATAACCGACGGTCTGAAAGCTTATCAGCTCGCTGCAGAATTGGATCGCCGTCGTGTCCATATCCCGCACATAAAGCCCGTGCGCCATGATCGAAAGCCTGTTGATCCCGACATTCACGAGGGCGATATTCACGGCCTGGTCGAAGAACGTATCGAGAGCGACCGTATCGTCAACTTGGATCGTGAACGTCTCACGCGAGGCCGACGGCGTGCGGCCTTCGAGCCTTGTGTCGTGAGCGATCAGGTTAACAGGCATCTTCGTCCCTCCTTGGCGGGCAAGATATTACGCAAAATTGTACGTAAAATTCTCGCCTTCGCCGACGCCGACGCGTATGCTCGTCAGGGCATCGCCTTCGGCCATTCTCGACAACACCTCGCCGGACATCTCCGGCAGCAGCGTTCCCGTCAGGATGTTATAGACATTGCGCGCGCCGCTATCGACGTCCGTGCAGCGTTTTGCGATCGTATCGACAACGGCGTCGTCGTAGCTGAACGCTGCGTTGTGATTGTCCTTGATCCGCTGTGCGATCTTGCCCAATTGGAGCTTGATGATCAGCCGCAGGATCTCATCCGAGATCGGATAATACGGCACGGTGACCATTCGGCCGAGCAGTGCGGGCTTGAACGCCTTGTTCAATTCCGGTTTGACCGCATCGACAAGTCCGTCCGGATCGGGACGCGTGTCCGGATCGGCACAAAGTTTCATTATCGTGTCGGTCCCGACGTTCGACGTAAGCAGGATGATGCAGTTCTTGAAATCGATCTCGCGGCCTTCGCCGTCCTCGAGCACGCCCTTATCGAACACCTGGAAGAAAAGCTCCATCACGTCCGGATGTGCCTTCTCGACCTCGTCAAGCAGGACGACGGAATACGGCTTCCTGCGGACGGCCTCGGTGAGCACGCCGCCTTCGCCGTAACCGACGTATCCCGGAGGCGACCCCTTGAGGCTCGAGACGGTGTGGGCTTCCTGATACTCGCTCATATTGATCGAGATAAGGTTGCGTTCGCCGCCGTAGAGAGATTCCGCGAGTGCAAGCGCCGTTTCGGTCTTTCCGACGCCGGACGTACCGACAAGCAGGAAGACGCCGATCGGACGCTTCGGATCGGTAAGGCCCGCACGCGAGGTGCGTATCCTCTGTGCGATCGCATCGAGCGCGTGATCCTGTCCGAGGACGCGTTCGCGAAGCGTATCGGAAAGGTTGAGCACGGCGTGGATCTCGTCGGCGACCATCTTGCCGATCGGGATGCCCGTCCAGCCGGAGATCACCTCGGCGACCGAGTTGCCATCGACGACCGGATGCATCAGCGGGTCTTCGCCCTGCACCTGTTTCAGCTCTTCGTTCGCCGCCTTCAATTCGGCCCGAAGCGCGTCCGCCGCTGCCGCATCGATCGGAGCAGGAGCTGCCGCTTCTGCGGCCGAAGCCTCGGCCTCGCCTTCGCCTGCTCCTTCTGCGGCACCTTCGCCTGCCGCGGCCGCAGCCGCCTTTCCGTTCGAGCCGACGGCGTCATCAAGACGCGTCTGTTCGAGCTTGAAACGGATATTTCGGATGCGCTCGACTATCTCTTTCTCCTTTTCCCACTGTGCCGAAAGCCGCTCGCGTTCTGCTTCGGTCTCGGCGCGTTTCGCCTTCAGCTCTTCGAGGCGTGCATCGTGGCCGGCGCCGGTCACCTGTTCACGTTCGAGCGAATCGATCTCGGAGGTCAAGTTCTGCACGCGCCGCGTCGCATCTTCCAAAGAAGCAGGCGTTGCGCCTTGTCCGATCGCGACCTTCGCACACGCCGTATCGAGCACCGAGACGCTCTTGTCCGGAAGCTGGCGTCCCGTGATGTAGCGGGCCGAGAGCTTTACGCACTCGACGATCGCTTCGTCGAGGACGCGGACATTGTGATGGTCTTCCATCTTGTCGGCGAGGCCGCGCATCATCGCGATCGCCTTTTCTTCGTCCGGCTCCTCGACCTTCACGACCTGAAAACGTCTTGCGAGGGCCGCATCCTTTTCGAAATATTTTTTGTATTCGGCCCAGGTGGTCGCCGCGATCGTCCGCAGTTCGCCGCGTGCGAGTGCCGGTTTAAGGAGGTTTGCGGCGTCGTTCTGTCCGGCCTGGCCGCCCGCACCGATGAGCGTATGGGCCTCATCGATGAACATAATTATCGGCTGCGGCGAGGATTTTACCTCGTCGATGACGGACTTCAGGCGATTCTCGAACTCGCCCTTTACGCCCGCACCGGCCTGAAGAAGGCCGAGGTCGAGCGACCGCACGGAGACATTCTTGAGCGAATCCGGAACGTCGCCGGAAGCGACACGTGCAGCGAACCCTTCGACGACGGCGGTCTTTCCGACGCCGGCCTCGCCCGTAAGGATCGGGTTGTTCTGCCTTCGGCGGGTCAGGATATCGACGATCTGGCGGATCTCGAAATCACGCCCGAGGATCGGGTCGATCTTGCCGGCCGCAGCTTTTGCGGTCAGATCCTCGGTGTATTGATCGAGCGCCTTCGTCTTGCCGGGAACGCCGGTCGCGACCGGTGCGCCGTCCGAAGCCCTGCCTTCGCCGAGAGCGACGGCCTCGCGGCCTTCCGCAGAATCGGCGGTCAGTTCATCGAGTTTCTTTGCGAGCGATTCCGGCGAGATGTGGTTGAACTCACGCGAGATGTCCCTTGCGATCCGCGCAAAGCTTTCATTCGCGACAAGCGCAAGGACGAGATGGCCCGAACGCACCTTCGCTTCGCCGAAATCGACCGACGCAAGCAGCCATGCATCCTGTATCCAACGCGGGATGCGGTCGCTGAGGCCGGGCGTGCGCGTGTTGCCGGTCTTCAGGCTGGCAAGCGAGGAATCGATGTCCTTTGAGAGGCGGTCGATGTTCACCTCGTAATGCTTGCAGATGCGGTGAAGGTCGGTGTCGTTCTGTTCGAGCAGCTTCGAAAGGATGTGCTCGATCTCGACATCATAATTTGTACGCGAAAGACAGGCTCCGGCGGCGCCTTCGAGCGCCGTTCGGCAGTTATCGTTCAATCGTCCGACGAGAGATTTGAGATTTACGTTCATAGGGATTCTCTTCTAGTTTAAGCGGCCATTTTCAGTACTACCTGATCGTCCGGCTTCTTGAAAGGTTTGGTCTTCAGAAAACTCGTCCAGCCAAGTGCGGGCCGGCGGATCGCACGCGTCGTAAGTATCGTTGCCGGTACCTGTTTCGCCTCGAGGACGAGCTGAACATCGAAATCGAGTTCGTCGCCGACCATGAATTTAACTATCGACTTGAGCGGTTCGTGCGCGGAACCGCTCGGCAAAAAAGCTTGAAAGCGTTTGAGATCCAGTGGCCCAAGTCTAACACGAAACTTGGACTGCTGATCCCAAACGCGAGTGCCCACGATGGCACTGCGACCTAAGCTGCTGTTTTTCGCGCCCAGCTGCGTTACGTCCCTGCCATCAAGCAGCAACCATTGACCGGAAAATTGCTCGATTTTTGCCTTAGCCGAGAAGTGGTCGCTGATCATATTAGCGAGAGCATCGGCCGTATGCGGAGCTTGGGCAATTAGCCCGGTGTATGGCAGCAAAGCCTCATCTTCGACCGCCATTCGCCCGCGAAGCCCGCGTGTCCCGAGGCCCGCAAGGTCGTAAAGATACGCCGTAAAACTCTCGTCGCCCGCCTCGTAAGTTATCGGATAGCGATACTTCGCCCACGCGCGGTAAAAGAGCGATACGATGCGGTGCGTAAAGATGTCAAAGAACGCCCACATCGTCGTATCGCGATGACGAATGCGGTCAAGGACGAGCTCGGTGTAATGCGTCGGCAGTGCGCCGGAAACGCCGACGACGCCCATAAAATTGACGAGCATCTCGAGCCGTTCGCTTTGCCCGGTCTCGTCAATGACCTTCCGCATCTCGTGAATCTCGCTTGCTGGAAATTCGAGAGCGACGCGCGAGCGAAAACGCACGATCTCTTCGTGCGGCATTGCCTCTCCGCCGACGCGTTTTTTCTCCGGATTCAGGCGCTCGAGCAGCCTCACAGCCTGAAAGAATTCATAGCTGTAAGATTCCTCGTTGAGGCCTTCTTCCGGTGATAGATACGCCATTTTTTTCCTTTGCTAGAGCAGCTCCCTTGTTCCTGCACGCGGTGAGAACTCGCGAACCAGCTCTTCCCTTTGCAACGTGCGTAAACTCAACTGATTGAATGAGTTAAGCGAAGCGTACATCGCAAGGAAGCGCTCCAGCACGCAGCCGAATAGAAAGAATCCGGCCCCGACGAACTGCTCTTCGTCCATCGTGATCGTGGTCTCGACGCCTCGGACAAAGCCGGCGCCGACACGCTTCCCGATCTGCCGCACGACCTTTCGCGATTCGACGCTCGTGATACCGAGGATCTGCTTTCGCGTGGACGGCGAATCGTCAAAATTATAGAGCATCAGGATCTCCTGAAGCGCTTCGGGCGAACCGTTCTCGCCATTTACGAGCGAGAGAAAATTAAGGCTCAGATGCGAGATCAGGCGCCATTGAGCGGCCCGACGCTGCGGCGGGCGGATGGTCTCGGTCGGTTTCGTCAGGCATCGGACGCGGGAGAGCAGTGCCGTACCTTCGACCTCGAAATCACCTTCTTTTCCGCCGAACGGAAGCCTCGCCGGAAGGTCGCGGTTAGTACACGTTGCCTTGACGTTCAGAACATCGACGGCCGGAACCCTCGGGTCGAATTTGTCATCGACGAGCGAGATGAAAACCTCGCTCCCCTCGTCATTCACTCTCTGCGAAGGCCGTCTCGTGGCCGACCAGTACGCCTTTCCGGCCTCGCCGCCGTACGCATGCCGCATCGAATAGAACGGTGCGAATTCGCGCACCTGATTCGAACGCGGATCGCTCGTCAGCACTTCGTCGATCGAATAGACCTCGGTCGCCGACTGGCGATGCACGTCCGGAATGACCTGATATTCGAAACGCTGCTGGTTCAGATAGATCGGGTCCGAAAGTTTCTGGAAAAGATTGACGATCGGCGTGCAGCCGAGCTTGAAGGTCTCGGCCGTGACGGGCGCAACCGGCGGAACGATGTCCCGAACGTGTATGATCAGGTCGAAGTGGCTGCCGACCTTCTTCGCGATCGCCTGATCGACGCCCAAAACGTCAACAAAAAGATACTTCTGCGGGAACGCAAAATATTCCGTCAAATATCGGTAGCCGGAAAAACTCCTTTTCGTGAACGGCAGAAGATATTCATCTTCCTCGAACCCGACGGCACGCAGGGCGTCCTCGGCCGGGAGCACTATCGGATCGGGCGGCTTCGGCGGAAGGGCCGTCATCGTGCGCGAGCCGATCGGCGCTTCCTTTGCGCGGAACTCGACCGCCGTCGCGTTATTGAAGATGATCTCGTAAAGCTGATAGACAAGCTGCGGATTGCCGTCCAGATAGAAACGAAAACGGTCGGGAACGCTGCCATCGACGCCGCGTTTGAATTCGTGCAGGTTCGAGTTCCCGAAGCATCGCATCGAGATCACGATCTTCGCCTCGGCATACTTTCCGCGGGTGTCTTTCGGAGCGGGCGACTCAAGCGTCGCCGATTCGATCTCGATCGGGAAGAGATCGACGTTGTACGCCGTCCGGAAACGGCAAGGACTGCCATCGACAGGCCGCGAATTCAGGCGCGTCTCGCGTTCGACATGCTGCACGGCGGTCAGCTTGTCCTTTGGCGAACCATAGCTGAACTGTGCGATCGCCATCGAAGGGATCGGCGCAAGATAATGCGGATAAAGGACGTTAAGGAACGCCTCGGTGATCTCCGGGAACTCGTCGTCGATCTTCAGGCCGACGCGCGCCGTCAGGTACGCGAAGGATTCGATCAGGCGTTCAACGTGCGGGTCCTCGACCCTTTCTTCATCGAGCTCGAGGCGTGCCGCGATCTTTGGATAGCGAAGTGCGAACTCGGCGCCCATTCGGCGCAGGAAGACAAGCTCGCGCTCGTAAAAGGTTAGGAGTTCGTCACGCATTTCTGGTCAGGCCGCAGGGCCTTTATCTCTCTTTTACTGCAAATTCTCCGCTGCCGCTCGCAAGCACCGTGTCGAAGATGATCGGCTCGGGAGCAGGCTCCATATCAAGTTTTGCTTCGACGCGAAAGCGTACCTGCCGCTCGACCTCGTCAAAAGGTTCGAGCGTGATCTTCAGGTCGAGGAATCGCGGCTCGAAGCGACGAATGGCCGTTTCGAGCGAACGCGTAAGGCGTTTCTTCTCGGCCGGCGTCGAAGGATTGAGCCCGAGGATGTCCGGCATTCCGTAGAATGCGATCGAGCGACGGACCTCGGCATCCTCATCGACGGACTCATCGCCGTGCGAGCGGGTATTCAAGAGCCATTCAAGATCGCGGCGAACACTTGCCCGGAGCTCTTGAGTGCCTGTAAATCTCGATTTCGGCGGATCTTTGGACGCGGTCGGCTCAAGGTCGATCAGCCGATCGAGTACTGAGGGTGTGATCCTGATCTCTTCGTCGCGTCGAGCCATCTTCTATAAAAACGGTGAAAGGTTATGCCGTCCGGCGAAGCGAACGGCATAACCACGAAAGGTCCGTAAGTTTTTGAGACCAGTTCCGGCCGATAAACTAGACCGCCTTGTTGGCCTTCACATCGTAGCCGGCCTTGATCGCACCACCGAGCGTACCGTCGGGCTTCTGCTCCTTGTACTCGAACTCGATCTTGGCGAAGTTGAGTGAGCACTGGTCGCTTGTTTCGGCGCCGCCGCCGGTTCCGCCGGCGTTGTAGCTCGTAACGAGAAGGTCGGTGAACGTGACCTTGAGGAATTCCTGCTGCTCTTTACCGGCCTTGCGTGCGGTAAGGACAGCTTTCTTGATGTGCGTACCGGTCGCACAGTTGAGCATCAGTTTCGGGGTTGCCTTGCTGCCCTTCATCGTGAAATGAAAGTCCTGGAAGCTTGCTTTGCCCGCGCCGCCGCCGCCGCCGTGTCCCATCGTACCGACCTGCGAAACGCCCCACGAGAACGACTCCACATCGATCTCGCCTTTGTGCTTGTAGTCCTGGCTCTCGCCCTCGATGCCGTCTAGTTTGAGGAAATAATCTACTGTTGCCATTGCTTTTGCTCCTTTTATCGAATCAGTTTAAAAATGCCAACGAACACCTGCGATTCCATCGGCTTCAGATAAGAGACGCGCCCCCGAAAACCTTTTTGCATTACGGGCCGATATTTTTTTTCATACTACCGGCCCGAAAAATGCCCCTCCTTTGAACACGAGGAACGCGCGTCCCCGAGGTAAATTCCGCCTTGAACCTAGCCGTTGGCGGGCTGAGGCAGATCTGCGACCAGCCTTAGCGAAACAGAAAGCTCATCGAGCTGGAAGTGCGGCCTTAGGAAGGCGACGGCACGATAGCAGCCCGGCTTTCCGGGGATCTCTGCCACATCGACGCGTGCTTCTCTGAGCGGATACTGAGCCTTCGTCGCCGGTGAGGCGGTGTCGTCGTCGGTCACGTAGTTGTTGATCCATTGGTTCAAGAACCGCTCGCAATCCGTCCGAGACATAAATGAGCCGATCTTATCGCGCATCATCGCCTTCAGGTAATGTGCGAAGCGCGAAACGGCAAAGATGTACTGAAGCTGGGTCGAAAGCCTTGCGTTGGCGTTCGCAGCATCAGAATCGTATTTTTTCGCCTTGTTGGCCGACTGCGTGCCGAAGAATGCCGCGTAATCGGTGTTCTTGCAGTGAACAAGCGGGATGAAGCCGTTGTCGGCAAATTCCTTTTCACGGCGGTCGGTGATAGCGACCTCGGTCGGGCATTTCATTGCGATCTCGCCCTCGTCGGTCTCGAACGTATGCGTCGGAAGCCCCTGGACGAGTCCGCCGCCTTCGACGCCTCGGATGGCAACGCACCAGCCGTACATCGAGAACGCCTCGGTCAGGCACGTTCCCAGGGCATACGCGGCATTGCCCCAGAGGTATTTCTTGTGATCCTTGCCGTCAACATCCTCTTCGAAGCGGAACGTCTCGGTCGGCTTTGTGGCCGCACCGTAGGGCTCGCGCATAAGGACATGCGGCATCGTAAGGCCGACGTAACGCGAATCTTCCGATTCGCGGAAGCTTCGCCATTTCATATATTCCGTGCGGTCGAAGATCTTCGCAACGTCGCGGACCTCGGTCATTTCCGAGTACGTGTCCCAGCCGAACATTCCGGCGGAGGCCGCGCTCAGGAACGGTGCGTGAGCGGCGGCCGCGACCTGCGAAATGCTTTCGAGAAGGGCCATATCCTGCGGGTGATTGCCGAATTCGTAATCGCCGATCAGGGCTCCGAACGGAGCGCCGCCGAAGGTGCCGTATTCTTCTTCATAGACCTTGCGGAACATCGCCGACTGGTCGAATTCGAGTGCGCGTTCGAAGTCCTTCAAGAGGTCCTTTTTGGTCGCGCTCATTACCTTGATCTTGAGCATCGGGCCGGTGAGCGAGTTCTTCACCAGGTGATGAAGGCCGCGCCACGAACCTTCCAGCTTCTGGAAATCCTCGTGATGCATGATCTCGTTCATCTGTGCCGAGACAAGGCGGTCGATCTCCGCGATACGCGAGTTGATCGCAACGTCCATATTCTTGGACATCGTCAATTCGCCGCTCATCACCTGAGAGACGAATTCGCCGATCATATCCTTGGCCTGTTCGCGTTGGTAATCGTCGCGGGCCATGCGGCCTTCGGTCAGGATCTGATCGAGGACGCTTGTCGATTCCTGTGTTTCAACGGTTTGGGCTGCTGCCTCTTCTTTTGATTTAGCCATTTTCGATTATTCCTCCTTACCGTCGATACCAAGTTCGCTGCTGATGGCCTTCTGCTTCTCGGCGTTCGCGATCAGGTCCTCGAGCATTGACTCGAGCTTGTCGTTGCCGTCCATCTTCGAGCGAAGGTCGGCAAGGCGTTGACGCGCCTCGACGAGCTTACGCAGAGGCTCGACCTGCTGAACGATGTTGTCCGGTTCGAAATCCTCGATATCCTTGAACCGCAGCTCGATCCCCATCTTGCTGCCGTCATCCTGGAGTTTATTGTCGATCGTGTAAGCGAGACGTGGGGCCATGCCCGCAAGGACCTGATTGAAATTATCAGGGTCGATCTCGACGAACTTCCGGTTCTTCAGGCCCGGGAGCGGCTCTTCCGGTTTCCCGACGAAATCGCCAAAAACACCGATGACGAACGGAAGCTCCTTGAGCTCGATCGCTCCACCGACCTCGACATCATACGTGATCTGCACACGCGGCGGGCGAACCCGGTCGATCTTGTGCTGCAAACTTTCCTTCTTAGGCATTGTTTTGTTGTCTCCTTATAAAATGTCGTTTCCCCTTAAATACAGAGGCAAAAATTGCGTTTACCGATCTCGTTTTTTAAGATCTCCGGCCCGTGGGGCTCTACCACTCTTCGGATGCCGCCGGTTCGCTCGTCTCGGCGGGCTCTTCGTAGCCCGTGTCCCAACCGCCTCCGCCGCCCGAAGCGCCGCCGTGGCCGATGCCGAGCGTATCACGCAGCTGGCCGAGCACATTCTCGTCCTTGATAACCTCTTCGAGCCAGCTTTCAAGCGGCATATTACCCCATTTTACGGCTCGCTGCACAAGGTACGAGACGGGCGAATGCGGTTCGGTCTTCTGAAAGAACGCCGCGACCTCTTCGAGACGCCGAAGCGCCTCGGGACGCCCGTTTATCGGGCCTGAACCAATGCCCGACGAACCCGTGCTGCCACCTTCCTCATCGCTCCAGGAACCGTTCTCTTCCGCCTGATCGGCCGGATCGGGTTCTTCGATGCGTTTGCGTTCGAGAAGCTTTTTGGTCTGCATCCCGACCTCATCGAGAGCCTTTTTCAAGGTCGAAAGGCCGGGCATCTGGTTCCGTTCGTACACGGCCTCGACGGTCGAATTAAGCTCCTCGACCGCCTCGCGGCATTCATCGAAGGTAAACTGCGTCTGTTCGCAGAAAGCACGGCGTGTCGCACCGACGGCAGCTTTCCATTTGTCGGCGGTCGTGCGATTCTCGCGTTCGGCCTGCGCCCGGAGGTCGTTCCAACGCTCCTGCGCCTCGGCGTCAAGCGAGGCAAGATTCGCCGGGATATCAAAGCGTTTTGCGTCCTGCCAATCGTTAAAACTTAGGCCTGCACCGGCCGTGATCGGGACGTCGCGGATCGCCAAAGCGGCGTTCGACTCAAGCCAAGAGACCGCATTCGCACGGCCTTCCTGATCGCCGTCCTCAACGACGGGAAAGGCACCGTCCCAAAAATTCGCATGCAGCCCCGCCATCAGCTTTAAGCCGTCGCGAAGGCCCGCAAATCCGTGCAGCTTGATCAAAGCTTCGCCAAGCCACGCAGCGATCTGCAGATCCTTTGAAAGGGTCGTAAGGGCATTTACCGCGACCTCGACCACCTTTCGATGATCGGCCGTCTTTAGCTCGGTCTGCCATTCGCCCTGTGCAAGGTCGGCGTCCGCACGGCGGGCCTCGGCTATCTCGTCGTAAATTCCTGAATATCGAAGGCTGTCGCCGCCCGGATTCTCTTCCGAAATAGGCGCAAGAAGGGCTTCAATATCTATCACTTGCGGGATTGAGGTGACATCGCTCATTTTTCTGACAGCTCTCCTGGCCGCAAAAGCAAAGGACGCGTGGGAACAGTACGTTGCCGAAGTTCCTTCATTCTACTACGAAATGCTAAAAACGCGCACGAAAAATCCGCTTGCCGCCGGCTGAAATTGGCAATTTTTGGCCGCCTAGTTCGGTCAAAACAAACAAAAAAGGCCGCCTTCCACAAAGAAAGACGGCCTAAATGGTTATTTTTGCGTAACTTACGCTGACTTTCGACTAGATCTCGTCGTCGTCATCGTCGATATCGAGCTTCATCGCTTCGTCGAGGTCGAACTCCTCCTCGTCGAGCTCTTCGGCCTCAAGATCGACGTCCTCCGTTTCCTCATCGACATCGACATCGACGTCAGGCAGGTCGAGCGGCATCGGCAGGCCGCCGCGGATGTTATCGACTATATCGTCGAATTCATCACGCGGGACCTGATTTTCCGTCGCGTCGGGATTCACCTTGACGTTGCGGTAGTATTTCATACCGGTGCCTGCCGGAATGAGCCGTCCCATGATGACGTTCTCCTTCAGGCCGCGAAGGTAATCCACGCGGCCGGAGATCGCCGCCTCTGTAAGGACGCGGGTCGTCTCCTGGAAGCTCGCTGCCGAGATGAACGAATCGGTCGAAAGGCTCGCTTTCGTGATGCCGAGCAGAAGCGGATCGCCGATCGAAGGCTTGCCGCCTTCTTCGCGGACACGCCTGTTCTCGTCCTCGTAGCGGAAGCGGTCAACCTGCTCTTCCATAAGGAAATCAGTATCGCCGACCTCTTTGATCTTCACCCAGCGAAGCATCTGCCTGACGATGACCTCGATGTGCTTGTCGTTGATGTTCACACCCTGGAGGCGATAGACCTCCTGGATCTCGTTGACGATATAGTTCTGCAGTGCTTCCATACCGAGAACACGCAGAATATCGTGCGGATTGAGCGGGCCGTCCATCAGAGGTTCGCCGGCACGCACGATATCGCCTTCCTGCACGTTGATGTGGGTACCGCGAGGGATATCGTATTCGCGTTCGCTGCCGTCCTCGCTGCGGACGAAAAGCTTGCGTTTACCCTTTGAGATCGGGCCAAAAGCGACCGTACCGTCGATCTCGCTCATAACAGCGGTCTCGCTCGGACGGCGTGCCTCAAAAAGCTCGACCACACGCGGCAGGCCGCCGACGATGTCCTTCGTCTTGGTCGTTTCACGCGGGATCTTCGCGATGATGTCACCGGCCTTGACCGCGTCACCGTCATCGACGAGCAGATTCGCCCTGATCGGCATCTGATAGGTCTTCAGGACCTTGTTGTTGCCCGAGCGTATCTCGATCCGCGGTTGATTCTTCTCATCCGAATCCTTAACGACGAGGCGCTTCTGGCCCGTGACCTTATCGATCTCCTCTTCGACGGTCTTTCCTTCCTTGAGGTCCTGATACTTGATCGTACCCGATTCCTCGGAAAGGATCGCGAAGGTGAACGGATCCCACGTGACGAGCACGTCGTCTTCCTTGACCTTCTGCCCGTCCTTTACGTGGATCTGTGCACCGTAAACGACCGTATAGCGTGCGACCTCGCGGCCTCGGTCATCGATGAGAGCGATCTCGGACTGCCTTCGCAGCGAGACCTGATCGCCTTCGCGATTCTTGATGACCTTCATATCGTTCGGATTCAGGAACTTGACGGTACCGTCCATCGCAGCGACGTGTTTTGTCTCCTGCTCAAGGCGTGCCGTGCCGCCGACGTGGAAGGTACGCATCGTGAGCTGAGTTCCGGGTTCGCCGATCGACTGTGCGGCGATGACGCCGACGGCCTCGCCGATCTCGACGGTGTTGCCGGTCGCGAGATTTCGCCCGTAGCATTTTACGCAGAGGCCGCGGCGGGCTTCGCACGTGAGCGGCGAGCGGATACGCACTTTCTGCAGGCCGGAAAGCTGGATCTGTGCCGCGATATCTTCGTCGATATCGTCGTTCGCACTCACGATCTTCGTGCCATCGACCGGATCGATGATGTCGTCAAGCGAAACGTAGCCGACGATGCGGTCACGGAGGCTTTCGACCTCCTCACCGTTGCGGATGATCGCCTCGGTCCAGATGCCGCGAACGGTCCCGCAATCGAGTTCGGAAACGATCACGTCCTGAGCGACGTCAACCAGACGACGCGTCAGATAGCCGGAGTCGGCCGTTTTCAACGCCGTATCGGCGAGGCCCTTGCGGGCGCCGTGCGTCGAGATGAAGTACTGCAGAACGTCGAGGCCTTCGCGGAAGTTCGCAAGGATCGGATTCTCGATGATCTCGCCCGAAGGTTTCGCCATCAGGCCGCGCATACCGGCAAGCTGTCGGATCTGAGCCTCAGAACCGCGGGCACCGGAATCGGCCATGATGAGGATCGGGTTGAGTTCCTTTCGCTCTTCTTCGCGAGTGTGCATCGCCTTGAACATCTCACGCGAGACCTGATCCGTAACTTCCGACCAGATCGCCGTGACCTTGTTCGTGCGTTCGAGGTCGGTCATCGTCGCATCTTCGTACTGCTTGCGAAGTTTTTCGACCTCTTTGAGTGCCTTGTCGATGATGCCTTTCTTTGACGCGGGCGTGACCATATCGTCAATGCCGATCGAAACGCCGGCACGGGTCGCATAAAGGAAGCCCATCGTCTTGAGGTCGTCAAGAAGCGCTACCGTCTGCTCGTGTCCGAGTTTCAGGTGACAGAAGGTCACGAGCGACTGAAGGCCTTTCTTCTTGAGCGTTCCGTTGATATACGGCAGGCCGTCGCGCGTCAAGCGTTCGTTCAGGATCACGCGGCCGGCGGTCGTCGAGATGATCTGATCGACATTCTCGCGGACCGAAGCACGCATAACGTCCTGATTGTTGTGCTCAAGCGTGAGATCGACGAGGTCGCCCTTCCACCGAAGCTTGATCTTCGACTGCGTCTCGATGACGCCCGCGTCGAGTGCGAGCAGGACGTCGTCGATCGAGTTGAAGGCCTTGCCTTCCCCGAGCAGTTCGTCGCGGCTGAGCGTCAGGTAGTAGCAGCCGAGGACGATATCCTGCGAAGGGACCGTGATCGGCTGGCCGGACGCCGGCGAGAGCAGGTTGTTCGAGGCAAGCATCAGCACGCTTGCTTCGATCTGTGCTTCGGGCGAGAGCGGAATGTGAACGGCCATCTGGTCGCCGTCGAAGTCGGCGTTGAACGCCGTGCAGACGAGCGGATGGATCTTGATCGCCTTGCCTTCGACAAGAACGGGTTCGAACGCCTGAATACCGAGGCGGTGAAGCGTCGGTGCACGGTTCAGGAGGACGGGATGCTCGCTGATGACTCTTCGAGGATGTCCCAGACGATCGGCTCCTGACGCTCGACCATTTCGCGTGCCTGCTTGATGGTCGCGGCGTGCTGCTCGCGTTCGAGCTTGTTGTAAATAAAGGGCTTGAAGAGTTCGAGCGCCATCTTCTTCGGCAGTCCGCACTGATGGAGTTTCAGTTCCGGCCCGACCACGATGACCGAACGGCCCGAGTAATCGACGCGTTTTCCGAGCAGATTCTGACGAAAGCGTCCCTGCTTGCCCTTGAGCGTACCCGAAAGGGACTTGAGCGGGCGATTGTTCGCACCGCGAAGCACGCGGCCGCGGCGTCCGTTATCAAAGAGAGCATCGACCGCTTCCTGAAGCATACGCTTCTCGTTGCGCACGATGACCTCCGGCGCGCGAAGCTCGATGAGCTTTTTGAGGCGGTTGTTGCGGTTGATGACGCGGCGATAAAGGTCGTTCAGGTCGCTCGTCGCAAAGCGGCCGCCATCGAGCGGCACAAGCGGGCGAAGCTCCGGCGGAATGACCGGGATAACATCCAGGATCATCCACTCCGGGCTGTTGCCCGACCGCAGGAATGAGTTCGCTACCTTCAGCCGCTTGCTGAACTTGAGCTTCTTCTGCTGCGAGGTCTCGTCGCGCATCTTCTGCCGAAGATCCTCGACGAGCTCATTGATGTCGATCATCTGGAGCAGGTCCTTGATCGCCTCGGCGCCCATCTTTGCGACGAATTGATTCGGATAATCGCGGCTCAGCTCGCGGAAGCGCTCGTCCGTCAGAAGGTCCTTTTCCTTAAGGTCAGGGACGTCGCCCGGATCGACGACGATATATGTCTCGAAATAAAGGATCTTCTCGAGATCGCGCAATGTGATGTCGAGAAGGTGGCCGATACGCGACGGAAGGCCCTTGAAGAACCAGACGTGCGAACACGGGCTTGCAAGCTCGATGTGTCCGAGACGTTCGCGGCGGACCTTCGACTGCGTGACCTCGACGCCGCATTTGTCGCAGATGACGCCGCGATGCTTCATCCTTTTATACTTTCCGCAAAGACATTCCCAGTCGGCGACCGGCCCGAAGATCCTCGCACAGAAAAGGCCGTCGCGTTCCGGCTTGAAGGTGCGATAGTTGATCGTCTCAGGCTTTGTGACCTCGCCATGCGACCACGAACGGATCTTGTCCGGCGATGCCAGGCTGATGCGGATCGCCTCGTAGTTGGTCGTCAACTGCGTTTTACTGTCGTTATTAAATCGAAACATATATCTCCAAAAAGCTTCAGAGTTAAAAAAAGAGCTGCTCTATATTGCGAAGCGCCGTGTGCCGGAGCCCTCAAAAACCCCGGCACACGGGCCTAATTAATCCACACCAACAAGCGTGTCGACACCGGCCGCTGCTTCTTCAGGGTCGATCTCGTCTTCCTGTATCAGCTCGACGTCGAGGCAGAGCGACTGCAGCTCGCGGACAAGCACGTTGAACGATTCGGGAATTCCGGGCTCGAAATTCGAAACGCCCTTGACGATCGTCTCGTAGATCTTCGAGCGGCCGGCGACGTCGTCCGACTTGCAGGTAAGAAGCTCCTGCAGGATGTGCGCCGCGCCGTAGGCCTCGAGTGCCCAGACCTCCATTTCGCCGAAACGCTGTCCGCCGAATTGAGCTTTACCGCCCAGCGGCTGCTGCGTGATAAGGCTGTAAGGCCCGATCGAGCGTGCGTGTATCTTGTCATCGACAAGGTGCGAGAGCTTGAGCATATATATGTACCCGACGGTCACCTTCTGCTCGAACTGCTCGCCGGTCAAGCCGTCGTAGAGGCGTGTTTTGCCCGACGGGCCGACCGAATTCGGAAGCCCGAGTTCGTCGAACCTGCCGTTCGCCTTTCCGATGAATTCCTTGATCTCCTTCTCGGTCGCCCCGTCAAAGACAGGCGTCGCAAAGTGCAGCCCGAGAACGCGGGCGGCCCAGCCAAGGTGAGTCTCTAGGATCTGGCCGACGTTCATACGCGACGGCACACCGAGCGGATTCAGAACGATCTCGACCGGCGTTCCATCGGGCAGGTACGGCATATCCTCTTCCGGCAGAGTGCGAGCGATAACGCCCTTGTTGCCGTGGCGGCCTGCCATCTTGTCGCCCACCGAAAGCTTGCGCTTCATCGCGACAAAGACCTTAACCATCTTGATCACGCCCGGAGGAAGTTCATCGCCCTGCTTGAGCTTCGTGATCTTCTCGTCGTAGATATCGCGGAGAATGTTGATCTGCCGTTCGGTCCGCTGTTCGTACTCCTTCACCTCACCGGCGATGTCGATCGAACCGGATGCGACCTCGGCCTTTCGAAGCACCTTGAGGTCAACACCTGCGAGAATGTCGCGGTTGAGCACGGTGCCCTTCTTGATGAGGACCTCCTTGCCGTTGAGCAGATCTTTTGTCAGCTTGCGGCCGTCAAAGAGTTCGAAGATGCGTTCGTTCCGCTGTTCTTCGAGAATGCGGATCTCGTCGGCGAGGTCGCGGTGAAGGCTATCTTCCTCCATTCCCTCGATGTTGAGACTGCGTTCGTCCTTATCCTGGCCCTTGCGGGTAAAGATCTGTACATCGACGACCGTTCCGTCGATGCCCGGAGCACGTAAGCGAAGCGTCCTTCACGTCGCCGGCCTTTTCGCCGAAGATCGCACGGAGCAGTTTCTCTTCCGCGGTGAGCTGCGTTTCGCCCTTCGGCGTGACCTTACCGACGAGAACAGAGCCCGGTTTCACCTGAGCGCCGATGCGGATGATGCCCGATTCATCGAGGTCACGGAGCATATTCTCGCCGATGTTCGGGATATCGCGAGTGATCTCTTCGGGGCCGAGCTTCGTGTCGCGGGCCTCGATCTCAAGCTCCTCGATGTGGATCGACGTGTAGTAATCGTCCTTTACGAGACGCTCGCTCACCAGGATCGCGTCCTCGAAGTTGTAACCGCGCCACGGCATAAAGGCCACGAGCACGTTGCGTCCGAGTGCGAGTTCGCCGCGGTCGGTACACGGTCCGTCGGCGATGACCTGGCCCTTACGGACGCGCTCGCCGACAGCGACGATCGGCCGCTGGTTGATGCACGTGTTCTGGTTCGAACGCGTGAATTTCACGAGCGAATAGATGTCGGCCGTCACCTCGCGGGAGATCGTGCCGTCAACCTGATGGTCGGCCTTGACGATGATGCGTTCCGAATCGACATAATCGACAACGCCGTTACGTTTTGCGATCACGACGGCGCCGGAATCGCGTGCCGCGACCTTTTCCATACCCGTGCCCACGTAAGGCGATTCCGCACGAAGGAGCGGCACCGACTGACGCTGCATGTTCGAGCCCATCAAGGCACGGTTCGCGTCGTCGTTCTCAAGGAACGGGATGAGCGATGCCGCGACCGAAACGAGCTGCTTCGGCGAGACGTCCATATACTGGATCTCGCTCTTATCGGCGGTGATGAACTCGCCCTTTTGCCTTGCGGCGTTCCGCTCGTTGACGATGTAGCCTTTTTCGTCAAGCTCGATGTTCGCCTGGCCGATTATGTAAAGGTCTTCCTTCCAGGCCGTCAGGTAGAACGGATACGGCTCGAACTCGGCCTGCTTGCCGTCCTTGATGCGTTTGTTCGCGTTGACGACAGACTCCATCGGCACGTGTTCGCCGGGCTTGAATTTCGTATCGCCGCCGTTCTGGATCTTCACATATTCGACGACGCGGCCATCCTCGACCTTTCGATAAGGCGATTCGATGAAGCCGAATTCGTTGATGCGTGCAAAACACGAAAGCGACGAGATAAGGCCGATGTTCGGGCCTTCAGGCGTCTCGATCGGGCAGATACGGCCGTAGTGCGTCGGGTGAACGTCGCGAACCTCAAAACCGGCACGCTCACGCGAAAGGCCGCCCGGCCCAAGGGCCGAAAGACGTCGTTTGTGCGTGATCTCGGAGAGCGGGTTCGTCTGATCCATGAACTGCGAGAGCTGCGATGAACCGAAGAATTCGCGGACCGCGGCCGTCACGGGCTTCGCGTTGACGAGGTCGCGCGGCATCGTCGTATTCATATCCTGCTGGATCGACATCTTTTCCTTGATGGCGCGTTCCATCCGCTCGAGGCCGATGCGGAACTGATTCTCAAGAAGCTCGCCGACGGCACGCACGCGGCGGTTGCCGAGGTGGTCGATGTCATCCTGGATATAATTCTCGCTGTCGCGCTTCATCTTGAGCAGATATGTGACAACGTCGATGAAATCGGTCGGAGCAAGAAGCGGATCCGTCAGGCGGTCGCGCTCTTCGCGGCCCATCTTGATGTTGAATTTCAGGCGTCCGACCCGCGAGAGGTCAAACCGCCGCGCATCAAAGAACATTCCTTCCAGAAGGCGGTAAGCCGTCGGTACGGTCGGCGGATCGCCGGGGCGCATCTTTCGGTAGATCTCAAGGAGAGCATCGACGGGTTTGCCGATCGGATCCTTCTTGAGCGTTGCCGAGATGACCTCGCCGATGACGTCACGTTTCGGGAAGAAGACCGTGAAAGTATCGATACCGTTCGCAACGATCTCCTGCAGTTTATCTGCCGTGATCTCGGAGTTCGCCTCGATCACGACCTCGCCTGTCTCGGTATTTACGATGTCGTCAAGCGCGAACGCCCCGTCAAGGTCTGCCGCCATTACGCGGACGCGGCCCGTTTTCAGGCGACGCAGATCGGCAAGGCCGGCCTTTGTGACCTTCTTGCCCGAGCGTACGACATCCTCTTTCTTGTCCTTGATGTCCTCATCGGCCCGCATTCCGACAAGGTTCGTATTGCCGGACTTCTCGACCTTGAAATAGAACTTGCCTTTTTCGACCGAGACGGTGTCGGTCGTGTAAAAGAGCTTCAGGATGCTCGAATTGCTGTATTCGGCGTTCTTTACGACCTCTTCAAGGATGTTGTCCGAGACGGTCTTCATATCGATCTGCGGGCTGAGCCACAGGCCGAGTGCGCGAAGGAACACGGTCGCAACGATCTTCCTCTTGCCGAGACGCGCGTGCAGGATCCCCTTCTGGTCGTATTCGAATTCGACCCACGAACCGCGGTACGGGATGATCTTCGCAAGGAATTCGTCGCGGTCGCCCTTGAAGAAAACGCCCGGGCTGCGGTGAAGCTGCGAAACGATCACGCGCTCAGTACCGTTGATGATGAACGTTCCGTTGTCGGTCATCAGCGGGATCTCGCCGAAGAAAACGTCCTCTTCCTTGATATCGCGGACCGTCGCGACGTTCGTGTCAGGATCCTTGTCATAGACCGTCAGGCGGATCTTGACCTTCAGCGGCACGCTGTAGGACATACCGCGCTCCTGACATTCCTGCTGATCGTGTTTGTGTTTCAGGCCGACCGGTTCGCCGCAGTTGTTGCAGAGATTCGGGCGGACGGCGTTGAACGTGCCGCAATTCGTACACAGGACCTCTGCCGGATTGAACGGATCGACCTTGATCTTCGCAGAGCAGTTCTTACAGTTGGCACGAAGGTGTTCGAGGCCTTCGAGATTGCCGCATTTGCACTGCCAGTTGCCGATCTGATACTCGACATACTCGAGCGTTGCCGTCTCGCGGAAATCCGAGACCGGAAAGATCGACGAGAAGACCGACTGAAGCCCGACGTAGTCGCGCTCTTCCGGGATCAGGTCCATCTGCAGGAATCGGTTGTACGATTCACGTTGTACCTCGATCAAATTCGGGATCTGTGCGGTCGTGTAGATCTTCGAAAAATCCACACGATCCGGCGACTGGCTTGTCCGCCGTCCGAGTCCCGAAGTGTTGTTCTGAAGAGGATTGTTGATCATATGTCTAAAAGCGGGCTATTAAAAAACCTATTGCAATTTGCACCGGACAATTGCTACGATACCTGCCAAAGAGTGCTGTCGGTCCGGTTCGGGCCTCTTATCGAGCCTTGCGTTAAGAGACGCCAAATGCGGCCATGAGCAAAGTTTGCCCAGACCGCTTATAAGCAGTAAAAATACTGTTCCAAATTACCGAGCGTGCCGATGAAAGGGACACCTACTCTCCATTGTTGAGGCGAAAAAGATCGGCCTCATAAAGAACCATTGGCAAAGACACGCCCTCTCAGGCCGCCGCCGCCGCACCGGCAAAATGCCGGAAAACCACCCTCGAAGCCACGTCAGAGTGCGGAACCTGTTATCATAACAGACCCGACCGGATAAAGCAATACCGAATTTTGGTATGTACCGCGGCCTTCGGCCTTCTGCAAGGCCGGAACGCTGCTTTCCGGATGTCTGAGCGGGCCGAACCTCCCCAATTCCTCGGGGAAGCCCGGCCGTTTCGAACTCACTCTGCCCGAAAGCAGAACGAAGCTACTTGACCTCGACGGTCGCGCCTGCTTCGGTAAGCTTTGCCTTGATCTCGTCGGCTTCTGCCTTGGAAACGCCTTCCTTGAGCGGTTTCGGAGCACCGTCAACGAGGTCTTTCGCTTCCTTAAGGCCAAGGCCCGCGACGATCTCGCGAACGACCTTGATGACGCCGATCTTATTGCCGCCGGCCGATGCGAGGATCACGTCATACGAATCCTTCTCTTCGGCTGCGGCAGCACCGTCGCCAGCACCGGCACCGGCCGCTGCGACCATCACGGGAGCCGCCGCTGCGGCTGCCGAAACACCGAACACTTCTTCGAGTTCCTTGACGAGCTCCGACGCTTCGAGAAGCGACATACCCTTCAAATACTCAACAACATCGTCTTTTGTAACTGCCATGATAATTATCTATCTCCTATTTAGGGTTCTTGTGTTAGTAAACATTCGACCGCGGTACCGCCGTTTCCGGACTGCCACGCCCGCGATCTACTGCATTTTGCCGCTAGAACCCAGGGACACGATGCGAACGGGCTGCATCACCTTTCTTCTCGTATCCGAAGCCGCCGCGACCTGACAATCACTTTGGCTCGTTTTACCTTGAGTACGGCTTTTTAGGCCTAAACTTCCAGGCCTAGATCTCTTATTCCGCCTTCTCCTCAGCATTTGCTTCGGGGGCGATCTCCAAAACGTCTTCTTCGGCCGCCGCAGCAGCCTCCGCGGCCGCAGGAGCAGCTTCTTCAACCGCAGGAGCAGCTTCTTCAACCGCAGGAGCAGCTTCTTCAACCGCAGGAGCAGCTTCTTCGGCCGCCGGGGCAGCTTCTTCGGCCGCCGGGGCAGCTTCTTCCGCAGCTGCGGGTGCCGGCGTTCCTGCCGCACGGCCTTCCTGCTCACCGATCTGCTTGATCACGACCGCAAGGTCACGCGGCACCGCGTTGATGACCGTAACGATACGCTGTGCCTGTGCGTTGAGCACATAAAGAAGCTTCGAAATGAGCTCTTCCTTGCTCGGCAGGCTTGCGATCACCTTAAGCTCGGCGAGGCTCACGACCTTGCCGTCAACGACGCCCGACTTGAACGTGTAATGATCGGCGTTGTCGGCAACGAACTTCGAAACGGCCTTTGAAAGCACGACCGGATCGTTATCCGTCCATGCAAGGGCCGTCACGCCCTTAAGGTCGCCCGAAACTTCTTCGTAAGGCGTGCCTTTTACTGCGATGCGAGCAAGCGTATTCTTTACGACCTGATATCGGCCGCCCGCGGCACGGATCTGCTCGCGGAATTCCTGATCTTTTTGTACGGTAAGCCCGTTAAAGCTGACGATCATCGCGGACTTCGAAGCCTTTAAGGATTCGGCCAGCGCGTTAAGATCGTTCTGTTTTGTTTCTCTCGATTTCATCGTTCTAGTTGAGCCCTTGTCTTACGTGCGGGGCTCTGCAACACTCCAAAAGCCTTAGGCGTATGCCAATTCATCAAGAAGCACGCCCGGGCTCATCGTTGCCGCGAGATTGATCTTCTTCAAATAGCGTCCTTTTGCCGTGGTGGGCTTTGCCTTCATAACGGCATTGATAAGGACGCGCGTGTTCTCTTCGAGTTTGGCAGGGTCGAACGAGACCTTGCCCACCGGCGAATGGATGACGCCCGTCTTATCGACGCGATATTCGACCTTACCGGCCTTTGTTTCTTCGACGGCGGTCTTGACGTCCATCGTGACGGTTCCCGTTTTCGGGTTCGGCATCAGGCCGCGTGGTCCGAGGAGCTTTCCGAGCTGTCCGACCTTGCCCATCATATCGGGCGTCGCGATCAGCGCGTCGAAATCGAGCCAGCCGCCTTTGATCTTCTCGACGATGTCATCACCGCCGGCAATATCGGCACCTGCCTCTTCAGCCTCTTTGATCTTGTCGCCCTGTGCCACGACAACGACCTTCTTGGCGGCGCCGCCAAGTCCGTGCGGCAGAACGACCGTTCCGCGCACGAGCTGATCCGCCTTTCGCGGATCGACGCCGAGCCACATCGTCAATTCAATTGTTTCGTCGAATTTTGCAAAAGCGATCTCTTTGAGTTTCCCGATCGCTTCGTCGAGTGAGTATTTCTTGCCCGCCTCGATCTTCTCGAGTGCGGCAAGGTATTTCTTACCGTGTTTCATTTTACCTCCAGGTGCTAACGGGAACCTTAAATTCCCTCCCTTTCAAAATTTTCGGCTTTTGGCGTTGTTGTCGCCTTAGCCTTCGACCGTCAGTCCCATCGATCTCGCAGTGCCCTCGATGGTACGCATCGCGGCCTCGATATTCGTGGTGTTCAGGTCCTGCAGCTTCTTTTCGGCGATCTCGCGGATCTTGTCGCGTGAGATGCTGCCTACCTTTTCACGATTCGGCTTGCCCGAACCCTTCGCGATGCCGGCCGCTTTTCTGAGAAGGTCGCCCGCGGGCGGCGTTTTCGTCTCGAAAGTGAACGAGCGGTCCGCATAGACCGTTATCACGACCGGGATCTTCATATCCGGATCGTCGTTCTGCGTTTTGGCGTTAAAAGCCTTGCAGAACTCCATAATGTTAACGCCGTGCTGGCCGAGTGCCGGCCCGATCGGCGGTGCAGGGTTGGCCTTACCGGCCGGTATCTGCAGCTTGATGTAACCTTCTATCTTCTTTGCCATAATGGAACTCGGACACTCTTGTCCGTCTCGCCGGTCTCCCGACCCGCTATCTCAAAATTTCCTTCGTGCCGCCGACGGCACTTACGCGGACAAGAGTGTCCGCTCTCCGCTACTCTTCCTCAGCGAAGGTAACCTTCTCGACCTCTAGGAAGCTCAATTCATAAGGCGTCGAGCGGCCGAAGATCGTGATCGAGACCTTCAGGACGGCCTTGTCCTCATTGACCTCTTCGACCTTGCCCGTAAAGCTCGCGAACGGCCCGGACTTGATGCGTACGACCTCGCCGACCTGATAGGTGAACTTCGGCTTCGGCTTTTCGGTCGCCGCCTCGATATTCAGTACGATCTGATCGACCTCGGCCTGGCTAAGCGGCGTCGGCTGCTTGCCGCCCAGGAATCCCGTGACCTTAGGCGTCGCTTTGATCGCGTGAAACACGTTATCGGGGATCTTTCCCTTCTCATCACATTCGATCTCGACGAGCACATAACCGGGATAGAACATACGCTCGGAGACGTATTCCTTGTTGCCGCGGAGCTCGACGACCTTCTCCTTCGGCAGCAGAACGCCCGTGATCTGCTCTGCAAGTTCCATATCGCGGATACGAGCGTTGAGGCTTTCGACCACTTTATTCTCGTGCCCCGAATATGTGTGGATAAAGAACCACTGCTTCATTTCAAATATCCTTAATCAGATCCCCGCGATCTTGTTTATCAGCCACGTCAGGCCCTCAAGCAGATACACCCAGACATAATCGGCCACGAAGAGATAAAGCCCGAAGAAGATAACGCTTACAATGACAACGAGCGTCGTATTGCGAACCTCTTCCCGGTCGGGGAATGTCGTCTTATCGAGCTCGGCGCGTGTTTCTTTGATGAAAACGCCGATACCCTCTTTTTCCTTCTTGGGCGCTTGCGCGACAGCTTCGGACACCTTATTTCTCTCCTTCCGAACCCGCATTGAGGCCTCGCCTCGACGCGTGTCCTTTATCTATTGCAATGGCAGGGGTACCAGGATTCGAACCCGGACCTAAGGTTTTGGAGACCTCCATGCTAACCATTGACACCATACCCCTCTGTCGGGACCGGCGGACAGGAACGTCCGCGGATCGTCCGCTATTTATTTTCGCGGTGCAGTCGGTGGCAGCGGCAGCGACGGCAGAATTTATTGAGTTCAAGCCTGTTCGGCGTGTTCTTTTTGTTCTTCGTCGTTACGTAATTCCGCTCTTTGCACTCGGTGCACTGCAAAATGATGTTATCTCTAGGCATATTACTTCAGTCAAAATTCGAAGGCCGGCCTTCGGAACATATCCGTTCGCGACTCCGGCCTGCTCGACCTTGATCCCTCTTATTCCACGATCTCCGAGACGGTGCCGGCACCGACGGTGCGGCCGCCTTCGCGGATAGCGAACCGAAGTCCCTTTTCCATTGCGATCGGGGCGATAAGCTCGATCTCCATCTGGATGTTGTCGCCGGGCATCACCATCTCGACGCCTGCCGGCAGGTTCGCAACGCCCGTCACGTCCGTTGTACGGAAGTAGAACTGCGGGCGGTAGCCGGTAAAGAACGGCGTGTGTCGGCCGCCTTCTTCCTTTGTGAGCACGTATGCTTCGGCCTTGAACTTCGTGTGCGGCGTGATCGAACCGGGCTTTGCGATGACCTGGCCGCGTTCGATCTCCTTACGGTCGACGCCCCGGAGCAGAAGCCCGACGTTGTCGCCTGCCATTCCGCTGTCAAGCAGCTTCTTGAACATCTCGACGCCCGTTACCACTGTGTTCTTCGTCTCGCGGATGCCGACGATCTCCACAGGCTCGTTGACGTTGATGACGCCGCGCTCGATCCTGCCGGTCGCGACCGTGCCGCGTCCCTGGATCGTAAAGATGTCCTCGACAGGCATAAGGAAGGGCTTGTCCGTCTCGCGTGCCGGCGTCGGGATGTAGTCATCCACTGCCTGCATCAGCTCATCGATCTTCGCTTCCCATTCGGCATCGCCTTCGAGTGCCTTCAATGCGGACCCCTGTATCACAGGGATATCATCGCCCGGGAACTCATAGCTCGAGAGAAGCTCACGCACTTCCATCTCGACCAATTCAAGCAGCTCCTTGTCATCGACCATGTCCACCTTGTTCATGAACACGACCATCGCGGGCACGCCCACCTGACGTGCAAGCAGGATGTGCTCTCGCGTCTGCGGCATCGGGCCGTCCGTAGAGGCCACAACGAGGATCGCCCCGTCCATCTGTGCCGCTCCCGTGATCATGTTCTTCACGTAGTCGGCGTGGCCCGGACAGTCAACGTGTGCGTAGTGACGGTTCGCCGTCTCGTACTCTACGTGGCTCGTCGCGATCGTGATGCCACGCGCCTTCTCTTCAGGTGCGTTGTCGATCGAATCGAACGCCCTCACCGTGATCTTCGGATTGTGCTTTGCCAATACCTTCGTGATCGCCGCCGTCAGCGTCGTCTTCCCGTGATCCACGTGGCCGATCGTCCCTATGTTCACGTGCGGCTTACTACGATCGAATTTCTCTTTGCTCATAATTTTAAGTTCCCTGTTTTCTTAATTTATGAGAAGGGACTGAAGACTTTTCCTTCAACCCTTCATCCCTTTTCTTAACTGCTTGCCCCTTTGACCTTGGCAATGATCTCTTCAGCAACATTTCTCGGCGCTTCGGCATAACGCTCAAAGTGCATCGACGATGTCGCCCGTCCCTGCGTCGCGGAGCGAAGGTCGGTCGTATAACCGAACATCTCCGAAAGCGGGACGAATGCGGTCACGACCGAAACATTGCCCGGACGCGGCTCCATCTTCTCGATCTGGCCGCGGCGGCGGTTAAGGTCGCCATTGACCGAGCCCATATACTCTTCCGGCGTTACGACCTCGACACGCATGATCGGCTCGAGCAGTACAGGCTTTGCCTTCTTAACGGCATCCTGGAACGCAAGCGAACCGGCGATGTGGAACGAACGCTCATCCGAGTCAACTTCGTGGTACGAACCGAACACGAGGCTCGCTTTTACGTCAACCAGCTCGTAGCCCGCAAGGAAACCGCGACGCATAGCATCTTGGATACCCTCGGAAACCGGCTTGATGAACTGACGCGGGATCGCGCCGCCCGTGATCTTATCCTCGAAGACAAAACCTTCGCCCGGTGCGGGCTCGATCTCGAGTTCGACGTGGCCGAACTGGCCGCGGCCTCCCGACTGTTTCTTGAAGATCTCTTTACCGGCCGCCGGCATCGTGATCGTTTCGCGGTACGCGACCTGCGGCTTGCCGACGTTCGCCTCGACGCCGAACTCGCGCTTCATACGATCGACGATGATCTCAAGGTGAAGCTCGCCCATTCCGGCGATGATCGTCTGGCCGGTCTCGTGATCCGTTGAGACCTGAAATGACGGATCCTCCTGAGCAAGCCGGTTAAGAGCAACGCCCATCTTGTCCTGATCAGCACGCGTTTTCGGTTCGACGGCGACGCGAACAACAGGATCCGGGAACTCCATCGATTCGAGAACGATCTGTTTCGTTTCGTCAGAGATCGTGTCACCCGTCGTCACGCTCTTCATACCGCCGATCGCAACGATCTCACCAGCACTCGCGGATTCAACATCCTCACGCTTATTAGCGTGCATAAGCATCAGGCGGCCGACACGTTCTTTCGAATTTTTGATCGTGTTGTAAACGTAAGACCCCGAATTCACGGTACCCGAATAGATACGCACGAAGGCAAGCTGTCCGAGGTGCTTGTCGGCCATGAGCTTGAACACGAGGCCTGAGAAAGGTTCTTTCGCGTCCGCAGCACGGGTCTCGACAGCATCGGATTTCGGATTTGTCCCCTCAACTGCGGGAATATCGAGCGGGCTCGGGAGGTAATCAACAACGGCGTCAAGAAGCGTCTGAACGCCTTTATTCTTAAATGCGGAACCGGTGACGACGGGGACGATCTTGAGCTCCAAAGTCCCCTTTCGGAGGGCTTTGCGGACCTCGGCTTCGGAGATCTCCTCGCCTTCGAGGTACTTCATCATCAGGTCGTCATCGACGCTTGCGGCCGCCTCGACGAGCTTTTCTCGCCACTCTTTCGCAGAATCGACGAGCTCGGCCGGTATATCGACCTCCTGATACTGGGCGCCTTTTGTCTCGTCATTCCAGACGAGGCCTTTCATCGCAATAAGGTCGACGACGCCTTTGAGGTGATCTTCCTCACCGATCGGGATCTGCAGAGCGACCGCATTTGCACCAAGGCGGGTCAGGATCGAGTTAAAGCTTCTTTCAAAAGAAGCACCGGCACGATCGAGCTTGTTGATAAAGCAAATACGCGGAACGCCGTACTTATCTGCCTGACGCCAAACGGTCTCTGACTGCGGCTCAACGCCTGCAACGCCGTCAAATACGGCAACCGCGCCGTCAAGGACGCGAAGCGAACGCTCGACCTCCATCGTGAAATCGACGTGGCCCGGCGTATCAATGATATTGATGCGGTGCTCGACGCCGTTCCGCTTCCAGAAGCAGGTAGTTGCGGCCGACGTGATCGTAATGCCGCGTTCCTGCTCCTGCTCCATCCAGTCCATCGTCGCGGTCCCTTCGTGGACCTCTCCGATCTTGTGGGAAACACCGGTGTAGAACAGAATGCGCTCGGATGTCGTGGTCTTGCCCGCATCGATGTGGGCCATGATCCCGATGTTCCTAAATTTTTCTAAGCTAATGTTAGCCATTTCTAAAGTCCTGCCGCGAGAGCATCAAATACTCGGCGAGGTGCATTTCGACGCTCCTCGCTGCCTCTGCGGTTAAATCTCACTAAAATCGGTAATGAGCGAACGCCTTATTCGCCTCAGCCATACGGTGGACGTCGTCCTTCTTCTTCAGGGCGCCGCCGCGGCCGTTCGTCGAATCCAAGATCTCGCCGACAAGGCGGTCCTCCATCGTCTTTTCACTACGATTGCGGGCGTTCGAAACGATCCAGCGGATCGCGAGCGTATTCCGGCGGTCGCGGGAAACTTCGAGCGGGACCTGATAGGTCGCACCACCGATACGCCGCGACTTGACCTCGAGGGTCGGGGCAACGATCTCCAGGGCCTTTTTGAAGACCTTGAGCGGTTCTTCGCCCGTCTTTTCGCCGATCTTCGTCATCGCGCCGTAAAAGATCTGCTCGGCGACGGTCTTCTTTCCCTGCCACATCAGGCCGTTAATGAACTTCGTAACGGCAATGCTGTTGTAGATCGGGTCCGGAAGGATCTCTCTTTTTGCTGCAACTCTGCGTCTTGGCATAAATCTTTATTTCGCTCCTTTCGGCCTCTTTGCACCGTATTTTGAGCGGGCCTGATTGCGGTTTGCGACGCCCGATGCGTCAAGCGTTCCGCGGACAACGTGATAACGCACGCCCGGAAGGTCCTTCACGCGGCCGCCGCGGATAAGCACGATCGAGTGCTCCTGCAAGTTGTGGCCGATACCGGGAATGTAGGTCGTGACCTCGATCTGGTTCGTCAAGCGGACACGAGCGACCTTTCTGAGAGCCGAATTCGGCTTTTTCGGGGTCGAAGTGTAAACGCGTGTGCAAACGCCGCGTTTTTGCGGGTTTGCCTGCAGGGCCGGGCTAGCGGTCTTGTACTGCACCCGTTGTCGTCCCTTTCGAACTAATTGGTTAATTGTCGGCATACGCTTTCGCCTTAACTTTCCTTTTTCCGTGGCCGTCTCGGCCGCTTTTCTCTTAACTCCCCTCCTTACGAAGGAGGCGTGGCCGCCAGGCGGCCGCTTTCTCTTAACTCCCCTCCTTACAAAGGAGGGGTGGCCGCCAGCGGCCAGGGTGGTTCTCCACCAAACAAACAAATGGCAAAACTACCGTCTTACCTGACTCTTGCCGGATCACGTTCCGGCAGTTAGCTCAAGCAGCAACTATTGCTGAATGAATTAAATAAACCTTTTATATACTCTCGAATCTCACTTTGCTGTGGCGTGGTATTTAAAGAGAAGTTTCCTTTTTCGAAGCCCGGAGCACGGGTGTCCATGCGTCCATTTACGCTACAATTCCTGTTCGATTTTCAAGCAAAATGCCCTGCATACCACAAAACAACACGCAGGACTCCCGGGCCGTCAAAGTCCGAAACTTTAGATATTACGAATAAACCGGGAGGGTGTCAAGGCAGCGTGGGTAGAAAAACGGGGCACACGGCATAACCAGGACCGAGGCTGGATAAACATCAGCTTTCGGAGCTAGGGAGCAGGTTTAGCGTGAGCAATAATGACCTCACGCTTTGCACGGACGGCCGCATTTGGGACGTTAACTTTTACCTCAAGTTTTCGCCTCTCTGGACCTGAGTCCGAGTTCGAATAGTAGCTCAGCGTGTATGTTCGTCGGAGTTCAAGGGTTATCTGCTCAAATACCCCCGCCAGATCCTCGATCTTGTCGATCTCAAAGCTCCGTCCGCCCGTTCTTGCAGCCAGCGTGTCCATATAGCCTTTTGTCCGCTGCTTCTGAGCTTCCAACTCTTTCCTCTTAAGCTTTCCATCCCCAACAGCCTCGACATCCCACCACGGCACGATCTGCTCGACCCTATCCTGATGAAGAATTGAGTGATGGCTTTCCGCAACCTGCTTTTGCACACTTCGTGCCGCCACCCACTCGGGCCGACTGGTCACATCGCCGTAACGGACCGTGTAGATCAGCGCATCCTGCTCTTCGGCATCCCGGAAATTATCCGCGGCCGTCGCCCTTCGGCTGTCGCTCAATGCGTCGGAAAAGAGAATGATCGCTTTGCGGCCTTTTATTGATGCAAATCGTTTCAATACGCCGTCAACCGCGTCATATACGAAGGTTGCCTTGCTAGCAAGCGGACGAATTGCAATTACCTTGTTTACCTTGAGCAGCTTTTCGATCGGCTCGTTCTTGATCAGAGAGACCTCACCGTCCGCAAAAATGCTGAAGAACAGCCGGTCGGAAGGTCTAAGAGCACTCATGAAGATCCCAGCCGCTCGGCCAAGGTCGTCCATAAAAGGCCGCATAGTACCGCTCGTATCAAGCAGCAAATATACCGTTATCGGCTCGTCAACGGTGGAAAAAGTGTCGATCTCCTGCAGCTTCCCGGCCTCTAAGACCGCAAAATCCCCTTTCTTCAAGTTTGGGATATAGCGGCCATCCCGATCGAAGACGACAACGGGAACGCGAATGAGATCGGTATCGACCCTTATGGTCTCCTGTGGACACACCGATCCAACGAAGATCCCCAACGCGCAGACTGGCAGCAGCATCCATTGCAACGGCGCTGTCGATCTTACGGCATTCCAGATATCAGGTCTCATCTCGGCCACTGAAAGTGTGCGGACCGAAGCTATTTACGAAGCCGATCCGTCCTTTGGTAAACAACTTCACGCCGCGATCGAACTGTAGCATTTGGAACATCTACTTTCACTGAGATCGTTCTTTTCTCTCCGTCTTTGGGAGGCGAAATCGGCGAATATCCAAGCCGGTAGGTCGTGCCAAGTTCTTCTGCGATCGAACGAAATGTTCCCGCGAGATCCTCGACTTTGTCGATCCGGTAACTACGTCCGCCCGTTCGCTCAGCAAGCCCTTTCATATAGAGGCTCACGCGCGTTTTCAGTCTCTCGATCGCCTTATTCCCGATTCCGGGATAATACTCACGGCGAGCTCCGAGTTGTCCAGGGTCAACAACGACCTTTGAAAAGGTAGGGTCGTAACGCGGATACTCACCGAACTGAAGCGTGTAGATGACCGCCTCTTGTTCTTCAGCATCTCGAAGATTACTTTTCGCCGACGCATGCCGTCCGAACTGCTCACCGTCAGAAAAAAGTATCAGCGCCTTTTTTCCGTCTATCGAATTCAGGAAATCCAAACCCTTTTGGACGGCGTCGAATGTTGTCGTATTGAGATATCCATCTTTTCCCGATTCAACAACATCAACAAACTCAGTGAAGTCCTTCCTCTTTGTTGGCTTCAAGAGCATATGGATATTTCCGTCATCGTCAAAAAAGGCTGCCGCTATCGCATCATCGGGCCGCAGTTGGGCTGTAAAGGTATTCGCCGCTTTCACAAGTTCATCCAGATAACCCCGCATTGGCCTGCTGGTCTCGAAAAGAAAAAATACTGTGAATGGTGTCGTGACCGGCTCACTGAACTCGACCTTCTGCTCAACACCATTCTCGTAGATCCTAAAATCACCCTTCCCGAGACCCGAAATATACCGTCCATCCCTGTCTGTCACACTCAACGAGACGATCGTAAGGTCTGTTCGTACCTGAACAACTTCGACCTGCGCACTGCCATCGGCAGTGAATAGAAGCAGTAGCCACAGGATGGCGAACAAAATGGTTTTCCAGGAGAACATCTGCGTTCTTAGAAGCAAGGCGGAAGACCGTTTGCTCCCGTGCAGTAAAAGTCCGGCCGCGATAATTATCGCGATGCTAGCGAGAATGTCGAGACTTTTTACGAACGTTGGTATCGTGAGGGCCATCTATTTTTGTTTTGATGCGCATAGACTACCCCCCCCCCACAAAAAAAGTCAAGCACTTTTTTTTAACCGCAGATCTCGTCGATGATCTCGCCGTATTTTTCATCGACGACGCTTCGTTTGATCTTCAGCGTCGGGGTCATTTCGCCTTTGTCGATCGAGAATTCGCGGGGAAGGAGGGCAACGCGTTTAACGCGCTCGAAATCCGAGAGTTCGCGGGTAAGATCGACGGCGTCCTTTTGTACGCGTTTTACAAAAGCCGGATCAGCGGCAAGTTCCTCGCGCGTACGCGAAACATCGGCACCGGCCTTCTTCATTTCGTCCTTTAACGCTTCCCAATCCGGGACGACGAGAGCCCCGACCTGTTTGCGGCCGGAACCGACCACGATCGCCTGCGAAACGAGCGGACTTTGCTTTAAAAGGCTTTCGACCTGGAGCGGCGCGACGTATTTACCGTTCGAGAGCTTAAAAAGGTCTTTCAGGCGGTCGGTAATGTAGAAATGCCCGTCGGTGTCCGTGTAGCCGACATCGCCGGTGTGGTAGAAGCCTTCTTCATCGATAGCAGCAGCCGTATTTTCGGGGTCGTTGTAATAGCCGAGCATCACGTTCCGCCCTCGGATCAGCACCTCGCCGTCCTTTTCGGCGATCTTCATCTCGATGCCGTCGAACGGGCGCCCGATCGACCCGACCTTGTTGTCTTCGGGACGATTTGCCGAAGTGATGCACGCCTCGGTCATCCCATAGCCCTGCAGGATCGGTATTCCCGCGGCCCAGAATGCGTAGCTCAGCTTTCGTGAAAGCGGAGCTCCGCCTGACACAAAGAATCTCAACGCGCCGCCGACGCCTTCGCGCCATTTCGAGAATACAAGCCGATCGGCGACCAGATGCTTTGCCGCAAGCGAGGCCGGCACGCGTTCGCCGCTGTCCTTAAATGCCCAGTACGCCTGCCCGATGCCGAGCGACCAATCGAAAAGCTTCGCCTTAACGCCGCCGACATTCGAACCCTTCTTAACGATCTTGTGATAGACCTGTTCAAAAAGCCGCGGCACGGCCGTCATTATTGTCGGACGCACCTCTTTGAGGTAGTTCCCGAGCTGCTCGAACGCCGAGCAGTAATGCACGAGCACACCGTTTGCCGCCAGGACGTAAAAGACCGTTCGCTCAAAGATATGCGAAAGCGGAAGAACGGCGAGACTGCGGTCTTTCTTTGTGATCGGCAGGCCTTTCGAGATCGACGTGATGTTCGAGACGAAATTATCGTGCGACAGCATCACGCCCTTCGGAGTTCCGGTCGTGCCGGAAGTGTATATGATCGTCGCAAGGGCAGAAGGCTCGACCGCGTCGGTCTTTTCGTCGAGAAGTTCCGGCGTCTCGCTTAGGAACTTACGGCCCGCGTCCTCAAGCTCGGAAAGATGCGCGGTGCGCGCTCCGTCGCTCATCGCATCCTCAAAAAAGACGATCTTTTGAAGTGATTCGCACGAGATCGCCGCCTCTTTTGCATGTTTCCAAAGCTTTTCTCCGGAGACGAAAAGCATACGCGATCCCGAATTATCCAAAATGTAACGGATCTGATCGACGGCCTGCGTCGTGTAGATCGGGACGTTTACGGCGCCGACGCTCAAGATCGCCAGATCGACGAGCGACCATTCAGGCCGATTCTCCGAAATGATCGCGATCCGGTCGCCCGCTTCGATCCCCCAAGCGAGAAGGCCCGCGGCATATCGACGTGTCCTCTCGATGACATCCGCGCCCGAGAGATACTTCCATTCAGCGCCGTCCTTTACGCCGACGACCGGCCGATCTTCCCGTCGTCGGAACGACTCAAGACAATAGGAATGAATATTTTGCGGGAGGGCCTCAAACCCTTGGAGATTCGTTGCGATCATTCGTCCGATACAGTTTTGCCTCGAGAACCGACGCGAATGCGTCCAAAGAAACAAAATGCAATGCCATTCTTACAGAACGGGCCCGTCAAGTCCACATCGCGAACAGCAAGATCGCGAGCGGACGCGCTCACCGAACGCGAGAAACGGCGGCCGTCCGGCCTGATCGACCGAAACCGTCCGCCGCTTGTATTCGTAAAAAAAAGTAGCGCCTAGCTGCGTTTGAGCTCGATGCCCGTTGCTTCGAACGAAACTTCGGTCACCGTACCGTCCGTGTTGCGGTTCTCGAATTTTGCGCCGTCCTCCTCGATCATATGATCGACCTCGGCCTTGGTAAGCGTCTTGACCTTGAACTCACCTTCGACGCGAGCCGCAGCACCTGCAGATTGGAGCGGAATGAAGAACGAATGGCCTTTCATCTTGACGCGAACGCTCTTTTCGCCCTGCTTTTCGGCGACCTCGGCCCAGCAGCCTTCCGACTTGCAGGAGCGGACGACCACGCCTTCGATAATGACCTTTTTGCCCGCATATTTCGCAGGCTTTGCAAGGGCTTTAGAAAGCGAGACCTTTTTCGAATTGCCGATCGCGTCGCCGCGTTTAAGCCATCCGTCGGTCGGGATAACGGCCGTCTTGTCGGCTTCGGTCGCTTCTTGGCGCCTTCCATTCCCTGCATACCCTTTTCCTGGCCGAACGCAGTTACTGAAATGGCGAGGACCAAACTCGCCAGAATGATCATATCTTTGAATTTCATAAAGTAAATATTTCTCCGGCAAACCGGAATTTTAACCTATTTCGCCTGAGATGCTGAATCGAAAACGACGCTTCCGCCGACGATAGTTTTCAAAACCTTTACCTCAGCGATCTTGACCGGATCGATCACGAAAATATCATCCGACAGGATCACAAGGTCAGCCAGCTTGCCGACCTCGAGCGTGCCTTTCTCATTCTCCTGATATTCCGCATACGCCGACCCAAGCGTGTAGCATAGAACCGCCTGATCGACCGAGATCTTCTCGTCCGGCAGCCAGCCGCCGGGGTTCTTGTCGTCGGTCGTGCGTCGGGTAACCGCCGCGTAGATACCAAAAAGCGGGTTCAAAGGAGCAACCGACCAATCCGTTCCAAAAGCGACGTGAGCGCCGCTCTCGATCAGCGACTTGAACGCGTAGGTCCCTTTTAGGCGCTCTTTTCCGAGGCGTTTTTCCGCCCACCGTCCGTCATCGGTCAGATGTACGGGCTGCATCGACGCGATAACGCCGAGTTTTGCAAAACGCGGAATGTCGCTCACACGCAGATGCTGAGCGTGCTCGATACGAAATCGTCGATCTGACGGGCCATTTTCCTTTTCGACGCGCTCGTAAATATCAAGTATCGTCGCGTTCGTCCTTGCTCCGATCGCGTGGATCATCACCTGAAGGCCGTTCTTATCCGCCGCCGAAACATACTCATAGAGATGCGGCATCTCCGCACTCGGAACACCGCTCGTCGAAGGCATATCCGAATACGGCTCAAAGAACCAGGCGGTCGAAGAGCCCAAACTGCCGTCGCGTATCCCTTTAACGTTCCGGTCCGGAGCATCGGGCCGCCGAAATTGTGGCGAATGCCGACGTCAGCCCGCTCTTTCCAGTCGGCCAGGTCGGCACCGGCATAAAGTCGCGTTTTGAGTTTCCCCTGCCGAAGCAGCTCTTCGTACACGGCGAGATTCCTGCCGGCCTGCATATCCTGAGCGCTCGTCACGCCAAGACTCGCGGCGTAATTCGTTGCCGCCTCGGCCGCGGCGAGGCGTTGTGCAAACGAGCTCGGCGGGATGACTCTGGCGACGAGGCCCATCGCGGCGTCCTTGAGAACGCCCGTCGGTTCGCCGTTCGCGTCTCGGACGATCACGCCGCCTGCGACGTCTTTCGTGTCCTTGGTGATGCCGGCGAGTTTGAGTGCGAGGCTGTTCGCAACGCCCATATGCCCGTCGAGGCGGTTCACAAAAACGGGATTTTTGGCGACAACACTATCGATGAGCTCCTTAGTGGGCAAGTTCGCCGGCGTCCAGTTCTCGTGATCCCAACGCCCACCGGTGATCCACTCGCCTTCCTTGAGCTTTGCGGCATAATCCTTTATTCGCTGAGCGAATTCCTGCGGCGAACGCGAAGAGCGAAGGTCAACGAGCGAAAGCTGCTCACCGCCGGGCGTAAAATGAAGGTGAGCGTCGTTAAAGCCGGGTATCACGGTCTTTCCGCCGGCGTCGATGACCCGTGTCTTCGCTCCGACCAATGGCTTGATCTCATCGTCGCTACCGAGTGCAATGATGCGTCCGTTCAAGACGGCCATCGAACGGACGACGGACCGCTTGTCGTCCATCGTGCGGATATTCGCGTTCTTGATAACAAGATCCGCGGAAACCGACTGCGCGAACACGATCGACGGGAGAATTAGCAGCGAAAGGGCCAGAAAGGCGGCGATCTTTTTCATAAGCAAAGAAGCGAAAATCGAATGAAGCTAGGTCAATGTCGTGAAAATTATACACGAACACACGCACGGATCCGTCATCCGACAAATATCGCTCAAGATGGATTCACAAAAAGATCGGTGCTTGAAAAGAACTGACTAACGGCCAAGCGAGAGCTCGACGAGCCTTCCGTCACGGCGAACGCCGATGCGGCGTGCGGTCACAGTGCCGAAAAGCATCGTTTCGTCCGTGATCGCCTGTCCGTTTAAGGACTCGATCACGTCGCCGAGCCTTACGCCGGAACGTTCCGCAATGCCGTTAGGATTGACAGCATTGACTCGAAGGCCGCCGCCGAGCGTGAGGCCGAGTTGTGCGAGGATGTCGCGGATCGCAATGCCTTTCTGCGGCAGGCCATCGGATTGCCGCACGGCACCTGCGTTCGGGTCGATCCCGCTCGGGTAGAGCTTTACGCCTTGGGTTCCGGATTCTACAAATGATGTCCCGCCTGTTTCATCATTTGAGGGCCCGTGAGACCGCGATGCAAGAAGCTGATCTTCCGGACGCTGCCTCGGCGACTCGATCGCGGGGCCGTTCGATGCGAAGGTCGTTGGCGGGATCTCGGCAGCACGTTCAGGCACGGCAGGACGAACGTCTGTCATCGGCCCTTTGTCGGAGGCGATCCCTGTCTCGGCCGGTTTTGATACGACATCGGTTTCCGCCAAGTATGGATTCAGAACGAACACGGTGCCCGTCACCGCGAGCAATGCCGCCGCAGGGATCGCGATCCGCAACGCGCCCAAAAGGCCGCGCGGTTTTGCCGCCGTACGTGCCGAAGCGATCCGCGCCGAAACACGAAATTCAAAATCCTTCGGCGGCTCGGCATACGGCATCGCTTTAAGCAGATCCGCTATCTCCGCATCGCGATCGAGATCAATATTTTCGGGCTCTCTGTTCATTGCTGCTTTTGCAAATATTCCTGCAATCTCTCTTTCAAAAGTGCTCTTCCCCGGCTGATCCGTGATTTCGTCGTCCCCAACCCAAGGTCCATAACGGCAGAGACCTCCTCGTAAGTTTGGCCCTGAATGTCCCGCAAGATGATCGGGATCCGGTATTTCTCCGGAAGAGCCGCGATCGCCTTTGCGATCTGCAGGTCACGTTCATTATCAATAAGTTCGTCGTCCGGCCGCGTACGCTCATCCGGGATCTCGAACTCAACGGCCTCTTCGCTATCCCCGCCCAATATTCCCGAGATCGAGAACAACCGCCGCCGCTTCCGCCGCCTTATCTCGCTTATAGCAAGATTCGTCGCGATCCGGTAGATATAGGTCGAGAAAGCATACTGCGTATGGTAGCGGTCGATCGCAAAATACACGCGGACAAATGTCTCTTGTGCGAGATCGACGGCCTCCTCATAGTCGTTAAGGAAGCGGTAAAGGTAGTTCGTGATCGGGCCTTTGTATCGCGAGACGACCTCGGCGAACGCTGTTTCGTCGCCGTTCTTTGTGGCCGCAATAAGATCGTGGTCAGAACGCTTTTCCTCAGGCATCTGGAAGGTAAGGGCCTCCTTTGTCCGGGTATAAAAAACGTCGTGTGCCATGCATCCATAACAATTTAAGCCATCTTCGGCTCTAAAAGAAGCGGCCTGCTTCAACTTGCTCACGCGCAAGGCCGCCCGTTTGTTGCGAAAGTCTGAAGAGATATCGTGTTTTTTTAGTCTTGAGCGGGCTTTGCCGTGAGTACCACGAAACCGGGCCGGATTCGCCCCCAATATCGATCGACGCGATCACGGTGGGCGAATTCGGCTCGATGGAAAGGTCGTTCAGATCCACCCGTACGTACTGCTCGCGACGTCCAAGTTCAGGCTGCGCGACGTTCACCTTCGCCGGGACGATCATTGTGAACGAAAGTTGTTTCGATCCAAGCCTGCCGTCTTCAAACGAGATGCGCTGCAACGAGAATTTGACAGCCGGGATCTGGAGATCGGGTCGAGCCCAAACGCCTTCATACGAGACCGAACCGCCCGAAGCGCTCCGTACCTGGAACGTGCCGATCGTGCCGAATTTCTTGTCCGCGAAAAAAGGCCGAAGTGCCTTCGAGGCCTTGTCCCAACCTTCGGGAAGGCTGCCCGTCGGATTCGTTCCACCGCCGCTACCGATGAGCTGAAGAGTCAGGTCAAAGCTGGCCGTCTTACCGGCAGTCCCTTGGGCAAATGCCGCAGCGGCAAACAAAAAGGCCGCCGCGCAGATGGCGAACGGCCGTAAGAATGATAGGTTGAATTTCATTTCCCTCCTCCTGCGGCATCAGCCGCGTCTTGGAGAGTTTGCACGGCGAACCGTGCAAAAGGTTGCAGCAACTTCCGGTTAGTTCGTTGCAAAGAGCTCAGAATTGACCTGCTGCCCGAACGAGATCGACTTGATCTGCGTGTCTTCGACGACCTTTCCGTCAGCCCAGAGGATCGAGTGCGATGGGACCAGCGTGCCCTGCACATAGTTGTAGTCGTAGAATTTTCGCTTGTATTTAACTCCGTTCTGCTCGTATGTAAGCATCTTGATCTGGAAAGATTTTACGGAGATGTAGAATCTCGTTTTGCGGCCCGACTTGTCTGTCACATCAACCATAAAATACTCGACCCCAAGATCCTTCTCACGGCCGGCGAGTTCCAACGTCGATCCGTTCTCTTTGTACCTCAGGAAAGCTTCAAGCCCCCGAAAGATGCCGTCCTCAAAACCCTTAACGACCGCGTCATCCGGCGTAAAGAACGTCGTGCCATAAACGCCCGTCGTCTTTCCGTCCGCCCAGATAAGCGAATATCGGGCATCGGCAAAGTTTCGATCCATACGTATCTTTTCCGCGTAGAGGTCGGAAGCTCGGATTATCGACGTCTCGTAATCGCCCTCTTGGACCTTGCCATCCGCTCCGATATGCTTTGTGTGGCCTTTCTCGATCGTCGTCTTCCGGATCTGGTCGAGCCGCGGCCTTCCACCGCCGAGGCCGTAGATGAATATCGTTGTCTCCGCGATCTGATCGGCCGTAACGGGCTTATTCGAGATCGCCTTCAGATCAGGCGTCGGAGAAGGTTTTGCAGGCTCATCCGCGGCCGGTGTCGGGCTTGGGCTCGGCTGAGCTTCCTGCCCGAATGCGGCAACTGAAGTGAACGCCGCCACGACGAATATTAAAAATAGGACTCTGATTCTCATTCGATGCACCGTATCGCTGCGGTGAAGACAATTCCCTCTTGTTGAATTTCCGAAATGCGGATTGTAACACAATGTCCGGCCGTTTCTTTATTCAAGATGCCCGCCAACCGCGTTACCGCCCCGACCTATTGATGAGAAAGCGGAGAAAAAAGATGCAGCCTCTATTCACAAAAGGCCGCGCGGCCGCCCTTCTCTGCTAACATTCTAATATCGATCTCCAATGCATATTGCCCTTCTTGAGCCTGAGATTCCGCCGAATACCGGCAATATCGCACGAACGTGCGCCGCGACGAACACGGCACTCCACATCGTCGGCGTAACGGGATTTCGGATGGACGACCGCACACTGAAACGCTCCGGCCTTGACTATTGGCAGTTCGTCGAGCTCTATCGGCACATCGACCTCGACGGGCTAAGAGCGTCGCTTCCAGGATCCCGCTTCGTCTATTTATCGACGAAGGCCGCCCGCAGCCACAACGACTTCGAGTACCGCGACAGCGACTGTCTTGTCTTCGGGCCTGAGACCCGCGGCCTGCCCGAAGATCTCATCCGCGAGAATCCCGAAACGAGCCTTCGGATCCCGATGCCGAACCCGAATGTCCGAAGCCTGAATCTCGCCACAAGCGTCGGGATCGTACTATATGAGGCTCTCCGCCGCCTGGGTGAAAAATAATTTCCGATAGAAAGCCACGTTTCCGCGGTTTGAAGCGTCGAATAATTGAACTTCCCGTTGGGCGTCCGTTTTTCCTGAACGCTTCAAGGAGAGGAGGTGAACATCATGAAGCTTTCTAAAACGATACTATTTCTAACCATTGCGGCGCTTTTTGCGTTCGCAGGCAGCACATTTGCACAGAACAATTCCAAGACGGCGGCCGGTTCGGCTACGGCACTTGAGAAAAAGATAATGCGGACGATCGAGAATCTGCCGAATTACGGCGTTTTCGACCACATTTCGTTCGCGCTGAACGACAGCGGACAGGTCACGTTGTCCGGCAAGGTGCTCTCGCTCGGGACCTCTTCGATAGCCAAGAAGGCCGTCGAAAAACTGCCGGGCGTGACCGGCGTCGTCAACAACATCGAGAACCTCTCGAACAACGCCTCCGATGACCATATTCGGCATCGGATGCTTGCAACGCTTGCACCTCAGCCCGTGATCGGCGGCCTTTTCCAGGAACCGAATCCCTCAGTTAGGATCATTGTCGAACACGGCCGTGTGAGCCTTGAGGGCTGGGTCGCGAATCAGGGACAGAAGGACACGATCTACGTCCTTGCAAGCGGCGTCCCGGGTGTTTTCAAGGTCACTAATGACCTTCGCGTCGGAAAGGAAAAGGTCTAACCCGACGCTCGTCCAACCGCAATGAAAAAAAAAGGCCGTCCGATTCAAGATCGGGCGGCCTCTTTCATCAATGTTCCGGCATTAGATCTCAACTTCGTCGATCTGAGCCTTTTGCAGCTTGCCAGAGTAATCGACGTAGAGGGCCTTCCACTCGCTGAAGATATCGAGAACCTGCGTCCCCGCTTCGCGATGGCCGTTGCCCGTACCTTTGGTTCCGCCGAACGGCAGGTGCACCTCGGCGCCGATCGTTGCGGAGTTCACGTAGCAAATGCCGGTGTACAACTCCTGCATCGCATAGAAGGCACGATTCACGTCCTGCGTATAGATCGCCGAGGAAAGGCCGTATGCGACGCCGTTAACGATGTTTATTGCTTCGTCTAGCGTCGAGAACGGAATGACGCATGTGACCGGCCCGAAGATCTCTTCCTGTGCGATCCTCATTTTCGGCTTCACGTCCGTGAAGACCGTCGGTTCGATGAACCAGCCGTTCGCGTACTGCCCTTTCGTCAGGCGGCTGCCGCCGCAGGCGAGCGTCGCCTTATCCTGATCCTTACCGATCTCAATGTAGCTAAGGATCTTCTCCATCTGCCGCTCATTGATCACTGGCCCGACGTCGGTTTTCGGATCGAGGCCGTTCCCGACACGCAGAGCCTTTGTTCGCTCGACAAGTTTTGCACAGAATTTCTTATAGACCTTCTTGTGGACAACAAGCCGCGACGATGCCGTGCACCGCTGGCCGCTCGTGCCGAAAGCACCCCAAAGCGAGCCTTCGACGGCGTTATCGATGTCGGCATCATCCATCACGATGATCGCGTTCTTACCGCCCATTTCGAGCGAAACGATCTTGTTGTCGCGTGCGCAAGCTTCGGCGATCTTCTTGCCCGTCGTGGTCGAACCCGTGAACGAGATCAGCCGAACATCATCATTTGCGACCAAGGCCGCACCGGCGTCGCGTGCTCCGTTGACGAGATTCACAACGCCTTTCGGAATTCCCGCTTCCTCGCACGCTTTCACGAGATTGAGAGAAGAAAGCGGCACATCCTCGCCGGATTTCAGTACGACAGTATTGCCGCAGACGAGAGCCGGAATGAGTTTCCAGGATGGGATCGCCATCGGGAAGTTGAACGGCGTGATCAGCCCGCAGATCCCTACGGGCTGCCGTACGCACATCGCGAACTTGTTCGGCATCTCGGCAGGCGTCGTGAAGCCGTGCAGCCTGCGGCCTTCGCCGGCCGTGTAATATGTGCAGTCAATCGCCTCCTGCACGTCGCCGCCGGTCTCTTTCAGGACCTTGCCCATCTCGCGCGTCATTTCGCTCGAGAAGCGATCCTTTTTTGCCCTTAGGATCTCGCCGAGCGTGAACAAGAGTTCCGCCCGACGCGGTGCGGGCGTCCGACGCCAACGAACGGCGGCATCATTTGCCGCCTCGACGGCACGATCTACATCCTCCGCTGTCGAATCGGGAAAACGTCCGACGATATCTGTTGTATCTGCAGGGTTTATGTTGTCAAAATACTGTCCCGAGGACGAACTTACCCATTCGCCGCCGATGTAATTCGCATACTTCTTGACCGACGTCTTTGCCGATCGTTTTGCCTTTGCCATTTTTGCTGTTGCCATAAAAATTCCAAAAAAAGAGGTCTAGGCCAATTTTAGCCGAAACCTCGATCAAACTGAACTCGGCCCGAGACCAAACCGAGCCGAAACACTTCCTATTTCACCGTGAACTGAACCAGACCGGTCTGCATTCGCTTCAAGGCAGGATTGTAGATCAGGATCTGGAGAACGACGGGGTCGCCAACCTTAAGCTTCGATACGAAATCGGCAAACGCCTTTGCATCCGCGACCGGGAACCTATTTATCCGTTGGATAAGATCGCCACGCGAAAGCGCCGGAACTCCGGTCGAGCCGCGCACATCCGTAATATAACTGCTCGGATCGATATCCGTGACGACAAGGCCGGGATTCCCTTCAAAGGCCTTATATTTCTCGCCGGCGGCCGCGACCGTACTCACCGTCAGCCCAAATGGTTTTTCAGGCACAGGTTTTCCATCTACGGGCAGAACACGCCCGTCGTTCGCGACGGCCGCAATGGAACTCGACGGCCTTTCGCCGAGTTTTATCGAAAAGGTCTTTTTTTCGAGGCGTTCGCCGGCTTCGCGAAGCAGTTCGACCACGGCCGCCTGCCCGGGACTCGAGCCCGCGACCTTGTCGATCAGATCCTGCGCCGATAAGACCGGCCGGCCGTTGAAAACAACGATGATATCGCCGACCTTTAACCCGCCGGTCGCCGCCGGACTCGCTTTGTCCCGAATGTCGGTAACAAATGCCCCGCGAAGGTCGCCAAGGCCGTAAACCTTTGCAAATTCAGGTTTTATTGAGTCAAGATAGGCGCCGAGATATCCTCGGCTTACCTTGCCTGAAGCGACGATCTGCGAATAGACGCGCTCGGCCTCTCGCGAGGGCAGTGCGAAACCGACGCCGGAAAATTCACCTGTCTGCGTTGCGATCTGCGAATTGACCCCAATGACCTCGCCCTGCATATTGACGAGCGGGCCGCCTGAATTCCCGGGATTGATGACGGCATCCGTCTGAATGAAGCGTTGGAAGGCGGATGAACCAGGCGTGTCCCTTTCCGTCTGCGAGATAATGCCCGCACTTACGCTCTTTACAAGGCCGAAGGGCGAGCCGATCGCAAGCACCCAATCGCCGACCTTCATCTTCGCAGAATCACCGAATCTGGCCGTCGGGAGATCACGGCCTGCGTTTATCTTCAGAACAGCAAGGTCGGTCTCATCGTCGACTCCGACGATCTGTGCAGTGAACTCTTCTCCCGTCTCAAGCTTGACCGTAAGACGCGAACTGTCCGTGATGACGTGATTGTTCGTAAGAATGTAGCCGGACTTATCGACGATGAATCCGCTACCGACGTGATACACCGGACGCTGCGGCCCCTGCCTTCGCAGCAGGTCAAGGATCTCGTCGTCCGTATCAGGCGTTCCCGCAGACGGCGGGATCGAAACGACGCGTCCCTTTGCCTCAATGCTTACGACGAATGGCTCGGCCTTCTCGGCGATGTCCGCAAAAGAAGGCGGCACGCTGCCCGCCTGCGAGTATGCCGATACCGACAGGAATGCAAACAAAACAGCCGAAAGAAGGTGTGTCCGGCGCAGTAAGATTCGGGGCATAGATTGAAGATCCTCGATCAAAATTCTGATTCTGATTCTAACAGATGCGTTGTAAGAAATTGGCCCGGCTATGGCCGAAGGAGGACTTTCAGAACGCCCGGTTCCGCGGCACGCTCCATAGCCCGGACGCCGTCGGTAAGGCGAAATTCGTCAGAGATGAACGGAGAAAGGTCGAGCTTGCCTCGCCCGAGAAGTTTAAGCGCCGGTTCGAAGCGTCCGCAGCGAGAACCGACGATCGTTATCTCATCCACGACAACTCGCGACGCCGCCCATGTCGGTTCGCCGCTGAACGTACTTTTCAGCACGATCTTGCCTCGCTGCCGAACAAGGTCGAGTGCCGTTGCAAAACCGGACGCCGAACCGCTTGCTTCGACCACAACATCGAAGGAATTATTAGCGGAGCGATCAAGATCCTTCAAAAGGCATGTTTCGATGCCGGCATTCCGAGCGATCGCAAGCTTCTTATCGTGTTTGCCTACAAGGAGCGCGGTTCCGGCCGTCGCACCGTACGACAGGGCGACAAGTAGTCCGAGTTTGCCATCGCCGATGATCGCGACCCGTGTGTGGTGCCCGAGCGGGACTTGTTCGTAAATGCCGTACGCAGCGGCAAGCGGCTCGACAAAGACGGCTTCTTCGTCCGACACCTCGTCGGGAACGGCCAGTAGATTCTCCATTGGAAGCGAGAGGAACTCGGCGTGAGCGCCGTCCCTTCCGTGAATCCCAAGGACCGTGCGCGTCGGGCAGTGTCTCGGGTCGTGCGCCCGGCACAACGAACACTTTCCGCAACCGGCATTTATCTCGCCGACAACGCGCTTCCCGAGGAGATCGCTCCGGCCCGGAGCTTCCTCGACGACACCCACGAACTCGTGTCCGAGCGTTCCTTCGAAGCCCGCATAACCTCTCGCGATCTCGAGATCCGTATTGCAGATCCCCGAAAGGAGCACCCGAACAATGGCCTCATCCGCCCGCGAAGGCTTGGCAACGTCGGCCAGCCTGACTTGCCCGTTCTTAAACTGTAACGCGTTCATTGATACGATTATTTTAACGTAAAAATTGGCTTTTTCCTCGTGGGAACATATACTTCAACCTTAACAGCGACATTAGGGATATCTATGCTCAGAATACTTCTTTGCCTTTTCGCACTCGTCCTCGGAGGAATGGCCTTCGCCTGCAGTTCGACGCCTGCCGCACCGGGTTCGGCCGGCGATAATCCGACCGAGGCATACAAGCGACTTTACGCGGCAGTAAAATCGAAGGACACCGAGGCGATCAAGGCCTGCGTGACTAAGGCAACCGAACAGTTCGCGGCGGCAACTGCAGAGAAGTATCAGAAGCCGGTCGAGGAAGTTTACCGCAACGGCTTCACGGCGACGACATTTGCCGATTCGCTGCCTCCGATCCGCGACCAGCGTGAGAATGGCGATATGGGAGCCGTCGAGGTTTGGAACGCGAAATCGAGCAGCTGGGAAGACCTTCCTTTCATTAAAGAGGATAACGTCTGGAAGCTTGCGGTTGGCGATATATTCAAGGGCTCGTACAAATCGCCCGGCCCGGGCCGCTCTCAGCGTGAAAAGATGGCAGCAAATGCATCCGGTGAGCGGCCGGTCGAAGCTCCGATGGCGAACGCCAACGGGAACGCGAACATTCATATCGAAAGGGTCCCGATGCCCGCTGCCAATGAAAATCCCACGGCAAGCGAGAAAGCGAAGCGCCAACAGGCAAATGATCGATCTTGACTCTTTCCGCGATACGCTCGCCGTGTATCAAAAGCACGGCTGGGAACTCGCTCGCCTTTTGACTGCAGACGAGCCGTCCAACGAGATTGCCGCGCTCGCAGATAACGCCTCCGTCCTCCGCTGGAAGCTCGATGCGGCGTGGTTCACTCGTTCCGCACGGCCAGGAACGATGACGTGGGAACTCCGCTACCTAGGCCCATCTCCCCTTGCGCTTGTCTCCGTAGTTGACGATGCCTCCGACCTTGAGGAAGAGCTTGAATTCCAGCAGTCAAAAAATGCTTGAGATGGTCACCCAAAAAAAGGGTTCCGTCGGCGCAAAGAACGGAACTTCTTGACAAGGCCAGCGACTGGATTCAAAATCTGATTGTTGACAATTTTTTTATGATAAAGGATCTCGGCGGCAGAGTTGCCAAAGTATGGGAAACGCTGCGGCCTTTAACAAAAGAGATGCTGGCCGGAGAAATGGCTCCCGAGTCCGCATCACCAAAACCCTCACGCCCGCCATACGATGCACATGCCGACTTGGAGCTAAGTACTCTTCTTGCTGCGCTCGATGAGCTGTCGGAGTCGCACAGCTTTCAGAATGATGCGGCAAAGATGAACGAGATGTCGCAGCTTACGGCGGTATGTGTTCGAATTCTCGAAACGAGGTCGGCTTCGGCCGAGATATTCATTCAGCTTGCAAAGCGAACTGTACGGAACAATGATTACGCACGCCTCGATGGGCTTGGCAAGCGCCTGGCCGAAAGGTATTCGGTTTCCGAGATCGCCGAAGTGATCCGCCAGTGCGATTCGGAGCCGATAAAGGCCCTTGCATACGAGGCCCTTATGTCGCTCCCTGTGGACGAACTCGTTCCGCTATTTTCGGATGATCTTTATTCTGAGATCGCGACGATCGCCCTCTCACGTAAAGCCGAAGAGTTCGATTCGGAGGAAGCCGATCTGACGCTCGAGAAGTTTATCAGGGGTGACTTCCCTTACAATCCCCCGCGCGATAACTAGAGCGAAGGTTGACACCCCTTAATGGGCATCCTATTTCAAGCGCCCCACGTACATCGGAAAGCGGCTTGTCAATTCGCCGACCTGGTTGCGAACCGTACGCTTCACATCCTCTGACTCAGGTTCGCGTATGACCATTGCGATCATTTCCCCGATCTGCCGCATCTCGCCTTCTTTCATACCGCGCGTAGTAAGAGCCGGCGTTCCCAAACGGATCCCGGACGCAACAAATGGCTTGTTCGTATCGAACGGTATCGTGTTCTTGTTGACCGTGATGTGAACGTCATCGAGGGCCTTTTCCGCGACTTTGCCCGTGATGCCTTTGCCGTCCATAAATACATCAACAAGCAGAAGGTGATTGTCAGTTCCGCCGGAAACGAGCCGAAGGCCCGCGTCTTTGAGCGTTTCGGCGAGAGCCTGCGCGTTGGCGAGTATCTGCTGCTGGTAAGTCTTGAAATCAGGCTTGAGAGCTTCGCCGAAAGATACGGCCTTTGCGGCGATCACATGCATCAGCGGGCCGCCCTGAACGCCGGGGAACACCCGCCGATCAACGTCTGCAGCAAACTCTTCACGACACAAGATCAGGCCGCCTCGCGGGCCCCTTAGTGTTTTGTGGGTGGTCGTCGTAACGAACTCGCAATGCGGTACGGGCGAAGGATGAAGCCCTGTCGCGACAAGCCCGGCAATGTGGGCAATGTCTGCCATCACTTTGGCCCCAACGCTTCGGGCGATCTGGCCTATCCGCTCGAAATCGATCGTCCGCGGATACGCCGACGCACCGCAAATCAGCAATTTCGGACGCGTTTCCTCAGCGATCCGCTGCAATTCATCGTAGTCGATGGTCTCTGTTTCGCGATCGACGCCGTAGTCAGACACCTTGTAATTCAGCCCGGAGAAGTTTAGCGGATGCCCATGTGTAAGATGCCCGCCGTGCGAAAGATTCATCCCCAAGATCGGGTCGCCGTGTTCGAGAGCGGCAAGCAGGACCGACATATTCGCCTGTGCTCCCGAATGCGGCTGCACATTCGCATGCTCGGCGCCGAAGATCTCCTTCGCACGATCTATCGCCGCCTGCTCGACAACATCGACGAACTCACACCCGCCGTAATAGCGCTTGCCCGGATACCCCTCGGCATACTTATTCGTCAAAGGCGTTCCCATTGCCTGGAGGACCGCTTCGGAAACGAAATTCTCCGAGGCGATCAGCTCCAGTCCATTTTGCTGCCGACGAACTTCGTCGTCGATCGCGTCACTGATCGTCGGGTCAACACTCGCCAAACCCTCTGTAAAAAAGTCACCCATTATGTCGATTGCCTCCACTTCAGCCGAGAATCAAACTTAAAATCGCGTACTTTACCAAGCATTATGTCGTGAAATGCCGGATGTTGCACGTTCACCAAAAAATTAGATTCGACAGGCACCACCGCGGACGGCACTTCAAGCACCGCAGAGGCCCCCGAAGCGACCCATTCATCGCCGATGGCGCGCAGCTTAGCAGGCGGCGGCGAGGAACGCCAGTTCGGCGGAAGTTTGTTGCGGTTCGCCACGCTTTGGACAAGCCCGGGATCAAACTCGATCTCTGCATATGAATATCCAAGCAGTGCGTCGAACTCGGTCAGATTGACAAGCAGCTCAAGGGCCGCAAGCGACAAGGTGGCAGACGCATAGAAGATTCGGGTTCCTCGGGAGTTCCAGCGGCCGCCGTATCGGAATGCGCCTTCGCCGTCGTACCACTCGCCCCTATATTTTTTCTTAAAAATGCGAAAGGCCTTCCGCATCATGCGATCACACCGTGTTCAAGACGCCCGATCAGGGCCTCAACCTCCCGCAGGCCGACCGTGGTCGCAGCAAGCGAAAGGGGTGACCGGCCTTTGAGAGCACGGCTTGGCGACCGAAGCCATTGCATGCCCCGCTCCACATCACCATCAAACAGCTCGACCGCAAGCGCAAGGACGCGTGACACAGAAACAAGGCGATCGGACTCCTCCGGCGAGAGCCGCTTTTCGTGCTTCCGCCTCGCCAGCGTTCGCGGCGCAATGCCGACCACGGCGCGCAAAGACTCGGCCGACAATCCTGAAAGCCTTTCAACACGTTCAAAACTCGAGAATGGCAGGCCGTGCTCGACACGTTTTTGCGAGTTTCAGGTTATCGGTGGCGGCGATCCCGAGAAACGCCTCCACGCGAACATTACCCGAACCCTTTCGCGATCGCGTAACGGAATTCATACGCACAATATACTACGGTCGATTGCCATATGGCAATGCCTACGTTGTCATACGGCAAAGCGACGCACGATCGAGCTGGTCAGGAACTGAAGACGTTTATGGAACATCAGGCTTCCGGACGCTAGGCATCTCGAACCCGTACATCTCTCTAAAGACGAAATTCGACAACTCTTTCTCGCTAAGCCCGGCCGGCGCTCGCTGGATAATGAAAAGTTTTGCAAGCTCGAACATCTCACCGCATTTTCGGAAGCGATCTTCTTCAGGCATGGACATCCAAATTCGCTGCTGGATCGCCCTTACTTCTCTGTCCGTATCTTCCATTTTTCGTACTCGGCCCAAATTTCCTGCAGCCCAAGCAATACGACGTGTCGTTGAAGAAAGCTCCTATCAGTATCTCCCGCAAGCAGACTGCGGATATCCATGAATTGCTTCTCCGAAAGCGACTGCTTGGCCCATGCAAGCTTTGAGAGTATAAGGTCTTCCTTCGAGATGACCCAAAACCTGGTATCGTCGATCTGGCTCTGCTGGCGACGAGCGAACTTCTCGATCTCCGTTTCCGTCGGCTTTTTGATTATGCAATCGACCTTAACGCCATTCCTCTGGTCGATAACGTTAAACATCGAGTTGTGTTCGATCGCTCTTCGGATCGAGAGTTGATCAACGTAATAATCGGGCAGAAACATCGATTCAAAAGCCGCTGCATCTCGATTCGATATCTCGATCACTGCGTCGATATCGTATGTCAGGCGCCCTGTCGCATAGGCGTGCATCGCAAACGATCCCGTTATCATGTAGGAAACTTGCAGCGCATCAAGTCTCCTGACGAGATCCTTGAGTGTTTCGATCATTGAATATCGCATACCCCTGCCGATCTCGCTAGTTTATCATCGAGCCGAACGCCGCTTCATCGATCACCGCTACGCCTAAGCTTTCTGCCTTCGTCAGTTTAGAGCCTGCGTCTTCGCCCGCGACGACGAAATCGGTCTTTTTGCTGACGGATGATGAGACGCGTCCGCCGCGGTCTTCTATAAGCTTGGCGGCCTCGTCGCGGGTGTAGTTTTCGAGTTTCCCGGTGAGGACGAACGTCTTGCCCGCGAAGCGTTCATCGATCGCGGCGGTCGAGGCCTCGTCGATCTGCATCACAACGCCAACGGCGCGAAGGCGATCCAGCACGTCGCGGTTGTGTTCATTCCTGAACCAATCAAAAACGCTTTCAGCGACGGCAAGCCCGATCTCTGGAATATCGTCAAGCTCTTCAACGCCGGCAGCGGCCAACTTGTCGATGTCTCGGAAATGGTTCGCGAGTATTTTCGCGTATCGCTCGCCGACGTGCCGAATATCAAGTCCGTAAAGAAGACGCTGGAGTCCGCGGGCTTTACTCGCCGAGATCTGATCGATCAGATTCGATCCCGACCTCTCGGCCATGCGCTCAAGCGACGCTATCTCATCCACGGTCAGCGTGTAAAGGTCGGCAACGTCCTTGATGCGGCCGCTGTCAACCAAAGTGTCGGCCAGCACTTCGCCGAAGCCCTCGATATCCATAGCCTTTCGCGACGCGAAATAAAGCACGCGTGCCTTGACCTTCGCGGGGCAGTTCGGGTTAGTGCAACGGCGGACCGCCTCGCCTTCCGGCCGAACGGCATCAAAACCGCAGACGGGACACTCTGTCGGAAAATCGAACGGTGTCTCGCTGCCATCGCGTTTCGCCGCGACAACACTCAGCACCTGCGGGATGATCTCGCCGCTTTTTTCGATCAGCACGTGGTCGCCGATCTTCAGGTCGAGACGTGCGATCTCGTCCTCGTTGTGGAGCGAAGCACGAGAAACTGTGGTTCCAGCAAGAAGCACAGGCTCAAGATGCGCGACGGGCGTGAGGGCTCCGGTCCTTCCGACCTGAATGCCGATCGCAAGCAATTTCGTCGTTGCCTGCCTCGCGGCATATTTGTACGCGATCGCCCAACGCGGAGCCTTCGTCGTCGCGCCAAAATCATCTTGAAGTGCGGTCGAATTCACCTTCACGACGACACCGTCGATCTCGTAATCAAGCGTGTCGCGTATCGTCTCGATCTCGGCGATGAACGCCGCAAGCTCTTCGAAGTTCGCACACGATCGACGATGCGGATTAACGTCGAAACCGTTCCTTTCGCACCATTCGAAGACCTCAGCGTGGGTTGCGAACATCTTCCTGGTTCCCGAATAGGCATCGTACGGGAACATCTGAAGGCCGCGCGATGCTACGACGTTAGAATCGAGCATTCGCAGCGTTCCCGATGCACAATTTCGCGGGTTCGCGAACGTTTTCTCGCCCTGCATCTCGAGTTCGTCGTTGATCTTCTTAAATCGCGAACGGGATAAATAGACTTCGCCCCGAACCTCGGCGTGTTCCGGCGAATCGACCTTTAGTCTGAGCGGGATCGAATGAATGGTCTTTACGTTCTGGGTGACCTCGTCGCCTGTGCGGCCGTCGCCGCGTGTCGCTCCTGTTACGAGAATACCGTTCTCGTAATGCAGGGAGACGCTCAATCCGTCGATCTTGAGCTCCGCAAAATACTCAAGCCTGCGGCCTTCTGCAAGCTTTTCACACCGTTCGGTGAACGCCCTAAGGTCGTCGAGGTCGTACGAATTATCAAGCGACATCAGCGGCACTCGATGTACGAAAGGCCTAAGCGAATCCGCCTTTCCGCCAACTCGCTGGGTCGGGCTGTCCGGAGTAATAAATTCGGGGTGAGCGGCCTCAAGCTCTTTTAGCCTTTCAAGAAGCTTATCGAACTCAAAGTCAGAGATCTCGGGCGCATCCTTTTGATAATACAGGTCGTTGTGCCGCTCAATTGCAGCACGAAGATCTCTGATCTCATCTTCCAAACGGACGGAACCTTCAGCGGTCATAAGGCGAGCACAATTGCGGACTTCATATCCATAGTATAACCGCGTGGTCATACCAATGGTCAACCGATGAATTCCGCGATGAGGCGATGAAAATGATGTGTTCCCTGCTCGCGGGTGGGTGAGTATCGGCCGTGTGAATAGAACCGCGAGCGGATGCCGCGTTGGACGCTCTCGACAACGGCCTCATCCTCCATTTCAACGCCGTCAAGGTCGGCGCCGGCACCTTGATCGAGCTTTGACTTGTCGCTTACATAGCTAAGGAACTCGACTTGTGTTCGGTCGGGCGCAACAGGACGCACCACATTGACCGACACGCCCCAGTCGTAGAAATTGAACATTAGGTTCGGAAATATGAAAAGATATCGGGCGGCGACCTGTCCGTCCGCGTCAAAACCCGTCTGCAGGCTCGAATAGCGAAATGTTTCCGTCTTATAGCTGCCGTAATCAACGACCGCGTTCAACCCTCGATGAACATAAGGAATGTGAAAGCCTTCGAGGTAATTCTCACAATAGAGCGCCCAATGCGCGTTGACGTTGTATTCGCGGCGAGACGACAAACGCATCGGCTTATCGCGATCGAAGGGAAGTTGGGCGGCCACATCCCCGACAACGTCCGCCAACTCGGCGACCGGATCGAGCGAAGCGAGCAAAAACCCGTTCCAGTTCGCAAGCGGCAGCTGTTTTAGGTTGTCCGACTCACAGGGAAAGTCGGCAACACCCTCAAATTCCGGCATCGAAAGGAACTTGCCATCGAGCGAGAAACGCCGGCCGTGATAACCGCACCGGATCAGCGTTGCATCGCACGGCTCTTCGACCAGGATCTTCCCGCGATGTGTGCACACATTCGACAGGCAGCGAAGCTCGCCGCCGTCCTTTGCGATAATGACGGGCTCATCGAGCACTCCCGGCAGAAGCGTCTTCGGGAATAGCCCCGAGATCTCGTTTTCGTGACAAAGAAAATGCCAGGAACGAGCAAAGATCTTCTCTTTCGAAAGCTCGAAATATCTCGGATCGAGGTAGAGATCGGTCGAGATCGTCCTCGCTTTTGTGATGTCGGGGTCAATATCAAAGCACGTCATTCTTCACGCCTTGTAGAGCAGATAAGCAGGTTGCTTGTCATCGCGATAGAACCCGCGACAGATCATTCCAAAATCGAACGCCGTCTTGAACTCCGTCCGAATTCGGAGCTGCTCGGCCTTCGCCTTTTGCGGATCCGCGGCGACGAGCGCAAGCCAGTCGGGCATAATCTGTATGGACGCCGTTGGCGCGTCCGGTTCAACGAACTTCTCACCCGCAGCGAGCGCTTGCACTTTATCGCTCTGAAGGTCCCACTCGGCAAAAAGGCGGTCGCTCGCAAGGCCGATTCTCTTTCCGTCCTGCTCGGGAGCGGTGCCGTAATCCGTGCCGTAGAAGTTCTCCTGAAAGTCGCTGACCGTGGCGCCGAGTTTCTCAAGATTAAAATATGCGTTGCGGGCTTTCACCGGTTCGAACGTCCACTTGATATAGCGAATGCCCTCCTCAAGAGCTCGGGCACGCTGGGCCCATTTTAGGGCGGCTCCGAGACCCAGACTCTGGTATTCCGGACTCACGGCCGTCATATGCGAATACAACGCCCTTTCGCCGTGCATAACCGCCGGAACGCTTAGGACAAAACCTGCAAGACGGCCGCCGTCATATGCTCCCAACGTAAATCCACCGGCATTCTTCGTGACGATAAAGTGCCGCACGGGCGATAATTCCACCTCCGGCAGGGCAAACACCTCGCGTTGGAGAGCAACACACGCCGAAAGCTCCTCGACGGTCGCACATTCGCGAATATTGATATCGTCACGCGTCATTTTTTTTGATAATGAGAACTCTGGCAGGTACGAATATCCATTGTCAAACGACGGCCGGATCCGCCAAAAAAGATTTTGCTTAACATTTTTCGCGGCCCTTGTTAAAATTGATGGAGCACGCCTCGTGCCCCGTTGGATATCCTTCCATCGAAACCCTGATGACAGCACAGAACGACCTCGATATTAGCGGAACTTGCCTCGCGTTTCCTTTCGCCGAACTGGTGGCGGAAATGGCGCAGGGCGAGCTTTCGGGCAGCATCCGTCTCGCAAAGAAAGACAAGAAAGTCATCGTCTATTTTCGCGACGGCCGGCTCGTCTTCGCTGTTTCGAATTCTCGGATGACACGGCTTTTCGACTTCGTCCTCCAGCAGAACAAGCTCACAAAAGAGCAGCTTGTCCAGCTGCCGAATTTCTCGAACGACCTCCAGCTTGCCGAGCAGCTTCTTGCTGACGGACTGCTGACCGAAGCCGAAAAGGATATGTTCTTCACCGCACAGGTGCGTGCGATCGTCTCGGACGTCATCTCCTGGGAAGAAGGCGAATGGACGATAACGCCCCTTGCGCGCGTTCGCGAGGGCCTGTTGGCGGAGATCGACGAACGAAGCCTTTTGCAGGCCTTCGGCCGCGGGCTTTCACCGGAGGCCGCGTCAAAACGCTTCCGTTCGTTCGATGAAAGGTTTGAGCTTGCGGTACCCCTGACCTCAATTCGTGACTGCACGCCCGGCGAGGCCCGCGTCCTCGTTCCGCTCGCTTCCGCGACGCAAAGTGTTGGTGAGATCGTTGCACACTCCGGCATTGAGGAAAAGGAAGCCTTTGCGGCCCTTTATTCGTTGTGGCTAGCAGGCTTGGTCATTCGTTCGGGATGGCAGTCAGCGATCCCGGCGGCGAAGATCCCATTCCTGCGAGCTGCGAAATTGGAGCTAAAGCGCGAGGCGATCCTCCCCGGTGTCACTCGCGAGGAACCGGCCGAAGAAGCGCAGGAACAGGCTCCGGCAGAAGAGATAACTCTGACGCTCGAACAATACCTAAAGCGCACCGAGGCTGCGAAGAATCATTACGAGGTGCTCGGCGTCGATCCAAAATGTGACGCTGCGGTCCTAAAGGACGCGTACTTCTCGCTTGCAAAACTTTTCCACCCGGACAAGTTCCGTAAAGAGTCGCCGCAGCTGACAAAGCGTGTACATTCCGCCTTTGCGCAGCTCGCCGCCGCACACGAAACGCTCCGCACTCCTGATTCGCGAGAGCTCTACGACTTCAAGATACGAAAAGACATCGAGGCCGCGGCCGGCGGATCGGCCGGCGCCGATTCACCTGAAACCGGCGATCAGAAATTGCGGCAGGCCGCCGAAGAGTTCAACAAGGGGGCTCAGCTGCTTGCAAAAGGCGATTCGGCCGGAGCACAAGTACACCTTGCTCGAGCCGCGCATGCCGACCCTCAGAACGCAAAGTACCGTGCGTATTACGGCTCGGCACTTTCGGCCGATGATAAACACCGGCACAAAGCCGAGGGCGAATTGCAGGCCGCGATTCGCATTGACGGCAACTCGGCGGAATATCGAATGATGCTTTCGCATTTCTTTATCAAGGTCAAACTGCTTCGGCGTGCGGAGGGCGAACTGACCCGCCTTCTTGCGCTTCATCCGAATCACCGCGAAGCGCGCGAACTGCTTGACTCGCTCAAGTAGAGCACAACGACCCCGATCGCGGGTTGAATTCCGACGGCCAAAAAAGCGAAACTATTACCAACAAAGATGCACACTCTTGTCGCCCCGCAAACGAACATTGATGTGAAGCTCCTCGAAAAAGCCGCGGAGATCGATGTATTTACCGGTTTCCCGGCCGGCCATTCGGGGCGCGTCGCTTCGCTTGCAGCCTCGATCGGAGCCGCGGTAAATCTCGTCCCGGATGATATCGAAATGCTCAAGGAGGCCGCTCTGCTTCGCGACATCGGAGAACTGCGGATGGACCGCGACTATATCCGTGCGGCCCGCATCCTGACCGCCGAAGAACGCCTCGACCTTCGTCGCCATTCCGTCATTGGCGAGCAGGAAGCGGCAAAACACAACGTAAGCCGCGCCGTCCAGCTTGTGATCCGCTGGAACCACGAATGGTGGAATGGCTCCGGCTACCCGGACGGACTGACCCGCGAAGAGATACCGCTAAAAAGCAGGATACTAAGGGTCGCCGACGCCTACGGCGCTCTCCGCTCGGCACGTCCTTTCCGGGCCGCTTATCCGGAAGCAAGTGCGAAAAAATATTTGATCGAATGGGCGGGTATCGAGTTCGATCCGCTGTGTGTAAAACTTTTCCTTTCCCTGCCGGCCGACGCCGATCCATTCAAAATATGACCGCGAACCCGACATTTCACGGCTGGCTTGCTTTCGAGCAGAACGTTCTTCACCGAATGAACTTCGAATCGGCGGCGCTTCCCGCATCCGCCGACACAGGGCTTTCGCTCTACTTGAAAAGGCGCCGCATCCGCGTTGCAGCCAACGACCCGCTGCTTTCCGAATGGGTCGCGGGCGTTGGACGCGTCCAGAATGACGACGAACGCCTCTCGCCCGAAGACGTGAACCTTGTGCTCGAGGACGCGTATGTTCCGGGCTATAAACTCCAGAATCCGAGCCTTCTCGATCACTTCTCGGAGGTCGATGCGTGGTGGTTCGACAACGTAAGGCGGAACGTCGAGAAACTTGACTCGGCCTTCAAGCGTTCGCTCGCGGGAACGCTTGCCATCGCAACCGGAAACTACGCTTTGTCTTTCACGGAACAGACCCGCGAACTTCGCCAGCCGCTCTCGAACGCATATCGGCGGCTGTGGTCGATCGAACCTGACCCTATCAAAGGCCATTCGACCTGCAGCAACAAACCGATCGATCAGTTCCTTGCGGACCCGACGACCGTCGAGCGAGCGAACGGCTTGATGTTCCTTCGCCTTCCGGCTCCACATTCGAAAGGGCTTCGGCAGGCACTCGGCCTCAAGGCGTGGCGTGAGGAATGGATACGCAGCGACTCTGCGTTCTGGGGCACTCTCGAAGCCTCGATCGGCGACAATCTCGGTGCAGCGACCGAGACGCGTTCGCAGTACTTGCGCCTCCTGGAGAATACACTCGACCGCGCAGGTTATATGAAGAAATGGGCGATCGCGTTCGTTGAGACCGGATTCTTGTCCACGCAGGACATCGTGAATACCGTCGCGGAATTTCGCCGCGTCGAGACGGTTTATACAAAGGACCTCTCCGAACTTACGGGTGCAAAAGCCGTCATCGTCGCCGCCTAGAGCTCGAACTGCTCGGCCCTTTCCTGCCGCTCCCTAATGAACCAGACACGCCCGCGAATGCCGACAAGATCCCCGATGCGATCGTGAGCGTCTGCGGCGTGATGTAGTACATCAGCTCGCTCGAGGCGTAGGCCATGATCCCGAAGACGGTCATCTCCGCACCGCGATCGAGCGTCGAGATCCGTCCGCGTATCTGATCGGGCAAACTTCGCTGGAACATCGTCTCCTGAACGGCATATTCGACACCAACGACCGCCCGCGAAACGAATGTTAAGAAAGTGAACAGCAGCAGCGTCGGCACCAAGCCACCGATCGCGAAAATGATGCCGTGTGCGATCAGCGTCCAGCCGATGAACGAGCGATGCCGGCCCGTGCGGTCGAGATAGATGGACGTCCGATGAGCGATCATCATCCCGAGCGTGATCCCGAATCCCGACGCCGTCCACAGGATCGCGACCGCTACATCCGAATTCCAACCTTCCGTCTCCGCAAAATAGATACCGCCCAGTCGTTCGAAGATCACGTTGATCGCACCGCCGCCGGTCGCCCAGATCATATTCATTATCAGGATCGTGAGGGCGAAATGATTTCGTACCGAATAGACGAAGCCTTCCTTGAGATCGGAGAGAAAACTTCGCCCCGAGGACCCGTCCGCTTCATCGGCCTTCTCCTTTACGGCGTCTTCCGGTATCAGCCAGACCGTGTATGCCGAGATAAGGAATGATGCCGCATTGATGATGAACGCGACCTCATACCCGAAAGCCGCCGAGGCCCAGCCGCCAAGCGCCGAACCGATGGCCATCAAAAGGAATCTTGTTGAGAACAGCAATGCCGTCCCGGCAAGCAGGCCCTCGCGGCCGGTCAAGTTCGGTGCCGCCGCGTTCTTTGCTCCGTCGAAAAAGGCACCGAGCGTGTGCAGAAGTATCGTCGCAACGTACGCGATCCAAAGATCGCCGGGCTCTTGGACAAAAAGGAACGCAAGAGCGATCACCGTCCTCGCAACGTCGGTGACGATCATCACTTTCCGCCGCGAGAAGCGATCGACGAAAGTACCCGCTATCGGCGACATAACCGCGAACGGGATGAGCCTCGCGACAAAGAAGAATCCGGCCGCGAGCGGCGACGCGTCCGACACGAGGCGCACCAGGCCGAGCGCCGCGATAAAGTTGAACCAATTGCCGAGCTCCGAAATGAACTGCCCTGCAAGAAGGTTCCGAAAATCGCGATTACCGCGGATCAGCTCTGTGTAAGTCAGTGAACGCACTAGAAGAGAATACCGTTGACACCGACGTTTGCAACCGTGTGTGCCAAAGAGAAGGCGGGCGGGCACGCGTCTTATTCAAGACCGTGCCCGTTCAATTGCGAATGCGTGTGCTTTACGGAAAAGGGCGGGACAAAGTAATTGAGAGAACTATACGTTGCTTTCGGCCAACTCGGGCGGAAGCATTTTTACGCGCTTGCGGCGCTTGGCCCACCGCACGAACCTTCGGAGCGAGAGCGCAACTCCGGTATAAACTAGCAATGCGCCGCCCAGACACGCCACGAAGCCGACGAATTGGCCTATGAGGCCGAACGATTCGCCCGTGTGTGTAAATCTCATCCAGGTGCGAAGCTGCTGGCCAGCATTGCGCTCGGAGTAAGGTTCCCATTTTGCGGCCACGGCGGTCGCCGCCGTTACGGTCAGATTCGAGCGTCCGAAGATATTCCAGTATTTACCTTCATCTATCGTGAACGAAGCTTCTTCTGCGATCGGCAAACGCAGCGAAACTGATCTCCAGCCGTCGTTCCGTTCCATTGCTGCAGACCAGATCGCATCCAGATCCGCAGGAGCCGTCGGTTCGGCAGCAGTTTTTGCTGCCGGCTCCTTGCGCGCCTGCTGAACCGGTGGGTCGTTTCCCGTGATCGTATAGACGAGGTCGCTCGCCCAACGATATGAGATGACCATTCCGGTCAGCGTCAGAACAACAAGCACGAGCGAGCACCAAAATCCTGTGACATTGTGCCAGTTGAAATCTCTCGCCCGTCCCGTTTGCGTCTTTCGAAACCAAAGAACGGGCCTCAAGTTCCGAAGGCTCAGGCGTCGCGGCATCCAGATGTAAAGGCCGGTCAGGGCAAGCACGAGGAACATCGCGTTAAAGAAACCGGTGACCGCTTTGCCCCACGCTCTACCGTCGCCTTCGAGAGCGAGCCATCGATGCAGTGCTGTCGTCGTCGAAAAGAATCCGCGTAATGCGGCATTCCCTTCGCCAAGGACCGCGCCCGTGTACGGATCGATGAAAAGGCGGCCGTCTCGTCCAAGAGAGACGGTCGCGCTCGACGCAGGATCGGACGAGATAGTAATGCTGGAAGACTTTGCATTCGGCCTCGCCTGCTGAGCAGAAGCAAGAATGCGGCTGACCGGCAGCCTTTCGCCCGCGACGGCCGCAACGCGCTGCTGATCGCGTTCGGCGAACTCGATGATGTTCTTCTCGAACGAAAGGATCGCGCCGGTCACACACATTATGAAGATCACTACGGCTCCCGTCACACCTGCAACAAGATGGGTCCAGAACAATACTATGCGAAAGCCTTTCATTCGTTCTCGTCTTCGGCCGCCCACCTAAGAAAGGCAGCCATCATTCTTTAATGAAAATGAATTTCAATTTCAGATGATAAGATAGACGAGAAAGCGGGCAGCTGTCAAACGCGGGTGCTAGGTCGTAAGGCGAGGCGTCAGGCTCGGTCCAGGAACAAGGGCTTTCGCTTTTCGGCAAAAGCCGCAACGCCTTCTCTAAAATCCCGCGAGCGGCCCGATTCAAGCTGGCATTCGTGCTCAAGGTCGAGCTGTTTGCGAAGGTCGTTCTCTCCTGATGCCCGAAGCATTCGCTTGATCCGCGAGAGTGCTCCCATCGGCCGCGATGCAAGTTTGCGGGCAAATTCCTCCGCCCTTTGCCCAAGTTCTGCCGGAGGAACGACATAGTTGATAAGGCCGATTTGTTCGGCTCGCTCGGCCGTGACAGCATCGCCTGTCATCAGGAGTTCGGCGGCAAGCTTTTCGCCGACGATCCGCGGAAGGAAATACGTCCCGCCGCAATCCGGCGAGAGGCCGATCTTCACGAACCCTTCGCTGAACTCGGCATCTTCCGATGCGATGACGATGTCGCAGGCGAGTGCCAGATTCGTTCCCGCACCCGCGCAAACGCCATTGACGGCCGCAATGAACGGAATCGGCGCCTCGTTGATCGACGCGATCATCTCGTGGAGAGCACGCAGAGGTTCTTCAAGGAAAGCTTCGATGCGGCCTTCGCGTTCCCACATCGAACGCATTTCGCGTAGGTCTCCGCCCGAGCAGAATGCACGGCCGCGGCCTTTCAAGATCGCGACGCGAGCACCGTCCGCGACCGCCTTTCTGATCGCGGCCGTAAGTTCCTTAACGAGTTGGAGCGAAAGGGCGTTGAGCGTTTCGGGACGAACCATTTCGATCGTCGCGATCTCGTCCCTGAGGCCGTAAGTGACTGCCGGTGTCGTCATCTTGTGCGTAAACTATCCGCCGACGCGGGCGCGCGAACGGTTGGATTCAAAACACTCGCGGCACATCACCGAGCGGCCGACCTTCGGTTGGAAAGGCACGGTGTCGTGCTTGCCGCAATTGTCGCAAACGATCTCAAAGCGGGATGGAGCGTTCTCGCCCATACCGGCTTTTTTCGAGCGGCATTTCGGGCACCTTTGAGGCGCCATCATATTTCGTTGGTAGAAAGTCTCCTGCTCTTTTTCTGTGAACAGGAACGTCTCGCGGCATTGCACACACGAAATCTCAACATCCGGCATCGCTAACCTCCCTTGTCGATAATTGTCGGCAGTGGGAAGAATTCTACCACAAAACCGAACCGGAATGTTTACCGCGTAAGTTCCCGCACGTGAGAGGCGACTGTCGCACCGAGAGTGTCGAGGTTGTAACCGCCTTCGAGGACGGAGACGATCCGGCCCTCGCACGCCTCGGCCGCCCAAGCTTTAAGGACGCGCGTCATCGCCGCAAAGTCATCATCTTCGAGTCGGAGCTGTCCGAGCGGATCGGTCAGGTGCCCGTCGAATCCGGCGGAGATGAAGATAATGTCCGGCTCGGCCTTCGTTCGTATCTCTTCGATGGCGGTCTCGAACGCGCTTATCTGATCTTGCGCCCTGGTCTCGGCCTTCAACGGAACGTTCAGCGTGGTCCCGAGCCCGCGTCCGACGCCTGTCTCACCTCGGCTTCCCGTTCCGGGATACCACGGATACTGATGCATCGAGAAAAAGAATACGGACGGATCGTCGTAGAAGATGCCCTGTGTGCCGTTGCCGTGATGCACGTCCCAATCGACGACAGCGACCCGTTCGATCTCTTTGTACGCGTTCTGTGCATAGCGGGCAGCGACCGCAACGTTATTGAACAGGCAGAATCCCATTGCCTTCTGCGCCGTTGCATGATGGCCCGGCGGCCGCACGTTCACGAAGGCATTCTTCGCTTCGCCCTTCAATACTGCATCTACCGCTCGGCACGCGCCGCCGGCGGCAAACAATGCGGCGTCCAGCGACTTGACCGAAACTACCGTATCGGCATCGAGCATTCCGTCGCCGTGCTCGACCGCATCTTCGACAAAACGAAAATGTTCTTTCGTATGGGCAGCCTGTATGAGGCCGCGGCTTGCCATTTCAGGCGTGACCTCAACAAGCTCCTGCCACAGCTCCTTATCGCCTCGAACCGCCTCCAGGATCACGCGATAGCGAGCCGGCGCTTCCGGATGTCCGTAGCCCGTGTCGTGTTCCGCGTATATCGGATGATGTATGAATGCCGTTCTCTTTTCCCGATCTTTCATTAAATATACCCGCTTTCCTTAAGCAGTTCGCCCCGCTCGAACCTTTCCGGCGAAAGGCATTTCACATCAAGGAACGATGCCTCACCGTCGAGAATGATCTCGGAAATTGCACGGCCCGCTGCGGGCGAATGCATCACGCCGTGGCCGCTAAAGCCCGTTGCGAAATAAAGGCCTTCGACGCCGCACGCTCCGATGATCGCGTGGTGATCGGGCGTGTTCTCATAAAGGCCCGCGCGGCATTTCTCGCGTTCGGGCTCGGACTCGAAGAGAAATCTTGCCCTTTTTCTCGCCATCTCATAGACCTTTTTGGCGAATGTCTCATCGAACTCGGTATTGAACGACGGGCGTTCGTCGCGGTCGGGATAGGCGAATAAAATATCTCGCCCCGAGCCCGTCTTGTCCTCGGGCTCCCAAAAATCGATCGCGGGCCGAAAGTGAAAGCCGCTCCCGGCATCGATCACCATCGGCAAATTTTCAGGCACCCGATCCTTGCACCTTGCCCATACGATCTGACGGCGAAGCGGTTCGACCGGGATATTGACGCCGGCCGACTCCGCAAGGCCGCGGCTCCACGCGCCTGCGCAAACAACGACCGCGTCGGCACCGATCTCACCGTCGGGCATCGAAACACCTGCAACACGTCCGCCCGCGACATTTATTCGCGAGACCGACCGCCCTAGAACGATCTGAGCACCTAGGTCGATCGCCCGCCGCGAAAAGCCGGACATCACCGCAACAGGATTGATAAAACCGTCGCTTGCTCCAAAAACGCCGCCGACAATGTCGTCGCAATTCATTGCCGGGATCATTTTCCGGATCCCGTCCGCATCAAGTATCTCGATCCCTTCAACGCCGAACGCCGCCTGCGTGACGGCATTTCGTTTCATCTGTTCAAAGACGCTGGTGTCGGTGGAAAAGAAAAGGTATCCTTTCGGATCGTATCCGGTCGAAAATTCGCAGTTCCGAAAGAAATCGACCGAATAGAGCGACATTCGAACGTTTATCTCGGTCTCGAACTGCGAGCGTACGCCGCCCGTCGCACGTCCCGTCGAGCCGGTGCCCTGGATTGAGCCGCGTTCGAGGATAACGACATCGGTCTCGCCCCGCATCGCGAGATGATATGCAGCACTCGCACCGACCACGCCACCGCCGATAATTATGATCTTTGCTGACCTCACGATCTATTCCGATTCAAATCCCGACGCCTTCATTACAAACTCAGGGACTCTTGGCTCGTCGGCGAGTACGTATTCGTTTCCTTTTGCTAATGCCCAGCGATGCAGCCACGAGATGCCCGATCTTCCGAGATAGGTGTCGGGCAGGCGATACGCTTCATCCTTTAGCGCACTGTCGAGGTCGATGATCGTGTAGCCCCGGCGACGCAGCATTTTTATGAGATCATCGAGATAGTCCGAATTTATGAAATTTGCGTGGATCAGCATCGTCTGACTGATCTCACGCCCAAAAAGCTTGGCCGACTGGCGCTCCCAATAGTCGATCTTCGCTTCCATATAAGGCACATACGCCTCCGCGACTCGGTTCATCAATTTCTTGTTTCGCGAGTCAAAAGCGTTGTCGTAGGCTCTCGAGAAAATATAATCTGCGTTATCAAACGTGATCGGAGCTACCGTATATCCACGGCCGTCAAGGAATCTAGCGACCTCGGCCTTTACATCGAGCGTCAAGCCCGTCATCAAGTAAGGATGCCGGAAATAGCGAAGTTCCCTTCCGTTTGCCGTCAACAATTCTTTCGTGATCGTTTCACCCTTTATGGCGTCCGCTTCGTATTCTTCGACCGATACTCCATGCAGGCTTATATGCGAATATGTATGATTGCCGAGCTCGAGGCCGAGTTTAAGCCACGAACGCAGGAGATCGATCTGTTTGTCATCACGCTTGCCGTCCGTATAAAGCTTGTTCTCATTCACAAAGCCAATGGCAGGGATCTTTGCTTTGGCAATGTGCCCTAACAGCTTCCGGGTGATCTTCCGGCGATTAGCAAGGTCGCTGCGGGTCGAAACGACGGGAAGGTCGTCGATAGTGATCGCGATCGTACGGCTTTGGCCAAGCGCGACACCCACGTACGCTATAAGAATGACTAGTACAAAGGTCGGTTTGATGAGCATAAGTCGAGCTGAATTACTTCGCAAAAACCTGAGAAAAATCGCTAAACCCTTTGAGCTCGAGGGCGTTCCCGCTCGGGTCAAGAAAGAACATCGTCGCCTGCTCGCCGACCTCGCCCTCAAAGCGTATTTTGGGCTCGATCACGAACTTAACGCCCTCGCGGCTCAGTTTGTCGGCAAGTGCCTTCCACTCCGCCATCGGCAGCACCACGCCAAAATGCGGAACAGGGACGTCATCCTTGTCCACCGAGCTAACGGAACGCGTGCCGCTGCCCGGAGCAAGATGTGCGACGATCTGATGCCCGAAAAGGTCGAAATCTATCCAATTCTGCGAACTTCGGCCCTCGGGGCAGCCGAGTGTGCCGCCGTAAAAGGAGCGAGCCGCATCGAGGTCGTGTACCGGAAAGGCGAGATGAAACAGGTTTTGCATACAATTTTCTCCTGCAATATGGGGATTATAGAGCATCTCACGGCTTGCGCAGGCATCCCCTCAAAAATTTGACTTTTGCCCGGTACGTACCCTAAAATTACTGGTTTGCGCTTACTGACCTTTGCGCATCGCTTATTTTCGGCGAAGGAAAAGGGTTCTATGAAACAAGATATACATCCGTCATATAACGAGATCTCGGTCGTCTGTGCCTGTGGGAACACGTTCAAAACGCGTTCGACTCTGGGCGAAGACCTGCACGTGGAAATTTGTTCGGACTGCCATCCGTTCTTTACCGGCAAGCAGAAGCTCGTCGATACCGCAGGACGCGTAGATCGGTTCAACAAACGCTATCAGCGCGGTGGTGCCGCGGCGGCAAAGTGAGTTAAAGCTGCCTTGCGAATTGCGACACTAAATTATTAGCTGTTCAACTTTCTGACGCCGTCCTTGAAGCGCCGACGTCCCTTGGTATGCCCTTTTTAACCAAAAGGGTGAATAAGAAAGACCTTGGGAACCGAAGCTGACGATCAAGGCGGCGTCCTTCATTTCGGGTAGGAATGGCGATCGACTGGAACACGATGTTCGTGCCGAGCGAATCGATCCTTGAGATCGTGATCCGCGGCACAATAATGTATCTCGGGATGTATTTCATCCTGAGGCTGTTCCGCCGCCAGTCAGGAGCGATCGGGACGGCCGACCTGCTTGTCCTCGTTGTGATAGCCGATGCCGCTCAGAATGGAATGGCCGGAGATTCTCGGTCTATCACCGAGGCTCTCATTCTGATCACGACGATCGTCCTTTGGGATGTGTTCTTTGATTGGCTCGGGTTCAAGTCCACGTTCGCACGGCGGCTGCTTGAACCTTCGCCGCTCCTGATCATCGAGAACGGGAAGTTCGTTGAGGCGAACCTCAGGCAGGAATTCCTGACCGAGGACGACGTAATGGGAACGCTTCGCGAACACGGCCTTGAGAACGCGGCGTCGGTGAAACGTTGCTATCTTGAAAGCAGCGGCCATTTCAGCGTCGTGCTGGAGAACGGCGGCGGATCGCAAAAACCGGATGCAACCAAGGCAGGTTGAGGGGCGTCGATATACAAGAGAAATGGGCAAGAAAACCTTAAAATTACTGCATTCGATCTTCGCTGTTGAACGTGATCTCATTGTCGGCGGCCAAGCCGTTATGGAAGGCGTGATGATGCGGACGCCGTCCGCCTACGCGATCGCCTGCCGAAGGAAGGACGGCTCGATCACGACGACCGCCGAAGCTCTTCCACGTTGGAGCGACAAGTACTCTTGGCTTCGATTCCCCGTCGTTCGGGGCGGTGCGACGCTCGTGCAGTCGATGGCGTTGGGCGTGAAGGCCCTGAATTTTTCCGCCCGTATATGGGAAGAGGACAACGAGGAGCCGCAAACCGAAAAGGCACGTGCCGGCGAACTCGAAACAGCCCTCGCTGCTGGAACGACGGACGAATCCTTCTCTAAGGCCCCGGCAAAGGTCGTCCTGCCCGATGAACCTGCCGCGAAGAAGCGGAGTGCGGCATCGTCGGCGAGCGCGGTCGGCTCGATCGCCTTTGCATTGCTCTTCAATGTGCTTTTATTCATCGCGGCACCGCTTCTCTTGACGAACCTTGCATTCATTGCGTTGGGATGGGCAGATGCACCTTTGCTCGCTGCCGACGCGGGTTGGTGGACGACCGTCAAGTCGTATCTGTGGGAGATCAAGCCGCATTCCTGGCTTGCCTTTAACCTTATTGACGGCGTCATCCGAATGATCTTTTTCGTCACGATGATCCTGACAATGTCCTGGCTTAAGGACATTCGCCGCGTTTTCGAATATCACGGCGCCGAGCACAAGACCGTCTTCACCTGGGAGAAAGGCCTCGCCCTGAACCCTGCAAATGCGGCCGGTCAACGGCGACAGCATCCGCGTTGCGGAACTTCGTTCCTGATGGTCGTGATGCTGATCGCGATCGTGCTCTTCTCGGTGATCAAATTCGACGCTTTCTGGATGAATCTCGTCGTTCGGATCGCCCTGATGCCGCTTGTTGCGGGGCTTTCGTACGAGGTGATCCGATACGCGGCCAAGAAGGAATCGGGAATGATCTTCAAGCTGATGACGCGTCCGGGCCTTTGGCTCCAGAACATCACAACGCAGGAGCCGGACGAAGAACAACTTGAGGTCGCGATACGTGCGCTTGAGGAATCGCTAAAGCTCGAACCGGAAACGGCCTGACATATATAACTAATGCTGGAAAAATTAGCCCAGATCGAAAAGAACTACGAAGAATTGACCGAGCAGATCTCCTCGCCCGAGATCACGGCCGATATGAAGGAGTATGCCCGCGTGATGAAGCAGCATCGCTCCCTCGGCGAGATCGTCGAGAAATATCGCGAGGTCAAGAAGATGACGTCCGATCTCGAAGGTGCGCGGAGCCTCGCCCAGATCGCCGATGACGAGGAGATGCGCGAGATGGCCGCACTTGAGGTCGCTGACCTCGAAGGCCGCCTTGAGACCGCGACCGAAGAATTGAAGGTTCTCCTGCTCCCCAAAGATCCGAATGACGAGAAGAACGTCATCCTCGAGATCCGCGCCGGTACGGGCGGCGACGAGGCGACGCTTTTCGCCGCGGAGATACTGCGTATGTACGCGCGATACGCCGAACGCCAGGGCTGGAAGATGGAGATCATGGAGGCTTCTGACACGGGCGTCGGCGGCATCAAGGAGGCCGTCGCTATGATCGAAGGCGACAGCGTCTATTCGAAGATGCGTTTTGAGTCCGGCGTTCATCGCGTTCAGCGCGTGCCGCAAACCGAGACCCAGGGCCGCATACATACATCCGCGATCACTGTCGCCGTCCTGCCGGAGGCCGAAGAGGTCGATGTTCAAATTAACCAGAACGACCTTCGCATCGACACGTTCTGCTCATCCGGGCCGGGCGGCCAGTCGGTGAATACGACATATTCGGCCGTTCGCATCACGCATCTCCCGACCGGTGTGGTCGTCTCGATGCAGGACGAAAAGTCGCAGATCAAGAATCGCGAAAAGGCAATGCGCGTACTCCGCGCCCGACTTCAGGAGATCGAAGAGCAAAAGCAGCACGACGCTCTCTCCGCGGAACGCAAGTCGATGGTCGGTTCGGGCGATCGCTCCGAGAAGATCCGGACCTACAATTTCAAGGAGAATCGCGTCACGGATCATCGGATCGGTTTGACCGTCCACCAGCTTGACCTCGTTATGGAAGGCCAGATCGACGAATTCATCGAGGCCTTGCGAACACATTACCAGACGGAAAAACTGCAGGCCGAGGCCGTCGGCGTTTGAGCGGTTGTCCTTATGCGTCGCGCCGAAAATTAGATCGAAAAATTTTACTAGAAAGTGCCCATTACAAAACTTTTTCTTATACGACACGGCCAATCGGCCGGAAATGCCGAAGGCGTTTTGGCGGCCATAGCGCAACGCCGCTGTCCACACTCGGCCTCAAACAAGCTGATGCGGCTGCTCACGCCCTTCAAAAAGAAGGCATCGACGCGATCTATTCGAGCGACCTGCTTCGCGCGGTACAGACGGCCGAACCGCTTTCCCGCCTGATCGATCTGCCGGTCGAACCTACCGCCGCTTTTCGCGAACGCAACGTCGGGATCCTCGAAGGCCTCACGTTCGACGAATCAAAGGCCGCATATCCGAAAGACTTTTACGCGCTCGTAAATCGCGAACTGAACCACGTTATCACGAACGGTGAGAGCTATCGCCAACTGCTTGACCGGAGCACACGGGAACTTTGGCGCGTCCTGGACGCGCATATCGGTGGCCGCATCGCGATCTTTTCGCACACAGGCGTGATCTGCTACCTTACGCTTCACCTGATGGGTGCGATCCATCGCGGCACAAAAACAACGCCGTGGCTGATCACCTCGAACTGCGGGATCAATAGATTCGAGATACGAAGTCGGCGAAATATCCGCGTTCTTGCCCTGAACGATACGCGTCATCTGATGCAGACGACGGGCGAGGATGCGTTTGCCGCAAGGTAAGCAGAATTAGGAACGAGAAAATCGTTCCTTGATGACCTTCACCGCGGTCGCGGCTTGGCCGACAGCGGTCGAGATCGTAGGCGAAATCGGTGTAGCGACATCACCGATGGCGAAGACATTTCGCAATGTCGTCTCGCAGTGAGCATCGATCACGACGTAGTTTTTGGCATCAAGCTCCGCAAGATCCTTTACCAATTCTGAATTCGGCACGACCCCGATCCTCACAAGCAGAAAGTCAACATCGATCCGCTCAGCGGCGCCGTTTCGCTCAAGCAAGAGGCCCCGCACCTGCCCGTTCTCGCTAACGATCTCCTTCACAACGGAGTCTTTCAGCATTCTGATCTTCGGATCGCGGCTTACCGGCTCCGTAAACTCCGCTCTCGAACGGAACCGCGAAGAGTGATGTATCAGAGTAACTTCCGACGCATACTTTGCGAGGATAAGTGCGTTCTCGAATGCCGCGTCGCCGCCTCCGACGATCGCCACGCGGGCGCCTTTCGTTTCCGCGGCCTGTTTCGAGCCCGATTCGAGCACGCCCGAGAGATCCGCTTCGCCGGGTAGCCCAAGCCGCCGCCTTCGAACGCCGGTCGCGAGGATAATAGCCTTTGGGGCATATTTCTCGCCGGTTGCAAGACGAACCTCCATTGCGGTCCCGTCGATCGTCGCGGCCGGGGCATGGGTGCGGAGCGTGCCGCCGAGACTTTTTGCTTGTTCGGCAAGAGTTTCTGCGAAGCTCGCCCCGTCTATAGTTAGTATCCCCGGATAGTTCGGGATCGGCTGGAATATCTTATGAAGCTGGCCGCCGGTTCGCAGCTCCTGTTCGAGCAGAAGATGCGAGATCCCCAGGTCGCTGCACCAGATCGAGGCCGCAAGGCCCGCAGGCCCGCCGCCGATGATGATCACATTCTTCTGAGTCGTCCCGATATCCATTTTTGTCAACCCAAAGTAACAAATATTGTCACAAAATGCTCGATGTAATAAAACCTCGCTCGAATACCATTTCGCCTTAAGTCCGCTATATCCAATATTTTACACGATTTACCGTACAGTTTCTTCCGTTCTCTTCTTCTCGCTGTTGGTGGCATTAGAGTTGCTTATCGCAGTAGTGTCTTAATGGGCGCAGCCTGTCTTGGTGGCCCTCTTGCATTCGCGAATTCATAAAAACAGCCTTAAGAACCGACCTATGAGACTCAAAATAGAACCGTCCGCCCACACTCCGGCAGAAGCGCTTGTCAGCGAATCTGCTCCAGCCGCAGCCTACGCAGCCGACCTTCGCTCTCTTGTCGCCGAAGGCGTTGCAGCCGCCCAAGCAGGCGACCGCGCCCGCGCCCGCATTCTTCTTACCGAGGCTACTGACAAAGATCCTGCAAATTCTGACGCATGGATGTGGCTCGCCTCGATCAGCGAATATCCCGAGGAACTGCTCGTGTTTCTCAACAAGGTCCTCGAATGTGACCCTTCGAACCAACGCGCCATTGATTGGCACGCTTCGACGTGTTCGCTCATCGCCAAGAACTTCGTACATCGCGGAGTGGCCGCCAAAGACGAAGGCAGCAACGAACTCGCTATGGAGTGTTTTGACAAGGCCATCGAACACGACAATAACAGCGAGATGGCATGGTTCTGGCGCGCCTCGATCGCGGAAGATGAATCGATCGTCGTCGAATCCTTGAATCGCGTCCTTGAGATCAACCCCGACAACGACGATGCTCGCTCCGCCCTCGCCTCGATCGAAGACGCCCGCATCGAGAAGCGCTATCTTGCTGTGCAGAGAACCGTTGCCGACGGCAACTGGTACGAAGCTTTGAATCAGCTCGACGAGTTCCTTGAGGACAATCTTACGAGCGTTTCGGCCTGGACGCTCCGTTCCCACATCTCTTCGAGCATCGAAGAAAAACTGCTTTGCTATGAGCGCGTCCTCAGCCTCGACCCTTCGAACGAATTCGCGTCCGCCGGCCGCGACTTTCTTATGGCGTTGGCCGCTGCCGTAAAGCCCGCGATCGTCGAACAACCTCCCGTTGAGGAGGTTGCGATCGATGCACCAAGCGCCGTCGAAGATATCGAAGCCGAAGCCAGCGACGATGTTGATGCGATCGCGATGCCAACCGACATCCCGCTTGAGGATCCGCGTCCGGCGCCGACCGGACTTGAAACACGTCTCGATCCGCCGTATTTCGGCGAAGAAGCGAAGGTCGAGCCCGCACCCGAATACATACCGGCGGGCGAGCCTGAGGTCGATCCAATGATAATGGCCGCAGTTCTTGCCGAGCTGGAGGCGAATGCAAAGGCCGACGTTCTCGATCCGATCGAAGAGGTCGAGCCCCATTTCGACGGTGAGATCCATATCTCGTCCGATGACGAGGCTGAGAAGGTGAACGCAGTTGGCCTCGCTGGTGAACCTGACGGTTCGCCATTCAATGATCTAGCCGAGGATCGAAAAGTGGAACAGCCGGAAAGCCCACTCTTTGAGGAAAGCGACAAGGTGCTCGAAAGCACCGTGATCGATTTCCCGGCTGAGGATGGTTCCGCAACCGGCGTCGAAGATTTTCTCAAGGCATACGACGAAAGGTTCTCTGAGGAACCGGTTGAAGCGGTTAGGTCCGCCGAAGAACTCGCCGCCGAGGCTGCAATTCACGAAACCGTCAGCGCACCTTTGATCTCATCGGTGCCCGAATACGAATGTCCGTATTGTGCCGCAGAGGCCGCCCCGCAGGCCTTCTCCTGCAAGGACTGCCGTGCGATCCTGTCGCTTGACGACATCGACGCGCTCCTTGCCAGCAGCACGGGCGATCTAGAACGGATCCACGATGCCGTCGTCGAGATGGAGGCATCCTGGAACACGCGTGAATTCACATCTCGCGAACTCTCCGATCTTGGTATCGGCCACCTTAACCTGAAGAACTTCGATCGCGGCCTTCGCTATCTGCAGGAAGCCGCGAGGCTCGACCCTGACAACGTGATCCTCGTTTCGCAGGTAAACTCCCTTGCGATCCGGCTCGACGAGATACACCGACGCGAAGCGTCGGTCGAAGCACAGTCCAAGGGCTGCTCGATCCTCGTCGTTGATGACAGTGCGACCGTCCGCAAGCTTATCTCGAATAAGCTTGAGAAACACGGCCACACCGTGATCTGCGCGGCCGACGGCGTCGAAGCGATGGAGGCGATAGACAATTTCACTCCCGAACTCGTCCTTCTCGACATCACGATGCCCAGGATGGACGGCTATCAGGTCTGTAAGATGATCCGGGCTCATGAAACGGCGAAAGACGTGCCGGTCGTGATGATCTCGGGCAAGGACGGCTTCTTCGATAAGGTTCGCGGCAAGATGTCCGGATGCACCGGCTACATCACCAAGCCGTTCGGCCCCGAGACGCTAATGAAGGCTCTCGACACTTATCTGACGCAGCCGTCGCAACCTGTTGTAGAATGATTTGCGGCAGGGGTGAGGCCGCTCTTACCCGAAAGGCAAGCTGTGTTGAGCTTGTTGTCCGCAGATGGAATCTTTCAACCTACAAACTTTCCTCGAAACTGCCGAAAGGCAGATCTCACTTGCACGGTCAAGCTTGCTTGTCGTCGGCCAAACGGGCGGCGAAATAAGCAACTTGGCCGTTGCCGCGCGTGCGCTCCGTGAACTGAAAGCTCAAACGGCCGAGGGCGGCTTCGATGGTGTCACCACCGCGATCGTCGAATGTGAGGAAGCCCTCGATAAACTTTTCCTGACCGGAGCCGCTTCGACGAACGACGTCTATCAGATCCTCGATCTCGTCGCGAAGATCGAATCCACGCTTCTCGAGATGCCGCTGCTCTCAGGTGGGCTTGTCGATGACGTCGCGGGCTTTCTCGACGCTTCTTTCGATCAGATCGCCCCGCAGGCCCCAAAAGAAGCTGAGGACGACGATTTTTCGTCCGCCTGGGTCGAAGAAGAATTCGGGATCGACGAAGAGACCCTCGACATCTTCCGCTCCGAGGCGACCGATCTCCTTTCTCAGATCGCGAATGATCTCGCCCGCCTCCAATCCGGTGCGGAAGCCCAATCGGCCCTCTGGGATATCCGCCGCAGCGCGCACACCTTCAAGGGAGCCGCGGGAGTCGTCGGGCAAAAACAGGCTTCGAAACTCGCGCATCAGATGGAAGACCTGCTCGACAAACTCGTCGAGAAGGATCGTGCGCCTGACGCCGCAACGATCGACCTGCTTTACGACGCCTTGAATCAGCTCGGTTCGGTCGTCGGCACGCACAGCACGGGCGACGCGATGACAGACCTCGGCGAGCGTTTCTCGGCTGCGATAGCCGCCCTTGACGAAACTTCCGATAGGCAAAAGGCCGCACCACGTACCGTCTCGCCGTTCCGCAAGCCGGACAGAAAGATCCATTCGCCTATCGTTCGTGTTTCGCTCGAACGTCTCGACGATCTCATCCGTCTCGCCACAAAGCTTGCCGCAAACAATGAGATCCTAGAGTCCGCGATCGCCGACCTTCGGGCAAACAGCTCTGCCAACGATTCGGACCTACTTTCCGAGGCGATCCTTAACGCACACACGATCACGGGCGCGTTGGTGGACAACCTTCGCCGCGTGCGTATGCAGCGTTTCGGAACACTTGAGACGCGGCTCAACCGAGCCGTTCACGTAACCTGCGAAGAAGAAGACAAACTTGCCGCCTTGACGATCGAGAACGGCGATGTCGAGATCGACACCCTCCTCATCGACGCGTTGGTCGAGCCGCTCCTGCATCTGCTGCGAAATTCGGTCGTCCACGGCATCGAACCGCCCGACCAGCGACGCCTTGTCGGCAAACGAGAAAAGGGCAGCATCACGGTGAAGGTGCGTTCTGCGGACGGCGTTGTCCTCATCTCGGTCGAAGATGACGGACGCGGCATTCTTGCCGAGACGCTGAAGCAGCGTGCGGTGAAGAACGGTGTTTTATCGTACGAGGACGCTGCAAAACTCTCTGAAACGGAGGCTCAGCAGCTTATCTTTGCACAAGGCCTTACGACCTCCGAAAAGGTCAGCCTAAATGCGGGCCGCGGTGTCGGAATGTCGATCGTAAAAGAAAGTGTCGAGAATCTTGAAGGCTCGGTCGAAGTGATGTCAGAGCCGTTGAAGGGCACACGCTTCGTGCTGCGTGTTCCGATCGGCAACGGCGCGTCTCCGCACAAGGCCGAGAAGCCTGTCCAAGATAAGAGTTCAGCGCCGCTCGTCCTTATCGTTGATGACAGCGCCAGCATCCGAAAGCACAATACGACGCTCGTCGAGAACGCCGGCTTTCGAACGATCACCGCAAAGGACGGCGTCGAGGCCCTAGAGGTCCTGCTCTCGGGGTCGTGGCGGCCTGATCTGATCCTTTCGGATGTCGAGATGCCGAGGATGGATGGATGGCAGCTTCTTGAAACGATCTGCGGTTCCGAGGAACTTGCCACGATACCGGTCGCTCTCGTGACCTCGCTCGACACGGACGACCATCGGCTGCGAGCGGCCGAACTCGGCGCGTCCTACTATTTCGTAAAGCCCTTGAACGTCGAGAATCTTAAGGAACTTACTGTCACGTTGAACTAGGAGCTGCCTGGAGAAGTTATTTTGCGGGAGGTTTGCTCGGACGCAGTTCGATCCTGCTCGGCAGGGCACGCGCATCCATCGCGAACAGATCAAGTACGACAGCGCCGAGATCTTCCGGCTGCAGCTGCCAAGCCTTTTCCTCCGAAGGCGTGTCGCCGCCGAAATAGGTATTGACGCTTCCGGGACAAATTCCCGTTACTTTGATATTGTCGCTGCGAACTTCCTGCATCAACGCCTCAGTAAAGCCGTTGACGCCGAATTTTGACGCATTGTAAGCCGCGGCCTTCGCATGCGCGTACTGTCCCATCAGTGAGGAAATATTGATGATGTAGCCGCCTCCGCGTTGCTTTAGGAGCGGGATCGCGTAATGGCAAGCGTAGAATGTCCCAAAGAGATTCGTCTCAAGCGTCTGCCGAAAGACGTCGCCGCTCGTTTCCTCGACCGTCGTTCCGTTGAACCCAACGCCCGCACTATTGACCAGAATATCGACACCGCCAAAGACACGCACGGCCTCCTCGAGCATCTGCCGCACCTGGTCTTCGCTTCGAACATCGCAGGTCTCGCCCGCGGCGTCACCGAACTCGGAAAGGCCTGCGACCGCCGCTCTTACGTCCGTCTTAGATCGGCCACAGACGAACACCTTCGCACCGGCCCGCACGAGCGCTTCCGCGATGCCGAGGCCGATGCCCTTTGTACCGCCCGTGATGACGGCAACTTTACCTTGAAGGTCTGTTCCCATCTAGCTGCCCTTCAATTTCTCGCGAAGAAGATCGTTCACGATCTTCGGGTTCGCCTTTCCGCCCGAAGCCTTCATCACCTGTCCGACAAAAAAGCCGAATAACGCTTCCTTGCCATTTCGGAATGCCTCGGCCTGAGAAGGATTGCCCGCGATCGCCGCATCGACGAACGCCCCGATCGCGGCGGTATCGGACACTTGCTCGAAGCCGCGTTCGGCGATCACCTCGCCGGGAGCCTTCCCGGTTGCGAACATCTCCGCGAGCACTTCCTTCGCCTGATTATTGTTGATCTTTCCCGCCTCGAGCGTGACGATCAACTCGGCGAGGTCCTCGGGCGACACGAGCGTGTCCGCGATATCTTTTCCCGAAGCATTCAGCTCACGCGTCAGCTCGCCGAGGATCCAGTTCGCTGATAATTTCGGGTTCGCCGAAACGCGCGAGACCGTCTCAAAGTAGTCCGCCAACGCCTTCTCGCTAGTAAGCTGAACGGCGTCCGCGAAACTGAGTTGATAGACGTCAATAAAACGATCGCGCATCGCGTCCGGCAGCTCGGGCATTTCCTTTTTTACCGCCTCGATGAACGCGGCCGAGAGTTTAAGCGGCTGAAGGTCCGGTTCCGGAAAATAACGATAGTCGTGCGCGTCCTCTTTCGAACGCATAACACGCGTCTCGTTAGCTTTCTCATCCCAAAGCCGTGTTTCCTGCCGCACTTCTTCGCCGTTCTCGTGCGCCTTTATCTGCCGCTCGATCTCGAATTCGATCGCCTTTTGCATAAAGCGTACGGAGTTCAAATTCTTCAGCTCGACCTTATTATTGAACTTCGTTTCGCCGACACGTCGAACGGAAACATTTGCCTCGCAGCGAAGATTCCCCTTCTCCATATCGGCATCGCTTGCCTCGACCCATTGCAGCGTGCGGCGGACGTGATTCACGTAATCGTAGGCCTGCCACGACGACCGAAAATCCGGCGCCGTAACGATCTCGCCAAGCGGCGTACCCGCACGATTCAGGTCCACGTACGAGTACTTATCCGTTTCGGGAAGTCCCTCGTGAACGTTCTTGCCCGCATCTTCCTCTAGATGCATCCGCTCGATACGGATCGTCATCGGCTGCCAATCCGCCGGACGGCCGTGCTCATCTCGCTCCGAAGTAAGGATCGTGAGTTTGCCGTTCGCCGAGAAGGGTTTGTCGTACTGCGAGATCTGGTAGCCTTTCGGCAGGTCGGGATAGAAATAGTTCTTCCGTGAAAAAACGCTCGTTTCCTGCAGTTCGAGCCCGAGTGCGATCGCGGCACGCGCGCCGAGATCCACGACTCGAGCATTCAGCACCGGCAGGGCTCCCGGCAGCCCGAGGCACACGGGACAAGTATTCGAATTCGGCTCACCGCCCGTCTCGATCCGGCAGCCGCAAAAGATCTTCGTCTCGGTCGCGAGCTGCGCGTGAATTTCCATACCGATGACGGCTTCCCATCCATCTTTCATAATCGATCGATCTCTAATGCCGCGGCCTTGGCGTCACAAAAAGCGGACGCGGACGCGTTGCATTTCCCGTCGCCCAAAAGTTCCCGCCGGCGAAATAACCCGGCTGCTGATACGTTCGGCGAATGTTGTTGAATCGCCAATGGCCGCCGTAATAAACGTAACCGTAGTAAAGCCCGCTTTGCTGCGGCACATAAACGATGCTGCCGTTCTGCGCGGCGGCTCCGCGATAATACGCGGCCCATGCCTCGGACGCTGCGGCCGCCTGTTCACGACTGACACGCTCGGCCCGAAGGCGCTCGGAAAGCGCCGTCAAGGCCTGTGCATCCGCGGCATCGCTTTTTGCACGTTCTTCGGGCGAGCGAAAACCAAGCTTTGCGTAATCTTCGCGAAGCTGTTTTTCCGCCGCCACTCTCGATTCCTTGTACTTCTCAAGGTCGAGGTTCGTGATCGTGCGGGCCGTCTGTGCGTAGGCCGAGATCGAGCAAATTGTCAGGATCAGGCCAACGAATATCGCACATCTCATAGGGCTGTACCTCGTAAGGTCATTTTACCACAGCCGAAATGGACGCATACTCGCTGGGCCCGATCCTGTAGAGTTTGGCTAGAAGCCGAACGTCAGGCCGATCCGGCCGGTCCTTGCGGCCGTGCGAAAGCCGTTCTCGTAGTATTCGTTGTCGAAGACATTCTCGATCGTGCCGTAAAGACGGAGTTTCATCGAGTCCTCACGGTGCAGCTTGAACGTATATCCCGCCGTCAGATCGCCCTTGCGATTGCCGTCAAAGCGATAAACGTACGTCGAGAATGTCGAGTTGCTGAAGATCGGCGCAAGATAGTCGCTCGTTGCCAGCAGATCGAAATTCACCCAAAATCGTCCGAAATTCTGCGTCGCGACCATCGTGAATTGATGCCTCGGCACGCCGAAGGCTCTCAGTACGCCGCTGCCCGCAACAGGCGAGATCCGATTCCGGCTGTCGGTAAGCGTGTAGGAAGCGAAGATGCTCGTCGTGCGCGTAGGCCTCGCCGTCAGGCTGCCCTCGAACCCCGAAGAGCGGCCGCCCTTTTGATTCTCGTAACCGCCGAACGGCCTCGGCGTCGTGCCGATGTCGGGCACAACGCTGCCGAATCCGATGATGTCGGTCAACCGCGTCCAGAAGTACGACGCAGAGAGCTTGAGTCGGTCACCGAAGGCCTGCTGGTCGATGCCGATGTCGTAACCGATCGACCTCTCGGGCTTCAGCTCGGGATCGCCCAATGCGACGAACGAAGCGCTCGGCCACGTCGAATAGAACGTCCCGAAACGCTCGTAAAGCGAGGGCACTCGATAGCCGTTACCGACGTGTGCCCGGAGCTTTGTCTTCGTGCGGGCGACGTAGTACGAGATCGCTCCGTCGAGCGTGAAAGCTCCCGCGGGCGAAGCGAGCGTTGCACCCTGAAATGGGGAATTATTCAGGCTGAACGTCGGCTGCCCGAGCCTGTATCGCTGGTAGCGGACGCCGCCCGTCAACTGTAATGCTCCACCGAGCGGCTGCGAGATCGCCTGAACGAAGATCGTGTCGCTCGACTGATCTGCACGCGTAAAGAAGTCGCCCGTGCCCGAAGGCGTAATGCCTTCGTTGCCGAAGCGTTCGCGTTCGAATTCGTAGCCGCCCGTGATCGTGTTCGAACCGTTCGCCGCCCACGTCAGTTTTGCATTCACGGTGTCGATGCGGCCGGTAAAGATGCTCGTCGATTCGCTCTGAAATCCCGGCCCGAGCAAGCCGTCGTCATTCCTCCTCCGCGTGTCAACTAGGTGATAATAGCCCGAAAGGACAACTGACTTTCCGAGCTGCTGAGTGACGTTCGCGTGGCCCGAAAAGAACCGTGATCTTTGAAACGCATCCGGATCATCGACATCTGGCGTAAAGTTCACGAACGGCTGAGCGTCGATGATAACGTCGTTCGTAGCGGGCAAGGTCCCGGCAGCATCAGGCCCGACATTCAGCCGTGCCTTTGCATCGGAGAAAAAGAATGCCGCAGAGATCGTGGTCTTTTTCGTCGGGCGAAGGTCGGTGCGCATCTGCAGGTTCGTGTTGTCGGCATTGTCGTCGCCGTCGATGCCCTTCGTGTACGCGGTTCGCGAAAAGCCGCCGCCAAAGCCGTATTTGCCGTCACTGGTCCCGCGCGACAGCGTCCCGCGAAATCGACCAAAACCCATACCGCCGAAATTGCCGCTCACTTGCCCGTGCGTTCCCCTTCGTGCGGAAGGCGTCTCGAAACTTATCACCCCGCCGATCGCGTTCGTCCCGTAAAGCGACGAGCCCGAACCTCGCAGCACTTCGACGCGGCTGACACTCGTAAGCGTAAGGTCACTCAGGAACGGCGTTGCATCGCCGGAGATCGAGGCCGGATCACGAAATCTGACGCCGTCGATCAGAAGGGCAGTGTCCTGATTTCGCAGGCCGCGTGCCTTGATCGAGGCCGTTCGCCCGAAGCCGCCAAGCTGCTGTATGCGAAGCCCAGGCAGCGACCGAAGGCTTTCGACAAGCGTAAAATCCGCACGGTCGCGCATTTCCTGGCCGCCGATCACGCTAACGCTCTTCGACACATTCTCAAGCGGCTGTGCGGTATCGGCCGCGACGTTAACTGTCTCGTTGATGCGGGCAAGCGGAAGCTCGATCGTGATCGCCGACGTGCCGTTCGCCTCGACGGAAATGCTCGTTCCTGAACCCGAACGAACACAACGCCCGCATTCGACCGAGATCGTATAGTCTCCTGCGAGAACGCCGCTGAACGTGAACTTCCCGTTCGCATCCGGCGTCGCCTCGCGTACGGGAGCGTTCGTCTTCCGTGAGTGAAGCCGTATCGTTACGCCTTCGCCCGCGATCGTTGAAGCGGTGTTTGCCGGCAGTATGATCGTGCCTTCGATGCGGCCGCTCTGCTGTGCCGAGACCGAAAGCGTCGCGGCGAACAATAAAAAGAAAAGGTAATAGAGTTTCATTTTTCCTCCGACCCTGCATCCACGCAGGGGATCGTTCAAATTGCCAAGGCCCGATCAAAGCAAAGTTCCCGACTTTCACGGTTGCGTGGGCAGCGTCGGATTCACACCGAACTTCCTTCGCCTTGAACAGCCAACGTTGTTGTCAATAAAGCTGCGTCACGCGGGCCTTCCCGCTTGACGGATTCGTGTCGAGCATCACCTCGACATTAAAGATCTCGCGAATGTTGTCTCTCGTTAAGACCTCTTGCGGCGTGCCTTTGTACACGATCTTGCCCGCCGCGAGCATCACGACCTCATCGGCGAACTCCGCCGCAAGATTCAGGTCGTGAGTGATGATCGCTGCGGAATAATCTCGCTGCTCGCACCGCTCGCGGACGAGTCGGAACATCAGTGTCTGATGCGCGAGGTCGAGATTCGCGGTCGGTTCATCAAGAAGAAGAACGCGGCCTTCGCCTGCGAGGGCCCGTGCGAGGACGACACGCTGCCGCTCGCCGCCCGAAAGACTGTTCATCAGTCGCCCGGCGAAATTCTCAAGCCGGCAATCCTCAAGTGCACGTTCGGCGGCCTCCAGATCGTCAGGCGATTCCCAACCGAAAGAACTGCCGTAGGCGAACCTTCCCGTCAGGACGAACTCGCGCACCGTTACGGGGAATCTCGATTCCGTCTCCTGAGCGACGACAGCGACCTTCCGTGCGATCGCGGCCCGCGAAAGCGTCGAAAGCGAGTGGCCGTCGAGCAGGATCTCGCCCGCTCCGATCGGCACGGAACCGTTCAGGGCTTTGATGAGCGTGGTCTTGCCGGCGCCGTTCGCTCCGACGATCGCTGTTATCCTGCCCGCCGAAAGAAGCAGGCTCGCATCAGCGAGCACGGCCGCGTCGCCGTATTTGACGGAAATATTGCGGGCCTCAAGCATCAGTTCTTCCTCAGCAGATAGATAAAGAGCGGCGCACCGAGCAATGCGGTGACGGCACCGACGGGTAGTTCACGCGGTGCGATCGCGACCCTTGCCGCAAGGTCGGCAAGCACGACGAACGCCGCACCCGCGATCGCCGACATCGGCACGACAATGCGGTTGTCGCTCCCGAACGCGAGCCGCAAAAGATGCGGCACGATCAACCCGACATATCCGACCGAACCGCTCGCTGCGACCGCCGCCCCGACGACCAAACTCGATGCGCCAAAGACCAGCAGCCGCACGCGTCCCGTCTCGACGCCGAAATCGACCGCGTCGCGTTCGCCGAGCATCATCAGGTTCAGTGCCCGCGACTGCGACGCCAGGACGAGCGTCGCCGCGATCATCGCGCCAAACCTCAAATAGACGCCGCTCCAGGTCGCCTGCGAGAGGTCTCCAAGCAGCCAGAACGTAAAGCTCCGCAGCCGTGCGGCATCAAGCAGCGTGGTGAGCATAATGATCACCGACGAAAGGAACGTCGTCACGATCACGCCCGAAAGCACCAGCCGTTCGACGTTCATCCCCGCACGCGTTCTCGCAAGGCTGTAAACAACGACCGATGCGGCCGCCGCACCGGCAAACGCGAGCAGCGGCCTCGCTAGAATGTAGTTGCCGAACACAACGAAAGCGAGCATCGTCCCCAATGCCGCTCCGTTCGAGACGCCAAGTAAGTAAGGCTCGGCGAGCGGATTGCGAAGCAACGCCTGCAGTGCCGCACCCGCGACCGCAAGACTCGCACCGACGCACGCTCCGAGCAGGACTCTCGGCAGCCGTATGTCGAAAAAGATCGCCTTTTCGCCCGCGTTCGCGGAAAATGGCGAAGCCCATTCCGCACCGAACGAAAGCGCCGCCGCGATAGCCGCCGCAAGCACGACAAGCAAGATCACGGCGATCTTTGCGGCGCGTTTCATCTATTTTGAACCTGCGGTTGCGGGTGAAGGTCGCGGGCAAGTATCTCGATCGCATCAACGAGTCGCGGGCCGGGACGCGCAAGCAGGTCGGCATCCACGCGAAAAATCTTCCCGCTCCTGACCGCTGCGGAATTCGCGAAAGCGGAATTCGGTTCGTGATTGCCTTCGTTATCCGAGATGACGATCGCTTCGGGGTCGAGCTTTAACGCCGTCTCGCGGCTGAGATTCGGGTAGGCTCCGGGAACGTCGCTCGTAACGGAGAGGCCGCCGGCGATCTCGACCGCCTCGTTCAGATAGGCGTCGCGGCCGGCGGTGAAAAGCGGTTCCTTCGAGATCTGAACGAAGACCCGCATCTTCTTCTCGCCATCGACCCCGGAACGCACATTTGCGAGGCGTTCGCGAAGGGCAGATACGGCCTTCTCGGCCTCGGGCCTCGTGCCGACGATCTCGCCGACGGTGAGCATACCGTTCAGGACCTCTTCGACCGATCGAGCGTCAATGACATAAACGGCGATGTTGCGTTCGGCAAGCGTCCGCATGAACGCCTCGATCTGTGATGCTGTCGAGATAAGCACGACATCCGGATGAAGAGCGATGATCGCCTCCATATTCGGGTTCATCGTATCGCCGATCTTCTGCACGTCGTTTGCTGCGGCGGGAAAGTCGCAGTAGGTCGTGTCGCCGACGAGTTTCGAGCCGCCTCCGACGGCAAAGATCATCTCAGTAAGATTAGGAGCAAGGCTGACCACGCGACGAACATCCCGCGGGATGACGACATCGCGACCGAGAGCGTCTCTGATGACCCGTGTGTCCGTACCGGCGTCCGCATCTGCGGCCGGCCGTGGAGCGCACGCGTTCGCAGCAAGCAGCAAAAGACTCACCGCAAACGCCGCAAACAAATTCAAATAAAAAGGCCGCACCTGTTTCATTCCTTCGGGAGCGAAAAAACTCTCGAGGTGAACAGGGGCGGTCGTGTGATGTAACCCGTGCCGGCCTACGATGTTTTTTCGCGAACATCCTAAATAGGCAGCAGCTTGCAGTTCCGGTGGCCCGACTTTAACGGTGACGCGATCGTGCAGGACTTTCACCCGCTTCCCCGATTCATCTGCAAGTTGATGTCAAATTTTCAATTGCCTTTCGGCTCGCAAACTTTGAGTGTATCGCAGGCAAGGCGATTTGCCCTAATGCAGGAGGCTAGGTTCCGTCACTTGTCCGTGTAGGCAAGCTTGATGGAGTTCATCCCGCGAAGGATCACGCGTTGGCGGCGAACGACGCGTTTGCGGTTCTTCGCCGGGTTGAAGATATTCAGCGGGCTCGGGATCATCGCGGCCAGGAAGGCTGCTTCCTCGCGGGTCAGGTCGGAGGCCGATTTCTTGAAGTACGTGCGCGAGGCCGCCTCGGCGCCGTAAACGCCGTCGCCCCATTCGATCACGTTCAGATAGATCTCCAGGATCCGCTTCTTTGTGAGCTCCCTTTCGAGAAAATATGTGTAAACGGCCTCGCGACCCTTTCGCAGGAAATTGCGGTCTTCCGACAGGAAAAGGTTCTTGGCGAGCTGCTGCGTAACGGTCGAGGCACCGCGTTTGAAACTCGGCATCGGCGGGATCCAATCGTTCGGGTCATAATCGCCCTCTTCGCGGGCCTCCTTTTCGCCTTCTTTCACGGCCTCGTCCCAGGCCTTTTGGATCGCGTCCCAATCGAATCCGTTATGCTGGAAGAAACGGGCATCTTCGCCCGCAAGTACGGCACGCTGGAGGTTCGGGCTGATCTGCTCGATCGGCGTCCAGATCATAAACTTCTTCGGTTCACGCCCTTCCGCACGTGCTTCGGAAAGTCGATACTCGATCAAGGACGACGTTGTCGGATTCTCGGTACGGAGGCTTGAGATCGACGGGAACGTGATCACTTCGTAGGCAAGCCAGAGAAGTATCGCTCCGACAAATACCAAAAATAACAGCTTGATCCAATACCACATCTTGTGCTTTCTTGCGAAATGTTAATAATTAGTGAGCAGAATGTAAAAATCAAAAATTGTTTACATCGAAACGTCCACTGTTTACTATTCTACTATGGGCCAGTATGACAACGTCGTTGCGGTGATCCTTGGCGGCGGCGCCGGTTCCCGCCTTTTCCCTCTTACCGGTGAAAGGTCAAAGCCTGCGGTTCCGCTTGGCGGAAAGTACCGCCTGATCGACATTCCGGTCTCGAACTGCATCAATTCCGGCATCACGCAGATCTTTGTCCTTACACAGTATAATTCCGCATCCCTGAACCGCCACGTTTCGACGACGTATCGATTCTCGTCATTCTCCACGGGCTTTGTCGAGGTGCTCGCCGCAGAACTTACGCGCGACAACCCCGAATGGTTCCAGGGAACGGCCGACGCTGTACGGCAGATGCTGCCGCACGTCCGCGATTGGCACGTTGACACGCTGCTGATCCTTTCGGGCGACCATCTTTACAGGATGGACTATTCGAAATTCCTCGACCGGCATTTCTCGTCGAACGCCGACCTCACGGTTTCGGTCATCCCGTCACGCCGTGAAGAAGCAGAGGAATTCGGCCTGTTGAAGATCGACGATGCCGGCCGCATCATCGAGTTCAAAGAAAAGCCGAAAGGCGCCGAACTAGATGCAATGCAGGTCGATACTCGCCTGCTCGGCCTGACGGATGCCGAGGCCGCCGCTCGCCCATTCCTTGCGTCGATGGGCATTTACGTTTTCAATTATGCAAAGCTCGTCGAGCTGCTCGATACGGACCGAAGCTGGGTCGATTTCGGCAAACAGATAATCCCGGCGGCGATCGATAAATACTCTGTCCAGGCGCATTTGTTCAACGGCTATTGGGAAGATATCGGTACGATACGCGCTTTCTATCAGGCGAACCTTGACCTCGCATCTCCTTTGCCGAAATTCAACTTCTTCAACGCTGCGGCACCGATCTACACGCGGAGCCGATACCTTCCGCCGTCGAAGATACACGATTGCTCGGTGGACAATTCAATGATCAGCGAAGGCTGCATACTTAGCGGCGTGACGATCAGGAATTCGATCGTGGGCCTCCGGGCACGCATCGACAAGGGTGTTGTCATCGAGAATTCGATCGTGATGGGTTCGGACATCTTCGAAGCGATCGAGGATATTCGCGACAATCTCGCGCGTCAGATCCCGCACATCGGGATAGATGAGAATTCCGTGATCCGCAACGCCATAATCGACAAGAATGTCCGCATCGGAAAGGATGTGCAGCTGATAAACCGCGAAGGCATCGAGCATTTCGATTCGCCCGACCGGTCGTACTATATCCGCGACGGGATCATCATCATTCCAAAGAATGCGGTCATCCCGAACGGCACGGTGATCTAGCGCGTAGGCTTGCTCGCTTGCATCCGCGCAGAAAAGTGCTATCATCGCGAACGGATTTTTTCTTTGCCTTTCAGCTTTTAGTTTTACTGTCTTTACTTTTTGGCCGCTGGTCATTAGCGGCCGCTGACGACCGACATCCCTTATAAGGGCCGGGCTTCCCCGTTTCGGCCCGCAGACGGTCGATTGCTGTATTTGGTTTTTACATAAGATTCGAACTTAAAAAAACAGGAGGAGTCGTGTGAATAAGAAACATTTTCTCGCGTACGGCGGCTTGGTCTTTATCGGTTTGGTCATCTCGCTTGCGGTCATCACCGCTGGGATCGAGGCCGCAACGATCTTAAGCGAAGGGTTTGAGGCCGGAGGAAAGACCTCGTACGCAGCCGGAAACGTCACGCTCGGGACCGGCAGTTGGTATATGAACGATGCCCTGACGGGCAATTCTTTAAGCGATCGAAAATCGGGATCGTACTCGGCCCGTGTTCGGAACAGCGGAACTGTTCGAATGAATTTCGATGTTCCATCTGCGGCAAAATTCACGGTGAAACACGCCAAGTTCGGCTCGGACGGAACGAGCAAGTGGGAGCTTTGGCGATCGACCAACGGCGGTTCTTCGTGGACGAAAGTGGGCTCGACGATAACGACGAGCTCGACATCGCTAAAGACCGCGAGCTTTACCGTGAACTCCGGCTCGCCGGTAAGATTCGAGCTGCGAAAGGTCTCGGGTGGTTCGAACCGGATCAACTTCGACTCGATCTCGATCACCAACTACACATCATCGACTCCCACTCCGACGCCCACGCCGACAGCGACGCCGACGCCGACCCCGACACCTCCTCCGTCATCGAGCGTCCATCTCACGATGGGAAATCCGTCGAACGCCACGACGAACGTCAACACTCCGCTCAATTATTTGATGGAGAAATCGACCTACGCGCTTTCGTACAACAACGACGACCGCAGGCCGAATTGGGTCTCGTGGCACTTGGACTCGACATGGCTCGGTTCGACACCGCGACAGGACGATTTTCGTGCCGACACAACGCTTCCGTCAGGATGGTATCGCGTTACGGGATCCGACTATTCCGGCTCGGGATACGATCGCGGGCATATGTGCCCGTCGGGCGACCGCACAAAAACGGTCTCCGACAATTCATCGACGTTCCTGATGACGAATATGATCCCGCAGGCGCCGGACAACAATCAGGTCACGTGGGCCTCGCTTGAGACCTACTGCCGAACGCTTGCCGGGCAAGGCAACGAGCTTTACATCATCTCGGGCGGCTGGGGCGTAAGCGGCTACATCGGCTCAGGCAACGTCGCTCTCCCGACCTACACATGGAAGGTGATCATCGTTCTGCCAAGCGGTTCGAATGATGTTTCGCGCGTTTCGACATCGACACGTACGATCGCCGTCCTGATGCCGAATCAGAACGACATCAACAGCGACTGGCGAACCTTCCGCACATCGATCGACGACATCGAAAGCCTCACAGGCTACGACTTCCTCTCGAACGTGCCGACATCGATCCAAAGCGTGATCGAATCGACGGTCGATTCGAGTTTCGTTGCTGATTGGGAAGTCACTCTCGATCAGTACGCGATCGACGAAGCAAAGGCCGAAAGAGCTTACAGCGAGAAGGGCGAAAGGCCTAGAAAGTAAGCCATTCGCAATTTGCTTTCGGCAACAACGATGGAGGCCGCTGCAGAATACCGCAGCGGCCTTTTCTTCTTGGCTCAGACGCCGGCCAGTGTGCGTTTATTGTCGCCCACGATGTAGCTCGTCTTTGCACGGACGACGACATTCGGACGATGGACGCGGATCTTGATCTGCCTGCGTTCGCCGATCGTCCCGGCCTTTTCCGGATAGTAGCCGAGCGTGTACTGCCGCCGAAGCTCTTCGGCGATGCCCGTGAACGCGGCCTGAAGGTTGTAGATCGAATCCGCCTCGAATTCACGCCCGCCCGTCTTCTGCGCAAGGGCTAGAAGATACTGCCGCCCGCGTTCATATTCCGCACGCGTTCCGCCGCCCGGAGCGCCGGACCCGACGTTCACGTTGCCGCCCGAAAGTATCGCTCCGAGAATGTCGACCATCGTAACCCGCCGATTCTGACGACGCGGAACGGGCGAGCCCATACCGCCGTTAAGGTCACCCGAGGTATCGAACCGTATCGGATAGATCAATGCATCGAGTTCCTCGGCCGCATCCGTCGTACTCTGGATCGTGGCACGCCTGGACGTCGTATCGACGCCGTCCGTGAAAAGCACAACGGCCTTTCGCCCTTCGATGCCGGAGAGCCGCCTGCGTATAACGTCATCGACCGCGTCATAAAGGCTAGTGCCGTCGCCGAACTGTGCCTGGCGAATAGCGTTCTTCAGCTCGTATCGGTTGTTCGTGATCGGGCTGAGGACGTGTATGTATTCGTCGAACGACATCACCATCACGCGGTCAGCCGGCCGAAGACTATCAACGAACGCCATAGCCGCCCGTTGGATCTCGTCCATGCGGAACTGCGTCGAAGGGCTGACGTCGAGCAAAAGCACGACCGTAAATGGTTGTTCGACCGACTGAAAATACTCGACCTTCTGCGGAACGCCGTTCTCAAAGATCTGAAAATCCTGCTGCGAGAGTCCCGAAATAAAACGCCCGTCGCGATCGAGCACCGAGACCGGCATCGTCACGAGATTCGTCTCTACGCGAATAACGTCGTCGTCGCCCCCAACGACATCATCCGTCTGAGTGGTGTCAGGCTGCGTCGGCGTATTGCGGCCACCGCCAAGGACGGGCGGCATACCGCGATCGGTTCGCGTAACAGGCGTCGGCGTCGGCACGGGCGTCGGGGCGACGCGGGGGACGAGTGGAGCGGTTGTTCTGCGCAAGCGCCGCGAACCCGAACAGGCACATGGCAAGCGAAAGAAAGACGATCTTTTGATGGACATTATACTTTCCCCAAAAACAACGACACTTATAGCCGTTGGCAAAGAGGAGAGTGCTTCTTTGATTAAGCTTGGTTCGGGTTAGTTGCTAAGAATTTCGCTCGATCGCCGCACACGCGAGGTCATGGAACTTGCGCCGAACGGAGTTGATGTTCACAAGGGGCAGTTCGTGGTCGTGCGTGCGGTTCGTCAAGAGTATGAACGTCGCTTGCCTCGCCGGGTCGATCCAAAGGCTCGTACCCGTAAACCCAAGATGTCCAAAGCTTTGCGGCGACAGGCAACTGCCGGCTGTCGAATCCTTTGTGCTTGCAAGCTGAAACCCGAAGGAGCGGTCTTCGGCTCCTTGGGGCGTAAAGTTGTGCGAGAAAAGTTTGCAGGCCTCAGGCCCAAGAAGGCTCGAGATGTCGGGCAGGAACTGCCTTGCGAGCACAAAAACATCACCAGCCGTTGAAAATAGGCCCGCGTGTCCCGCGACGCCGCTCATAAAATAGGCGTTTCCGTCGTGCACCTCGCCCCAGATCAGGGCCTTCCGGAGCCACCTATCAGCACGTTCCAATGCGGCTTCACCCTCAAGGTAACCTTCGTTATGGCACGTTTCGCGTTCGAAACGATTACCTTCCTCAGAGGCGGCGATACGTCGGCGAAGTTCCGGCGAAGGGCAAAAACACGTGTCTTTCAGTCCGAGCGGACGGAATACCAGATCGGCTGCCGCCTCGTCGATCCTGTTGCCCGTGAGTTCCTCGATCACACTCGCGAGCAGAATGAAATTCAGGTCGCTGTAAACAACGCCTTGGCCTCGTTCAGGCTCCATTGCGAGGATGCGCGCAAGGACGTCTTCGCGGCTGTCAGCGATCAAATATAGCGGCTTCCACGCGGGCAGGCCGCTCGTATGCGTCGCAAGTTCGAGGATCGTTGTCCGGCCGTTCGTGGACGATGAGTTAACGGGCAAGATCTCGCACAACGGAGTGTCCAACTGCAGTTGCCCGCGGTCGACGAGAACGGCCGCAAGCAGCGTGGTCACAAGAACCTTCGTAAGGCTAGCAAGGTCATAGATCGTATCCGAAGCTGCGGTCATCTCCTCAGGAACTACGACAGCAAGCCCGAGAGAATTCGAAAAACACACGTCTCGGCCCCGGCCGACGAGGTAAACCGCCGACGGAAAGTCACCTGCCGAAATGCGTCCTAGCAGCAATTCATTGATCTCTTTGTCCCCAAAATACGCCATAGTTGGGTCTCTTTTGACACCGGGCCAAATAGAAAATACGATTCCTAATATACTTTTTTTGGAGGTTCCATTGGCAAATGAACAAAACTGAATCAGCTAACCTTATCCTCAAGCTTTACGACCTGCGACGCGAGGCAACGATGCGCAAGGGCCGTGATTGGTTCTTCACCTTCGCACCGAAGAGTGCGGACGATATTCTCACGACGATGATGGATCCGGAAGTAGGTGCATACCTGCGGATGGTCTCGTCGTATTGGGAAATGGCGGCCGCCATGGTGAATCACGAAGCGATCGACGCCGAACTCTTCGGCGACACGAACGGCGAACATTACCTCGTCTTTGCAAAGATCGAACCCTTCCTGGCCGATCTTCGCGAGAAGATGCAGGCGCCGGATGCGTTCAAGAATCTTGAGAAGCTAATTATGTCCACCCCTGAGAACACAGAACGCCTCAGGAAAACGCAGGAGTGGCTCAATTCGCTTCAGGAGCAGGCCGCCTCGCAGGCCGGCTAGTGTTCGCCTAGCTTCGCTAACAATAAAGCCGCAAGGTCCCGTAAATGGGGCCTTGCGGCTTTTTTTCAGCGCCTTAAAGATCGAGCCGCGACCTGTGGGCCTCGATCTTTTCGAGAACTCCGACCGCTAGCGTCAATGCCCGCAGGCCGTCCGCACCCGTGATCGGCGGCTCGGTGTCGTTCGCGATCGCGTCGATGAACGCCGTGAGCTCCGCCCGGAGAGGTTCCACGTCGACGATCTCGAGGCGGTCGATCTGTATGCCGTCCAGCAGGTTCGAAGCCTCGGGTTTAAGTGACGTAAGGGAGGCAAATTTCGATGCATAATCAAGTACAACGTAAGAATTCGTTTGGTAGAACCGCGTCTTCCTGATCTTTTCCGTGCCGATGCGCGACGCCGTAATGTTCGCGACAGTACCGTTCGCAAATTCGAGCCGAGCGTTCGCTGCATCGACCTTGTCCGAGATCACGGGTATCCCGACCGCGTGGATCGCCGAGACGGCTACGTCCTCGCCGACAAGCCACTGAACGGCGTCAAGGTCATGGATCATCACGTCGAGAACGACATCGACATCGAGCGAGCGATTCGGAAAAGGCGAAACGCGGTGGATCTCAAAGTAGAGCGGCGTCGTGACCCGCGGCCGCAACGCTACCATTGCGGGATTGTATCGTTCGAGGTGCCCGACCATCAGCTTTGCACCGGAACCGCGAGCGGCAGCGATCATCCGTTCGGCATCAGCGAGCGTCGAAGCGATCGGCTTTTCGACGAGGACATGTTTGCCTGCCTCGAGGAACGTGGAGGCAATGTCCGCGTGCGTCTCGGTCGGCGTCGCGATGGAAACTGCGTCAACCCTTTCAAGCAAGTCCCGCCAATCCGTGAAAGCTGTCGTCCCGTTCTCGAACGCGACCCGCTTTGCCGTCGCGGCGTCAAGATCGCAGATCCCCGCAAGCTCGATGCGGCCTTCCTCGGCCAATTCCGCGTAATTTCTTGCGTGATGCCGCCCAAGGCTGCCAACGCCAATGGCCGCAAAACGCAATTTTCTCTCACTCGACATTTCTTCTAAGCTCTTTTTAGAGTAATACTTAACATTCTGTTCTTTAATGGCGGAAATTACAAAAACAGTTTCGCACCCATCGCCAATGATAACGAATGTCACGGCAACGGCTCTTGCCGCGCTCACCGCGGCCGCCTATTTCTCTGGGCTGACGCTTCCGTTAATGGGGCCGGATGAACCTCGCTACGCTCAGGTCGCACGCGAGATGCTCGAACGCGGCGATTGGATCACGCCGACCTTGGGCGGCAGCCTTTGGTTCGAAAAGCCCGCCCTGCTCTACTGGCTCGAAACGATCGCTTATCACGTCTTCGGCGTGAATGAACTCGCGGCGCGCATCGGGCCTGCACTCTTTGGCATCGGCACCATTTTTTGCCTATTTTTGCTCGGAAGAAGCCTCGGCCGCGGAAAGCTTTTTGCCGCACTCGCCGCATCGACCGTCGGCCTCATCGCATTTTCGCACGGCGCAAGCTTCGACATCATTCTCACGCTGCCGATCACGGCAACGCTCGTCGCCTATTACCTGCATCAGAACGCTAAAAAGCCCGCGTCTTTTCCTCGTCACGGCGTACTTCTTCCTCGGCGTCGGCCTGCTCGCAAAAGGCCTTGTCGGATTGATTTTTCCGGCGGCGATCGTATTTTTTTATCACCTTGCCAGTTGGAAACGCCCGACGCGTGCCGCGTTCGAGAGTATGCTTTGGGGCGGTGCGGTCACGCTTGCGGCCGCCGCGGTTTGGTATCTGCCGATGTACCTGCAGCACGGCTACTACTTCATCGACCAGTTCTTCATACAGCACCATTTTCAGCGTTTCACGTCGAACAAATACCAGCATCCGCAGCCTTTCATCTTTTTCTTTTGGATGCTGCCGGTCCTCGCCTTGCCGTGGGCTCCGCTTGCTTTAGGCGAACTCTGGAAGCTATTTCGCGGCCTTCTGAGGCACCACACGGACACGCAGGACGCCGATCACGACCTCGCCGTCTTTGCCGCAGTCTGGCTGCTCGTCCCGCTTTTCTTCTTCTCGTTCTCGGGTTCGAAGCTTCCCGGCTACATCCTGCCGGCTGTTCCGGCCGCGGTCGTCCTTGCGGCGCTGTTCCTTGTTCGAAGCGACGTTCCCGGCCGACTGCGGAAGCTTGTTCCGGCAGCCGCCGTCCTGACGCTTCTTACGAGCGTTCTTATAATTCTGTTTTATCTTCCGGGATTTGCTGCCGCGGATTCGGTTAGATCCGCGATCGCGGCGGCGAGTGCTGCGGGCTATGGTGATGCGCCCGTACTAGGGCTGCATACTGTCTCTCACAACGCTGAATTCTACGCACCGGGAAGGCTTGTGAGGCTGCCGGACGGCCGCCAACGAAGGTTCCTCGGTGCCGCCGAGGTGAAAGAATTCATCGTGCTTCACAACGCGGGCAAACCGGTGCTTGTCATCGTTCCACGCGAATATCTCGCGAGCCTACAAAGCTTCGAAGGCCTTAGAACCCAGGTGATCGGCGAGACTGCCGAAGACGTGCTGGTCGCTGCATCCGTAAACTGACGTCAGCCCGCCGCCGCTCGTCGGAGCCTGTCCATCAGCGCCCGCCCGATGCCAGTCTCCTCGACGCACTCACAATAGATAACACCGATCCCGGCCTGATCACATTCGCGAAAGAACGCGAAAACTCGTCGTGCATATTCTTCGGCAGAACGGCAAACCGCCATCCTCCCGAACCTCCCAGATGGTTCTCCAATGCCGATGAATGCAGCCTCGTCGCCTTCGGCGGCTTCACTCACTTGGTTCACGACCACGACCTTCGCACGCGGCGAATAGTGCTTGTGCAGCATTCCGGGGCTTGCTGCTGCCTTCGACGTATCGCCTGAAAAAGCCTCGATCTCCGGCACTACGCGCCTCAGGTCCTCGATACTGATCGCTCCCGGACGCAGGACGCATGGCACAGCGCCCGTACAATCCACGACCGTCGATTCAAGCCCGATCGCCGTTGCCTCGCCCTGCAGGATGCAGTCAATTCGGCCGTCAAGGTCATCGAGAACTGCCTGCCAGGTCGTCGGGCTCGGACGCCCCGAGATATTCGCCGAAGGAGCGACGACCGGCGTCCCGCATGCGAAAAGGAACGCTCTCGCGAGATCGTGTCTCGGCATACGGATGCCGATCGTCTCAAGCCCTGCGGTCGCGATCAAAGGAACCCGCGATGCCTTTTTCACGACGACCGTTAACGGCCCGGGAAAGAATTCGTCGATGAGAACGCGGGCCGATGCGGGCACATCATTGCTGAGCTCATCGATCTGCGACGCATCGCCGATATGCGCAATGAGAGGATTGTCTGCGGGCCTTCGCTTGGCCTCAAAGATCTTCGCGACCGCCCGTTCGGCAAACACGTTCGCGCCCAAGCCATACACCGTCTCGGTCGGGAATGCCACGATCCCGCCGCCGCGAATGAACGCTGCAGCTTCTTCCGGATCGGTGGTCAAGGATGTCTCCACGTTGATCTCAGCCTTCGGCCTCGCGGCTGATCGCCGCCTCCCCGCCGACCTTTGCCGACGCTTTTGCGAGGACCAGGAGCACGACGACCGCGATTATCGTTGCAAGGATCGCATAGGTGAAAACGGCGACGAGGCCCTCATCCTCGCCAAGCAAGGCTTTCATAGCTGACTTGATGGCGTCGTTCCAAGCCAGAGCACAAACGAGGCCAAGAGCGGCAGAGGCGAGTGTGATCATTGACTGGATGATGGCTTTCGATTGTTCGACCGACTTTGACATTTTGGTTTTCCTCCACGGGTAAAAGGGTTCTGTGGTACTACAAGGTCAATTTTGAGAAAGTTGGGCAAAATGTCAACTGCATTTTTCCCTGCGTTAGGGGATAATGCGGCCTTTTTCTCAAGCGGCTTTCTACGCGTTAGAATTTAGTTGTATGACGCTGTCCGAAAAGCTGAAGACCCTTCCGACCTCGGCCGGCATTTACCTGCATAAGAACGCGGCCGGAAAGATCATCTACGTCGGCAAGGCGAAGAATCTCCGCAATCGCGTTCGTTCTTATTTTCAATCCAGCCGCAATCACGATCCGAAAACACGGCAGCTTGTTAAGCTCATTTCAGACTTTGAGTTCATCGTTGTGGATAACGAGGTCGAGGCGCTCGTCCTCGAGTCGAACCTCATAAAAAAATTCAAGCCGCGATTCAATGTCCTCTTGAAGGACGACAAATCCTATCCGCACCTGAAGCTCACGAACGAGCCTTTTCCGAAGGTCGTTGTCACGCGGAAGATAGTCCGCGATGGCTCGTTCTATTTCGGCCCGTTCCTTCCCGCGGCCCTTGCCCGCAAGACGCTGAATCTTGTCAATCGTGCCTTTCAGCTTCGCACCTGTGAGATCGAGATAGACGGCAAATTGCCGCGTCCTTGTCTCGAATATCACCTAAAACGCTGCCTCGGTCCTTGTGTCAAAGGCCTCTGCACGCAGGAAGAATATCGCGAGGCGGCAGCCGACGTTAAGGCTCTTCTCGAAGGAAAGAACAAGGAACTCGCCAAAGACCTTGAGAAGCGAATGTGGCAGTTCTCCGAAGAAGGAAAGTATGAGCTCGCGGCAAAATATCGCGACCTTCGCGACACCGTCCTCGCCCTTAGCGAGACCCAAAAGATGGCGATGACGGCCGAAAAGGACATTGACATCTTCGGTTTCTATCGCGAAAAGCAGCGGCTTGCGCTCCAGCTTTTCACTATGCGTGAAGGCAAGATCGTCGGCCGCCGCGAATTCTTCTGGGAAGATCTCGTCGAGGACGAGGCCTTCAACGCCGGCGAATTCCTCGGCGAGGTCCTCTCGCAGTATTACTCTACCGATTACGTCCCGCTCGAAATACATGTGCCGGTCGATTTCGAGGATCGTGCCCTTCTCGAACAGGCGCTGACCGAACGCCGCGGCCGCCGCGTACGTATCTTCCACCCGAAGATCGGAACAAAACGGCACCTCGTCGATCTTGTCGCAACGAACGCCAAGATCGCGTTCGAGCAGCGGTTCCGCGTCCTCAAGCCTGACTCTGCAAAAAGTTCTCGAAGAACTTCAGGAGATACTCGAGCTTCCGCACTTCCCCGAACGCATCGAATCTTTCGATATCTCGAACATCTCCGGTTCCGAGAACGTCGCTGGCATCGTCGTCTTCGAGAACGGCAAGCCTGCGCGCGCCGCCTATCGACGTTTCATCATCAAGACGGTCGAGGGAGCGAATGATTTTGCGTCGATGAATGAGGCGGTCCTGCGTCGATATAGGCGATCGGTTGACGAACAAACACCGCTGCCGCAGCTTATCTTCATCGACGGCGGGAAAGGCCAGCTGTCGGCCGCCGCGGCCGCGATGCGTGCCCTCGACCTCGAACAGATAATGCTCGTCGGCCTCGTCAAACCGCCCAAACGCCACAACGAGATCTCGCACCTTCTCATCCACGGCCGCGAGGAAACACCGATCCCGTTCGATCGGAATTCCCTCGCGTTCCGGCTCATCCTACAGATACGCGAAGAGACGCATAAGACCGCGATCGAATTCCATCGCAAGCGTCGCGAAAAACGCGATTTCACCTCGGAGCTCTCCGAGATCCCGGGAATCGGCGAGAAGAGGAAAATGAAGTTGCTCCGCGAGTTCGGGTCGATCGAGCGGATCGCAAAGGCGTCCGCCGAAGAACTGCGTCCCTTCGTCGGGCCAAAAGCCGCCGCCGAGATCGCCGCTCACTTCGAGAAACAGCGTTCGCTTGCCGCTACAAAATGAACGGGCGGTAGTTGGCTTTTAGCTACGTTCGGTGCATCATTTACCTGTTCTTTAGAGCTTCACACCACGAAAGGAGAAAACCTATATGAGATCGGTCGTAACGCTTGCCATTATGGCCTTTGCGTTCTCGTTCTGCGGACTGCAGGAGAGGTTCAAGAAAGTTGCCGGCGATTCACCCGCCAATTCAAGTTCTACGTCAAACTCTCGGAGCAATGCCCCGGGAACGGACGAACCCGGCGTCACGACAGAAAAGGCAGTGCCGACCGATGCTCAGAAGGCTATCATCGACGGCGGCACTGAGACAAAGTGGGAGCAGCAAGGCCTCGCGTGGAAGCTGCCCGCCGGTTGGAAGAAGATGGATGTGAGCAAAGATTCCTTCAACTACAGCTCGGCCGACAACGCATTCCTTCTTGTGAACATTTCCGAAATGTCAGACAGCTTTCCGATGGACGTAAGCCTGAAGGCCTACCACACGCAGGCGCTCGATCAGCTAAAGAACGGCAAATACGAGTCCGTGAAGATGGTCGAGATCGACGGCATTCCCGGCGTCGAATTCGTTGAGGCAATGCCCGAGGACAAAAGCGGCCCGCGGCGGCATCAATGGATCGGTTACCGAACCTACCTTGGCCAAAAGCAGCAGCTGAACGTTATGACCTCGACCAAGGGTTCGAATTTTGATAAACACACCGACGATTTTTCGGCGATCCTCTATTCGATGACGTCGGTCAAATGATCGATCGTGCGCGTCGCATTTCGGTCCGTGATAGAGGCGGCCTCGCTGCTAAGTGAGCCGCCGCGATCACGGCTCGTCACAATCGCGCCGAATGTGCTTGAATTGTTTCTCGAATTCTCGTTCCTGCGAACCGTCGTACTGTACATAGTCGATCGATTCGTTCGCGCAGTTCCACCAGCCAAAGGCCATCACCTCGACGAGTGCGTATTTCATACGATCCGAAGATGCCAACTGCCACTCAAATTCCTTTCGGAGCCGCGTCGGATCTGCATTCTTCTTTCGCGAATCTTCATTAACGATCCGCCACGCATTAAGCAGAGCGTCACCACCGGTGACCAGCGGCCTTGCGTATTTCGTCTTGCATTGATCGACGCCGGGATATTCCAACAGCGCCCGAGGATCGGTGTAGGCGCGCATCGTAGCACGAGACAGTTCGTAAGACTGCTTCAATTCGGTGAGTTTCGCCTGCTGCTGCCTTTGCCAATACGGCGACGCGATGACCTGAAGCGACGCGACCTCGGAACTCTTTCTTTTGTATTCCGCGTCCAATTCGGCAAGGTCAAGGCTTGGCAAGTCCTCAGGTTTGAAGACAGTTGCCCTTGTATCGAGCCCGAGAGTCGAGTATTGACGCATCAATTTGACAGTGTCGGTTAGTCGGCGCTTGGACACCTTCTTTGAGTTGTAGGTACCGGTCATCTCGCACAATTCGGTCTCCCACTTGAATGTCAAACTCTGGCCAATGGATGGAACCGCCGCGGCCGTGAGAAACATTATTGTGATCGCAAAAATCTGAACCCTAACTCGTTTGTTCATCCTCCATCGCTGTCGAACAGCAAACCTCCTTGATACGTTTCTGACAATTCGCTCATTCGCCCTCGTGCAGGGTCGGCGCGTCCGAGTGCGGGATGAAGCACTTACGGCAGCGCGCTTCGTACTTGTCGGCGGCGCCGACCTCGACACGTGCTTCCGAATCGACCGTCCGCTGGGAATAATTCGCCGTCGAACCGCATTTTACGCAGATCGCGTGTGTCTTTGTGATGAATTCGGCGATCGAGAGCAGTTGCGGCATCGGCTCGAACGGCTTGCCCATAAAGTCCTGGTCGAGGCCCGCGATGATCACGCGTTTGCCCTCGCTCGCAAGCCGATTGACCGCGTCAATTATCTCCATATCGAAGAACTGGCCTTCGTCGATCCCGACGACCTGCGTGTCCGCCGAGATGTGCGATAGCATCTCGGCCGTCGTCGAAACGGGAATGGAATCGTGCTTTTGGCCCGAATGCGAGGCGATCTCCTTCTTCGAGTAACGCGCGTCGATCTGCGGCTTGAAAACGACCACTTTCTGACGTGCGATCCGAGCGCGGTTCAGCCTGCGGATCAGCTCTTCGGATTTCCCCGAGAACATCGACCCAACGATCACCTCTATCCAGCCCGTGCCGTTCGCACGTGCTCTTCGGCGTTCCTCTGAATTATCGAACGCAAATTCTTCGACCATAACTTTTGCAAAAAAAAGACCTTACCACGCCTTGGCCGCGGTTGTCATTTTGCGGGCTAAATGGGATCGATTCAGAACAATGGTGAACCCGTCATTTCGGGCGGCCTTTCGATCGAGAGCAGGCTGAGCAGAGTCGGGGCGACATCCACAAGCGAACCATCCATACGCAGCCGCAGGCTTCCGTTCCCTTTCCGGCGATGATGAACGGCACGCGGTTGGATGAATTTCGCGGCGGCATATCTGAATCCTCATCGGCAAGCATCTGCTCGCATCTTGCGTGCGAGGCGGTGACGACGGCAATACCGCCCGCGTTGATGACCGCATCGCAAACGCCGCCAAGACACGTATCGACGAACTGCACGGACTCGACCGTCCGCTCAAAATTCCCCGTTTCGGCGACAAGCGTCGCGGCCGGAAAGTTCACGACAAAGACACCCGATCCACGCGATCCGATATTCCCGATCGCACGATCCGCGATCTTGAAACTCTGCGATTCCGGCGCCAGGTCGAGCGTCTCATTCTTCGGCGTCGGGATAAGGATATTCTGTTCGCTTGCGCTCTGCGATTCGCGTGCTCCATTAAAGAAATACGAGAGGTGCGGATACCGCTCCGTCTGCGTCAACTTCAAATTGACGACGCCCGCCGCCGTCAGCGCGTCCGAAAGCGTGCCCGCACTTTCTTCCGTCGGGAAAGCGATCGGCAGCTCGAAACTCGCATCGTATTCCGTCATGCATATCGTCTCGATCAAGGGCTTTTTCGCCCCCGTTGAATCCGGCACGGAAAGTGAACGTACGAGCTGCCGGATCGTCTCCGGCCGATGATTGAAATAGATGACGAGGTCGCCGTCCTTTACCGTTGCGAGGGGTTCGTGAGCCTCATTCTCGATAACGACCGGAGCGATGAATTCATCCGCAATGCCGCGAAGGAACGCGTTCCTGATCGACGTTACTGCGTCCTGCGAGCGTTCGCCTTCGGCGTGGACGAGCATTGTAAAGACTCGCGCTGTCCGCTCCCAATTCTCGCGGCTGTCCATCCCAAAATATCGCCCGCAGAGCGTCGCGACACGGCCTGCACCGATCTCGGCCATCTTGATCTCAAGCGCCTCGATATAGACGTCGGCCGTTCGCGTCGGGACATCGACGCCGTCGAGGATCGCGTGAATATTCACGTCCGAAAGCCCCGCGGCCTTTGCCATCCGAAGCAGTCCGAAGAGCGTGTTCGTCGAAGAATGAACGCCGCCGTCGCTCAAAAGACCGATCAAATGCACCGACGACCGGTTCGCCGCGGCCCTTTCAAATGCCGCCTTAAGGATCTTGTTCTTCTGGAACTTCCCCGATCGCAAGGCCTTCTCAAGAATAGAGACCTCAGCCTGCGCCGGTCGGCCTGTCCCGAGGGCAAGGTGGCCCGCTTCCGGATTCCCTGCCGAGCCCTTTTCCTGCCCGATCGCACGCCCGCACGAAATGATGTCGGCCGACGCGAATTTCGCCGTCAGCGCGTCAAAATACGGCGTATGCGCCTGTAGGATCGCGTTCCCTTTCGCGTCCGCAGAACGGCCCCAGCCATCAAGGATGATGAGCGCGATCGGCGGTTTTATCGGAGAACGTTTTGGACCCATTTTGTCGGGGGCGGGCAATGCCGCAAAGTAAGGCTCGAACTAGATTATAACGAATTTACTATGTTTCGCGGAAGAAAATATCGGGCCGCGCGCCCGTATCCATCTTCAGCACGTTGCGGGCCTTTGCCTTGATCGCGGCTCTCGATCCCGCAAGGTGACGTTCGGTCACGAGCCTGATCTCGGCGAGAAGCTCCGGCTCGCCGGCTGCGATCCTGCCCGCGACCTCGATCGCGAATGCCCGAACGGCGGTCGACTGCGTCTCGTCGTCGATCCGATCGAGGCAAATATCAAAAATGCGGGCCTCAAGCCGCTTCGGGATCGGGGCGGTCTGCAAAAGCCGCAGTATGTTCCGATGCACGCTTGCGTGTGCGTCTTCGTCCTCAAGAAGCGCTAGGATCTGCTTGAAATACGGCACGATCAGTGTCGGGTGCCGTTCAACGGCCTTAGAAACTGCCCACGAGGAACGCTGAACGATGCGATACTCGCCCGAAAGAAAGAGCCGCATCAGCTCCGCAAAACGCCCTTCGTCTGCGCCGACGTATTCGACGATCCGACGCATCTGTTCCTGCGAATGTTTCAGCAGGATCTCGGCCTTCAGGTTCATTGCGCAAGCTGATAGAACGCCTTCCGTCCGGGATATTTCGCCGCATCGCCGAGGTCTTCTTCGATCCGTAAAAGCTGATTGTATTTTGCGATCCTGTCCGAGCGGCAGAGGCTGCCGGTCTTTATCTGCCCTGCATTCGTTGCGACCGCAAGGTCGGCAATGAACGTATCCTCGGTCTCGCCGGAGCGATGCGAGATGACGGCCGTCATATTGTTCGTCCGCGCAAGCTCTATGGCATCGAGCGTCTCGGTCAGCGTGCCGATCTGGTTCACTTTCACGAGGATAGAATTTGCGGCTGACCGCTCGATCCCTTTTTCGAGGAATTTTACATTCGTCACAAACAGGTCGTCACCGACGAGCTGGACCTTGCCGCCGATCATTTTCGTGAGGTTGATCCAGCCCTCCCAATCGTTCTCGGCCATGCCGTCCTCGATCGAGATGATCGGGTATTTTCCCGCCCAATCGGCCCAGAATGCCGCCATTTCCTCGCTCGAAAGCTCGCGCTTGTCCGATTTCTTAAAGACGTATTTTCCGTCAATGTAAAATTCGCTTGCAGCCGGGTCGAGAGCAAGCATCACGTCGTCGCCCGCCTTGTAGCCCGCCTTCTCGATCGCCTGCAGGATCGTCTCGATCGCCTCTTCGTTGGAAGAAAGATTCGGTGCGAAGCCGCCTTCGTCGCCGACGCCCGTCGAAAGGCCTCTCGATTTCAGAACGCTCTTCAAATTGTGAAAGATCTCGGCCCCGACCCTTAACGCTTCCGAGAACGAAGGTGCTCCGACCGGTACGATCATGAATTCCTGAAAATCGACGTTATTGTCCGCGTGAGCGCCGCCGTTCAGGATGTTCATCATCGGCACGGGCAGCGTCTTTGCGTTCGCGCCGCCGACATACCGGTAAAGCGGCAGCTCAAGGAAAGCCGCGGCCGCACGGGCCGAAGCGAGCGAAACGGCGAGGATCGCGTTCGCACCGAGATTCGATTTATTTTCGGTGTCGTCAAGTTCAAGCATCGTCGAATCGATCAGCGTCTGGTCGAGAACGTCCAGGCCCTCGAGTTCGCGGCCGATCTTTTCGCGGACATTCGCGACGGCCTTTTCAACACCCTTTCCGAGATACCGAAGCTGTTCTCCGTCGCGGAGTTCAACGGCTTCGTTCTCGCCCGTCGATGCACCCGAAGGCACTGCCGCACGCCCCTGCGTGCCGTCTTCGAGGATCACCTCGGCTTCGATCGTCGGATTGCCGCGGGAATCAAGTATCTCGCGAGCCCAAACTTGTTCGATCACACTCATTTTGCTGTTCGTCTTCTCCTGTTCTCGTCTGAAATGAGAATTATGGCCTTTCCATCCGCACCTGTAAAATGCGGCGGCGATCGACCTTCTCGATATGAAAAATATTGCCGTTATAAGGCAGAGAATCGCCCTCTTCGAGTATCTGTCCGGCCTCGGCCATCAAGAAGCCCGCGATCGTCGTGTACGTTTCCGACACGGGAAGGTTCAGGTCGAGCCGGCGGTTCATATCGCGCACCGCAAGCCCGCCGTCAAGCCGATAAGAGCCGTCGGCAAGTTCCTCGATCTGTTCGCTAACCTCGACATCGTGCTCGTCCGAAATGTCGCCGACGATCTCTTCAAGCAGATCTTCGAGAGTGATTATCCCTTCGATGCCGCCGTGTTCATCGACGACAAAGCCGAAATGGAACTTCTCCCTCTGCATCTGCCGCAGCACGTCTTCAAGCCTTGCCGTATCGACGACATAGCTCGCCTTCATCAACACATCCTCAAGTCGGAACTCGTTAATTCGCCCAAGATACCGCACAAGATCTTTGCTGTGGACGTAACCCGCCATATCATCGAGCGAAGTTTTATACACCGGGATTCGCGAATAGCCGTGCTCATGGAAAGCGGCCGCGATCTCTTCGAACGCAGCAGTTGCAGGGATCGCGACGACCTCGGTTCGCGGGACCATCGCCTCCTTCACCGTCGTTTCCGAAAATTCGAAGACCTTGTTTATCAGCGTCCGCTCAACGATGTTCAGGTGGCCGCTCTCTTCGGAGATACGCACGAGGTTGCGGATCTCTTCCTCGGTGTAGCTCGATGCGTGTTCGCCGGCGGCCTCAAGCCCGAAGATACGAACCGTCTTCGTGCCGGCCCGATCGAGCAGCCTGATCGGATAGTAAAAGACCTTGTAAAATATCTGCAGCGGAACGGCGACCAGATACGCGATCTTCTCGGAAAGTTCGAGAGCGGCCGTCTTCGGCGCAAGCTCGCCAAAGACGATGTGAAGGAACGTAATGAACGAGAAACCGACCGCGAACGAGATCGTGTGAATTACCGTTGGCGTTGCGATCAGCTCTATCCCGGAAGACACCGCTATCCATTGAAGCAGCGGCTCGATCAGCCGTGCGACAGCAGGCTCTCCGACCCAGCCAAGCCCAAGCGAAGCGAGCGTGATCCCGAGCTGCGTGGCCGAGATGTACGCGTTCAGATGCTCCAGCATATCGAGCAGCCGCTTGGCCGCACGATCGCCGTCGGCTGCCTGCGCCTCGATCCGCGATTTCCGCACCGCGACAAGTGCGAACTCGCTCGCAACAAAGAAACCATTCGCGAAAACGAGGAACGCGACAAGTAGAAGATTCAGCGCCGACCAAGAAAAGGTCGGCATCGCAAGGGTCTCCGAAGCGTCTGCGAAGAGGAAAAAAGAAAGGGTACTAGCAGGATCGTCCATTCAAAGTGTCGAGCGCCGCCCTTGACGGCCTCGAAAAGAATTTAACAAGTTCAACCAGTCATCTCACGCACAAACCGCACAAACCGCACGAAATGCACATTTTTCGAGATTATAGCACAGCGGATCGCATCAAGCCTGACCTTTAACGTGTTCGATCAGCTCCTCGATAAGCATCCGGCAGGCGCCGCAGCCGCTTCCTGCCCGCGTCACGCGCCCGAGGCCTTTTGGCTCGCTCGCTCCTGTTTCGCGTATCGCGGCGAGAAGATCGTCTTCAGAAACGCCGAAACACGAGCAGATCAAAGGCGAATCGCCGACGAATTCGCAAGCGCGTGCATTCCTGTAATTCGTGAATGCCGCCTTCAAAGCCTCGATCGCGACGGACGCGCACTGCTTCCGTTCAGGCGGGAATTCACCAAGTTCGTCCTCGATTTTTGCGGCAAGCGCCGCGTCCGAAAGGCCGTAGAGTTCGGCGAGAACCTTGCCCGCAAGCTCGCCTTCCAAGACGCGGCCGGAGGCCGCCATAAAACCACAGCCATTCGTCGCAAATCTAAGCGTTTCAATAGTTTGGCACTCCTCGTTGACCGCGATCGCAGCCTCTGAAAAGCAACCGCACGAAAAGCTTGCCGAGCGCCCGCAAATGGCGTCGCCGGGCGGGCCAGGCCTGCTGTCGTCGAATATCTTTCGTGCGATCTTTTCTGGATAAATGCTCACAAGCTTTGCGTTCCTGCGGCGTCTTCTTTTTACAACCGCCGCATTTAACACTAACATTATAGTTATGAGCAGGTTAGCGGCACTATTTCTCTTTTTGGCACTCGTGGGCGTCACCGCGTGTCATACGGGATCCGCTCCGGTGTCGATCTCGAACCGTCCGGTCTCGATCAACGATCGTTCGACCACGAATATCGTCGAAACACCGTCAAAACCGATCGGCGAGATGACCTGGAAGAACGACGCCGGCGACGAGCAAAAACTTGGTGACCTCAAAGGCAAGGCCGTGATCCTCGATTTTTGGGCGACGAACTGCCCTCCCTGCCGCGAAGAGATCCCGCACCTGAATTCTCTCCTTGCACGTTACGGCAGCGACAAACTTGCCATCTACGGCCTTCATGTCGGTGACGCCGAGGACAAGGCCCAGATACCGACTTTCGTTTCGCAAACTAAGCTTGATTACCCGATCGGTTATCCCGAAAAGGCCCTGACCAGCTTTGTTTTCGCCTCCATCGACGCGATCCCGCAAACGCTCATCATCGACCGCAACGGCCAGATCGTCAAAAAGGTCGTCGGCTTTAGCGAGCGCGCAAAACTCGATCTTGACGCCGCCGTCGAGACCGCTGTCAACGGAAGCTGAACGGCCCTCCATTTCTATGCGTGATATTCCCGTCGGCAACGGACGATTCCTCGTTAATTTTGACGACAAGTATCAACTGCGCGACGTTTACTTTCCGCACGTGGGCGAAGAGAACCACAGCGAGGGCTTTCCGTTCCGCTTCGGGATCTGGGTTGACGGCGTCTTCTCCTGGGTGTTCGAGGACGATTGGACGCGCACGATCGGCTACCTACCCGAATCAGCCGTGACCGATGTCAAGCTCGTGAACGAGCGACTCGGTATCGAGTTCGAATGCCACGATATGGTCTGCAGCGACGGGAACATCTATCTCAAGAATGTTCTCATCCGCGACACCGGCGGACGAGCACGCGAGGCCCGCATCTTCTTTCATCACGATTTCCGGATCTACGAGAACAAGGTCGGCGACACGGCATTCTATGACCCGAAGAGCGGCGGCCTCATCCACTATCAGAAGCATCGCTATTTCCTGATCAATTCCGAACCGCATTTCGACCAGTTCGCGACCGGCCGAAAAGCGTTCCAGAATATGCAGGGCACTTGGCGCGACGCAGAGGACGGCGTGCTAAGCGGAAGCGCGATCTTCGAGGGTTCGGTCGATTCTACGATCGGCATACATTGCCGGATCGAAGCGAACAGTTCCTGCGAATTCTACTACTGGATCGCTGCCGGTACAACGCACAACGAGGTCGCAAAGCTGAACGGCGTCGTCATCGAGGAACGTCCCGCGACGAGGTTCACCCATCCGCCCGATCAATACGAACATCGGACGAAGATGGATTTCTCGGCCGTTTCGGACGAGATCGTCTCGCTATACGACCGCAGCCTTCACATTATCCGCACGCAGATCGACGCCGACGGCGCGATCCTCGCCGCGAACGACCACGACGTCACCGAACGCGCGACCGACCATTACAGTTACGTTTGGCCGCGCGACGGAGCCTTCGTCGCCGACACGCTCGCACGTGCCGGATTTCATTCGATCGCGGCGAACTTTTTCAAATTTTGTGGCCGCATCATTCATCCCGATGGCTATTTCCTCCAGAAATACAATCCGGACGGCACGGTCGGTTCCGGCTGGCATGCATATTGGGATACGCGGGATCATCGTCCGCTCATTCCCATTCAGGAGGACGAAACGGCACTCGTCCTCTGGGCGCTCTGGGAGTTTTTCGAGATAACAAGCAACAAGGAACTTGTCGCCGGCCTCTACGAAGGCCTGATCCTTCGTTCGGCAGACTTCATCGAGAGCTTCCGAAATAAAGAGACCGGGCTGCCGCTTCCGAGCTGGAACCTTTGGGAAGACAGACGCGGCGTGCATACATTTACGTGTGCGACCGTGGTAGCAGGCCTTCGCGGTGCTGCAAATTTTGCCGAGATGTTCGAAGACCCGCTTCGCGCGGAAAAATATCGAAAGGCCGCCGATGACGTAGTAAGCGGAATGCGCGATCACCTGTATGACCACGACCTAAAACGCTTTATTCGCGGCCGGCTGGTCGGAGACAACGACGACGACCTCTATATCGACCCGACGATCGACGCTTCGCTCTACGGCGTCTTCTATTTCGGATGCTTTGCCCCGGACGACCCGCTCGTAACAACAACGATGGAAGCTGTCCGCAACCAGCTCACGAATCCGGGGCCGATCGGCGGCGTCGCACGCTTTCAGAATGACGGCTATATGCGCCAAAGCGATGAATTTGCGGGAAATTCCTGGATCATATGCACACTTTGGCTCGCTGAGTATTACCTCGCGATCGCAAAAGACATCAGTGGGCTCGAACCCGCTCATTCGCTGCTCGAATGGGTAACGAAGAATGCTTTTCCGTCCGGCGTGCTCGCCGAACAGATCGACCCGCGAAACGGTGACCCGCTCTCCGTCTCGCCGCTCACATGGTCGCATTCTTCGTTCGTCGCGACGGTTTTGAGCTACCTGGAACGTTACAACGAACTTAAGGACAATAGATCAAGCGAACGCAGGGAAGATGCCCCTGCGATAGAATAAACTACGTGAGAAAAGCCAAGATACTTGCAACCCTCGGGCCCGCTTCGGAAAGCCGCGAGACGATCGAAGCGATGATCGCAGCCGGCCTGAACGCCGTCCGCATCAATATGTCGCACGGTAATTACGACGAGCATGCCCGCCGCATAAAGGCCGCGCGTGATGCCGCCGCCTTGCTCGGCGTTCCGATCTCGATCCTAGCGGACCTTTCCGGGCCGAAGATCCGCACGCGTTCGTTAAAAGGCGGCGAACCTGTCGAACTAGTCAAAGGCAGCAGATTCGTGCTTACGACACGCGACATTGAAGGGTCTGAAAGCGAGGTCGCGACCAACTACGCAGATCTTCCAAAAGCGGTCGCTCCTGGTGCTCGTATCCTGATCGACGACGGCGCGATCGAACTCGTCGTCGAATCCGAGACCGAAACAGACATCGTCACGACCGTCGTCGTCGGTGGAACGCTTCGTGAGCGAAAAGGCATAAACCTGCCGAACACACCGCTGCCGATCCCGTCGATGACCGAGAAAGACCACGCGGATCTCGAATGGGCGATGTCCCAGAACGTCGATTACATCGCGTTGTCGTTCGTCCGCACGGCCGAGGACTGCATTCAGGCAAAACAGAAGATCAAGGCTCTGAACAAACGCTCGATCGGGCGGCCGCTGCTTGTCGCAAAGATCGAGAAGGCCGAGGCCATTGACAATCTGCTCGATATCATCAAGGCGAGCGATGCCGTCATGGTCGCACGCGGTGACCTCGGCGTTGAGACAAGCGTCGAGCTCGTCCCCGTCTATCAAAAACGCATAATCGAACTCGCCGTCAAGAACGACAAACTCGTCATCACCGCAACGCAGATGCTGCAATCGATGATCGAACATCCATTCCCGACGCGTGCGGAGGCCTCCGACGTTGCGAATGCCGTTTGGGACGGGACCGACGCAGTGATGCTCTCGGCCGAGACCGCAACGGGCGCGCATCCCGTCGAATCCGTGCGTATGATGGCGAAGATCGTCGATTCCGCTGAAACGATCAAGCCCGAGCAGCTCAAGAAACCCGTAAAGTTCTCCCAGCCGCCGACCGGCCGAACAAGCCAGGCACTTTGCAAAGCTGCGGCGTATGCGGCAAAGGAGATCGAAACGGAAAAGGTCGCGGTCTTCACCGAAAGCGGCCTCATGGCGCGTCGCCTCTCGTCCGTTCGTTCGGGCTTACAGACCTTCGCCCTTACGACGTCACGCGACGCCTACAATCAGCTCGCACTTGTTTGGGGCGTAAAGCCGTTCGTTCACGAACCCGCAGATTCGACCGGCAAAATGCTGAAGGTTGGCGAAAAGACGCTTATCGATTCCGGGGTCGTAAGCAGCGGCGAAACGCTGATAATGATGGCCGGACGCCTCTCTGGCCTTGGACTTTCAAGCTCCGTGATAGTCTGGACGATCGGCGAGGAAATGGCACGGCGGTAAAGACGCCTGCCCTCTCAGGAAAGCTGCCAGATCTTCGTAAAGCGAAGGGCTTCAAAAATGTCGTAGGCACGGCGATTCACGATCGCACGGGCGTGCGCCCACTCGATCATTTGGCGTCCTTGTTCCGTGCAAAGTCGATCGGCCTCGGGCGTGATCCCGACGCGGCCGAGGTCAAGGCGATCCGCATCCCAACACGCACCCAAGGTCGCATCTTCCGTCGTGTGTCCTTCCGAATGCAGCCGGCATGCCTCGTAAAGCATCTCGAAGCGATCGTCAGAAAGATGGACGAGTTCGCCACGGAGCGAGCTTGCGAATTTGCCGCCTCGCAAACCGTGCGGCCGGTCGGTGCCTTCGTTGATGCGACGCGAGTCGTGAAACAATGCGAACAGCACGACGACCTCAAGGTCCGCCCCGTTGGCCTCGCCGATCCGCAGTCCGTTCTCCATCACGCGCGCCCAATGTGCGACCGAGTGATAGCCGTTTAGCGAGAGGACGTATCCGTCAAGAATACTCTCGAGGATAGCAGGAAGATCATGAGCCGGAGCATATGCCCCGACCTTCTGCCGGAGAGCTCCGACAGGGTCTGCAATGACGTTCGTAATCATGTTCATATGAGGATCGCGGGCTTCGCTGAAGGCGAGGATCACAGCGACCTGGTTCCATTCTACTACATGGACGCAGGCCGAGCTCGAAAAAGGCGGTGAAGGCAGAAAAGCGAACGAACTCTACTCGGCGTTCAACACTCGATCAATGGTTTCCTTTTTGAGGCCCGTGCCGAAGCGTCTATCGTAGTCGGCGGGCGACACCTGCTTATCGCGCCACGCGTCAAGATGTCCGACCTGATGTACGCATTGGATCGTGCAGGTCGGCGCGCAGCCTTTCTCGGTGTGATACTCGCGATGCATATCTTCGCGAGTGTATTCGAGCAGCGGGATTCCCGGCGTCCCTCGCTGCTGTGAGCAATAGCTGACAATGCCCGCCTCGTCCACGTAGAGATAGCGCGCACCGGCCCGGCAACGCCAATCGTACGAGCCGCCGTCCACGAGCGAATCCTGGAACCAATTCCAACGCGCGTATGAGCGCGTGCCCTTCGATTTGATCTCGCGATAGACCTGTTTGTCGCGCTCGGTCAGGCCCTTGAGAAGTCCATCGCCATCGTGGATAACGCCGACCGTCGATGAGAAGCCGAGTTCGCGCGCACGATTCGCGATGACGAGGGCCTCGTCCGGGTTCGCAACGCCGCCGCCGACCACGGAGTTGATATTCACCTTGAATTTCGCGTATTTCTGCAAATTAACGAGTTTTGCATCGAGCACCTTAAGGCTCTTTTTCGAGACCTCGTCCGGTGTGACGTTGTCGATCGAGATCTGCAGATAATCGAGGCCAGCCTCGTTAAGCTTCTTGATCTTTTCAGGCTGGAAATAATAGCCGTTCGAGATCAAGCCGGCGATCATTCCGTGCTTTCGAATGCGGGCGATGATCTCGTAGATCTCAGGATGCATCATTGGTTCGCCGCCAGAGATCGTGATCACCGACGTGCCGAATTCCGCGAGCTTATCGATCCGCTCGAGCATAGTGTCGATAGCTACGGGATCGCTTGTCTTGTCGTATTCGTTGCAGTAGGTGCACGCCAAGTTACAACGCCGCATCGGCACGATGTGTACAAGAACCGGATGCTTTGTGGACGCAAAGGCTCGCACCGTGTGTTTCACACCGCGTAGGAATCTGCTCATTGAACTCGCCTTTGGCATCGAAAAAGCTACGGCAATTGGCCGAACCTTAAATTATATGTCCTTGCTATATCGACTTCAAATCGTTGCGAAAAAGCCCCGCGGCCATTATTTTACGTGGCCGCGAGGCTCATTCTTCTCAAAAACCCGCTCGGCTCGTCCTCGGCTAACCTTCTACGACCTTAGCCCCTTTCGTGTCGAGCTTAAAGATGTCAGCCTTGATCGTCGGGTTCTTCTTAATGTTCGACAGCAGGATGACGCTCGTGTCGTTGTTCGACTCGTTGATGCGGGCCTGTCGCGGCATTCCGTCCTTATCGACCCAAAGTTCGGCCGACTTGTAACTTGCCTTCGCTTTCGGCGTCATAAAAAGGTGCCAGGTCGCGATGCCGCCCGGAATATCTTCCTGCCCCATATACTTGATGTCGTAGTTCTCGATCAATTCGCGACGCGACATACTCAGGAACGCGAATGCATTCCCCGCCTTTCCCGAAGACGCTGCTGAATCGGTAGAACCCTGTATCACCTGGTTCAGCGCCGGGCGGTAAAGCTGATACTTCTTGTCGATAACGACCATGCTTTCCTGCGGTTTGTCCCAGTCGAGGCGAATGTACATCCCGTGCTTCTTTGATTTCGGAAGAAAGCTTACCGAACCCGTCCGCGTGTCGGTATCGCCAAGATTCGCGTTCGTCTTGTCCCACTTGACGTTTGCTGTCAGCGAGGTCAACGATCTGTAGTTTCCGTCCATTCGGTCAAGGATCTCCTGCTTGACGCCCTGGGCACACGCAACGCTGGCAAGAACCCCCGTAGTTACAATTGCGAATGCGAACGATAGTACGCTCTTTCGTAAACTAAAGAATTTCATATTAGATCAAGTTATCGGGGAGACTCGAGTCGATCAGGAACTTGGACGGCCGCAGGCGGCCGATCGGTTGCACGCTTATTTGGCGAATACCACTCCTGCGGCGTCAAAAAGATGAAGGCAATTATCAGCAGACACAGCAAGTCGTATTGCCACGTCGTTCGCTCAAAATCCCAAAGTATCCACCTTTTCATCGCACCTCTTATCCTACCACGACGCCGTCCCGCATAAGTATCGTCCGCGAGCATACGGCCGCTGCCTCAGGATTGTGCGTGATCATCACGATCGTCTGGCCGAGCTTCTGATTCAGCTCGCGAAACATTCCGAGGACGACCTCGGAATTCTCCGTATCGAGATTGCCGGTCGGTTCATCAGCGAGAATTATCGCCGGATTATTCACGACCGCTCGAGCCAACGCGACACGCTGCTGCTCACCGCCTGAAAGCTCAAGCGGCTTGTGGTGCATCTTATGTTCGAGCTTAAGGAGCGAAAGCACCTCGCGGCGTCGCTCGGCACTCTCGCCGTTCGCAGCGTGTATCTTTTCGGCAAGCTTCAGATTGCGTCGGCGGTCAATGTCGGGAAAAGATTGAAACGCTGAAACACGAAGCCGATCTTTCGGCGCCTGATGTCGGTGCGTTCAGCATCGCTCACCTTCGAGAGGTCCTCGCCGTCGATCAAGATACTGCCGCTTGAGGGGCTCAGCAGCCCTCCAAGAAGGTGCAGCAGCGTCGATTTCCCGCATCCGCTAGGGCCCATGATGGCGACGAATTCGCCACGTTCGATGTCGATCGAAACGCCGCGAAGCGCAAGTACGTCCACCTTGCCGACGTTGTAAGCCTTTGTAAGGTCCTTTGTTGAAACGATGGGAGGCATTAGTTTAAGCGGACCGCTGAATTCGGCAGCGGCGTCGAACGCGGGGACGGTGAATTCTGCTGAGCGGCAAGATCCGCAAGTTTCTTATCAAGGTCGAGCTCCTCTAGGCCCCACGAATTCTCGAGCAGGAACGCTTTGTCCGGATACGTCTTCCCAATTGCCACGTCCTCGGGCGATTGATATTTCAACCGCATCGAATAGTGTTCTTTCGGCCGCGTGACGATGATCTCAAGCGGAAGATTGTTGTATTCGCCGGTGCTTGTCAGATTTCCCTGCAGGCCATAGACGATGTCGCTTTCGATCTCAGCCTTTGCATCGAAGATCTGCAGGCGTGCGAGCCGCATTCCACCGACGCGATCGAACCAGAACCGGCGTGTGATATGTGAGACGCCGTCCTCTCCCGTCGCGATCTCGTCAAGCAGATAGTAAGGACGGATAACGTTCCTCAATGGCGACTTCTTCTGCTGCGTCATATCCTCTTCCGGTTGGTAAACCGTGCTTAGGATATATGAATGTTTCTTGTCGGTCGGGGCAACGAGCATGGCGTCCGTAAAATGTTGCGGCCGCAGGTTCGCCATCGCGTTCACGCTCGCCTTCACATCTTTTCCGCCCTCGATCTCGTATGAATCAAAGCGTTTCTGGAGCCTGGAGTAATCCGCCGAATTCGTGCCCTTTATGAACTTCTTGAGCTTCCCGGAACCATCGTCCTTCAGGATCGCAACGCGGAAGCTCGTCCCGTCCGAGGTCATCTGCGCGACGTCGCTGTGGATCACCGGCACCTGGACCTTCATATAGATCTTTGCGGGACGCTGCACGACGATCTCGCCGTCGGCGGAACGATATACTTCCTTATTGCCGAACTCAGCAAAGCTATTGTCTTCGAATTTCAGATACATCTTCGCGCGCAGAGAACCAACGCGTGCAAATCTGTTGATCTCGTTCAACATATCGGCGCGCGAAGAATCCTCGGCCTTCAACAGTCTTGGCGTGTCGCTCGACTGTCGAACCTTAAGGCAGCCGGTCAAAAATACCGATGCCGAAAGCAATAGCAATGAAGCACTCTTCCGGAGTGGCCAACGCGAAAGTATCATTCCCTTCTGATGACGGAAATTCGCGTTCTGGTTGCGTAGAGAAACTGACGCCTCCGGCTCACGTAAATTCGGCCCGTCAAACCGACAATGATACCATTTTGGAGGCCGAGATTCCTAATTTAACGCCGGAATGAGGAAGGTCGTTGTGCCTCGATGTTCCCGTCGGCAAGACAGTATAGGTGCCGACCGCAAAATAGAACGAAAAAACGCGTCCCCGGCTGGCGAGGACGCGTCCATATTCTTATGTGAGAATCGAAAACAGGCCTAATGGCCGAAATAGCCGGTTCCGCGAGTAAGATAATCCTGCATTGTATAGGCGAACATTAACGCCAGCCAGAAGAATGCTCCGACGGCCGCCATCCAAACGAGTTTCGGGCTCCAGCGAACATGCATAAAGAAGAGCATAACGAACGTCATCTTCGTGAACGCGATCCCCAAAGCAACCAGCGTATTCGCCCCGGCAAAGATCCAGTCAAGGTCCATCAAAGCTACGTAATACGTCAGTATCGTGCCGACGACAAGCAATGCGAAGACACCAAGATAGCCGGGGATCCCGATGTGCTCGTTCGGAACTTCGACGTGCGGATTGTGATGTTCAGTAGTTGATTCAGCCATTTATCAGAGCCCCAAATGTACATAGTGCCGCCCGAGAAGATACAGGAGCGGGAATAGAAAGATCCAAACGATATCGACGAAGTGCCAGTATAAGCCGGACATTTCGACCGGGCTAAAATACTCGGCGTTGAATGTGCTCTTGTAGGCCATCCAGAGCAGCCAGGTCATTATCCCGAGGCCGATGATCATATGCAGGGCGTGCAGGCCCGTCATCACGAAATAGATATAGAAGAATATCCGTACCTTGTCGCGGAACTTGTTCTGATCCAGGACGAGCGAACCCGGTGACGTCGAATATGCAAGCCTCTCGGTCGTTGTTAGGTAGTGTCCATTCGGTTCGGCCCGCTGCTTCTCCATCATATGCTGGACGAGCTCATATTCGTGCCACTGGAACTCACCGTGGGGATTCACATACGGTTCAGCGCCCGGTTTCGCCTCGGAGGCCGAGACAGCGGTCTCGCCCGGCAGAACGAGGCCGACATGCTCGGTCGTTGCCGAATCGGCCTTGACGCGGCGATTCAGGCCCGCCATCGGCACAAGTCCGTGATTATATTTATCCGTGTACTCGTAGGCCTTGATCCCCAGGAAGGCCAAACCGAACAGCATCGTCAAGACGATGAGCCCGACCTGCATATTGCGGTTGCCCTTCTGAGCGTAATAGACGGTAAGAGCCATCGTAAGGCTGCTTACGATAAGTACAAGAGTGTTGGCACCGCCGAGGAAAGCATCCAAGTGGTTGCTGCCCGAGGCGAACGCCAATGGGTACTTCGACCGCATCACAAGGTACGCAGTGAACAGCCCGCCGAAGAACATGATCTCCTGTGCAAGGAAAAGCCACATTCCCAACGAAACGCTTTCCTCTTGCTGCCCCATGTCATCGAACTGGTGCTGAAGCCCAGGCTCGTGATAGACGAATTTGTCCGAATGTGAATGTGCAGACATCTTTATCGATTAATATCCAGCTAAACTAATTCCCCGCATCCGCTTCGTTCGGGTTCACGCATTTACGGTTGCGGCCTCACGCCTTGCAGCCTCGAGATCGAGTCCGTTCTCATCGCCGAAGTCGTAGATCTCCCACGTGACGACAGGCGGTTTGTCGAAGTTCTCGGTCGGCGGAGGCGAACTTGTTCTCCATTCAAGTCCGGGAAGCAGCCACGGATTATCAGGTGCGGGCTTGCCCTTAATTAGCGAATGGATGAAATAGAACACGGGCATCGTAAGCCCGACGCCTAACACGGAAGCTCCCGCAGACGAGAAAATATTGAGCACCTGCATTTCCGGCGGATATGCGGCATATCGACGAGGCATTCCGAGGTAACCCAGGATCAGCTGCGGGAAGAACGTCAGGTTAAAGCCGACGAAGATAAGCATGGCCGCGACACGTCCCCAAAATTCCGAATACATCTTGCCCGTCATCTTCGGCCACCAGTAGTGCAGCCCGCCGAGGTATGCGATCACCTGGCCGCCGACCATTACGTAGTGGAAGTGGCCGATGACGAAGTATGTATCGGTAAGGTGGACGTTGAGGCCAAGAGCTCCAAGGTAGAGGCCGGTGAAGCCGCCGATCAGGAACAGGCCCATGAATGCGAGCCCGTACAGCATCGGCGTGTCGAATGAGATGCTTCCCTGATAGAGCGTTGCCGTCCAGTTGAACATCTTGATCGCCGACGGGATCGCAACGACCATCGTCAAGAACGAGAACACAAGGCTCGCGTACATCGATTGGCCGCTGACGAACATATGGTGGCCCCAGACGAGGAACCCGAAGACCGCAAGGCCGATGCTCGAAAAGGCAACGAACTCATATCCGAAGATCCTCTTTCTGGCGAAGTTCGCGATCAATTCGCTAACGATCCCCATTCCCGGGAGCACCATAATGTAAACCGCCGGGTGCGAGTAGAACCAGAACATATGCTGGAACAGGATCGGGTCGCCGCCCAAGGCCGGGTCGAAGATGCCGACGTGAGCAACGCGTTCGATCGCGACCAGCAGAAGCGTGATCGCGACGACCGGTGTTCCGAGCACGAAGATCAGGCTGACCGCATAGTGCGCCCAGACGAAAAGCGGCATACGGAACCAAGTCATTCCCGGCGCACGCATCGTATGGATGGTCACTAGGAAGTTGACGCCCGTCAAGATCGAGGAGAATCCGTTAATGAAGATCCCGACGCCGACCGCAAGCACGTAAGTGTTCGAGAACGTCGTCGAATACGGCGTGTAGAACGTCCAACCGGTATCGACGCCGCCCTGCATCAGGGCCCATAGCGTGATCGCGCCACCGATCCAGTAGATATAGAGACTCAACAGGTTGATCCTTGGCAGTGCGAGATCCTTGGCGCCGATCATGATCGGGATAAGGAAGTTTCCCAGGACCGCCGGGATGGACGGTATCAGGAAGAAAAAGACCATCAGGATACCGTGCTGCGTAAAGACCTTGTTATAGGTCCCCGTCTCAAGCAGATCGCTCGCCGGTGTGAGAAGCTCGAGCCTGATCGTGGCGGCGTAAAGCCCGCCCATAAGGAAGAACACTGACACCGAGATCAAGTACATGATCGCGATGCGTTTATGATCCTTAGTCAGCAGCCACGACCTCAGGGTCGAACCGTTATTCAGGTAATTCAGCTTGGCCGTGCCATAGCTTCCTGCTTCGATTGCTCCTACCGTTTCCATAATATTTCCCTATCTAACCTTGCCTATTTTGTCGCCTTGTTCGCCGCCGGAGCCTTTTCCTCCGGCTTTTTGGCCGCAGGTGCGGGTGCCGGTGCCGCGGCCGCATTCGGGCTCAAACTCTTGATATAGGCAACAAGGCCGTTGAGCTGTTCCTCCGTTACCTGTCCCTTGAAGGTGGGCATGATCGGCTGATAGCCTTCGACCACCTGCGAGGCAGGGTTCAGGATCGAATTGCGAATATAATCCTCGTCGGCGATCGCGGTCCCGCCGCCGACTAGATGAACCTCAGTGTTGAAGAGGCCTTCGAGCTTGGCTCCGCGTTGCTGCGGCCCGCCTGCGTGGCAGGACGCGCATCCGAGTTTATTCTCGAAGAGGTCTTTCCCGACCTGGACCGGCGTTTCGCCGCCCGAGTTCCCGCTTAGCCAGTTGTCAAAATCCCCCGGTTCCATCACATAGACCGTCCCGATCATTCCCGAGTGATTCAGGCCGCAGTATTCCGTGCAGAACAGATGGTATTTCCCGGGCTTCGTGGCGTTGAACCACGCATATGTATATCGCCCAGGAACGGCGTCCGCCTTTGTGCGGAATGCCGGGATGTAAACGCTGTGGATCACGTCCTCGGTCGTCATTACGAGCTTCACGTTACGGCCGACGGGGACGTGGAGGTCGTTGATCTCACGCTGGCCCGTCTGATGCTGGAATTTCCACATCCACTGTTTGCCGACGACATAGATCTCCATCGCGTCATCAGGCGGCGTGTACTGATTGAAATACACTATCGCCCCCGTGATAAAAACGCTCATCGAGACGAAGAACGGGATCACCGACCAGAGCGTCTCGAGGACCATTGATCCGTGGATCTCCTTCGGCACCGCGTATTTCTCGCGTTCTCGATATTTGATCGAGAAGTAGAACATCGCGAAGATGATCGGCACCGAGAAAACGAGACTGACCAGGATCAGATACCCGTAGAGCGCATCGACTTGCCAAGCAAATGTCGATGCCTGCTCGGGAAACAGCTGCACGAAAGATGAGTCCTGCATAATTCCATTCGGACGAGCTCTTCAGGCGGCAAAAACGCCGCCGAAGCATTCGCCCCGTCAAGCGGCGGTTTCGTCGGGCCCGCCAAACCCGTCTTCGTCGGCCTTTCGCTTCTTGCCGCGTTTATAAAAGACAAATGCCATCACGCCGAAGAATGCAAGCGTAACAACGCCCGCGACCCGCAGCGTCCGCATGATCGCGAGGCCGTATTTTCCTGTCGCCGGATCGTAATGATAGCAATAGAGCAGCAGTTGCTCGGTAACACCGCCGATCTTCTCCTGCGACGAATCCATCAGCCCGAATTTCAGATCTTTCGGGGCATAATCGATGCCGTACATATATCGCGAGAGCTTGCCTTCGGGCGTAGCGATCATAATGCCGCCCACGTGTGCGAACTGCTGCGTTCTATCGTCCCAGTAATAATGAAACCCTACGGCATCGGCGATCTTATCGATCGACTCCTGCGTGCCGGTAAGGAAATGCATCCCTCCGGCCGCTTCCGGCTTCTCAAGGCGTTCGACATAGGAAGCCTTTTTATTCTTGGCAAGGTCGGCCTTGTCGTTCTCGCGTGCGTCGAAGCTTATCGCGACGACCTCATAATCCTTGCCCGGAACGAGCGAGATCCCTTTCAGCGAACCCGTCAACCCATTCAGCACCTGATTGCAGAGCATTGGGCACTCGTAATAGACAAGTGCGAGAATGACCGGCCTTCCTTTCTGAAAATATGTGCCGAGCGGGACGTCCTGCCCGTCCTCGTTCTTGAACGTCGTTTCGAGCGGTATCTGATCCCCGAGTTTTTGATCGATCCCGACCTTTTTGAGCGGAGCGGGCATCCCGTTCCCTTCCGAGGCCGCCGGATCATAAACACGAGGTGAATATAATGGCGAACTATAATGCTCGACCTTCTGAGCGTTGGCAGACACGACGGCTCCCGCCGCCAATACTGCCGCAGCGACTATCGTTAATATCGTGTCCTTGACCTTCATTTGAAACTACCAACCTTCCGGACGAACTATCTCCGGATCTCTGTCTCCATACGGCCTGCGCCCGATTCGGAATAGAACCGCCGCGAATCGTCATAGAGTCCCTTTGCCGCATCATCCGAACGTGCCTTTAGGCCTTCGGCAAGAAGGCGGCGTTTTGCTTCTTCAATGGGAAGCATGATGACGGCACCTGTCTTAGGATCTTTTTCACCGTTCTTCTCAAGAGCGTCCCACTGTTTCTTTAATTCTAAATACTCGGCGGCGGGTTGCGTCAACTCAAGATTGACGTGGCCATTCGGCCCTTCAACGCCAAAGCCCGGTGCGGATTGCAGCCTCGGGCCGTCAGGAAGGCGTTCTTTCTCCGAAAGCGCCATCGGATTCGCCGGGGCCTTTGTCGCACGGCGGTAATCTTCCAACTGCGAGAGGAAGACCCACATAAGCACCGAGACCATTACGATCAGAACCGACAGGCCGCCGACGAACCAAAGCACGCCGCGCAGCTGAACGTCGTTCTGTTCATACGCCTTATCGAAATCCGCCGGCGTCATAACCTTCTTCTTGCTTGACATAACAACTTCTTCCTCTAAACGCCTAATGGCCGTGGCCGAACTCGATGGCCTCCTCAAGATACGGGTCGTTGACCGGCACGAGCGGTTTTTTGGCGAGCTGTCCGAAGAACCACCACAGCCAGATGCCGCCGATCGCGATCGGTGCGGCAAGGTCGAGCCAGCTAACGTAGAATGCTCCGCTTTCGAGTCCGAGCGAATTGATACGTGCCGATGGGCCCACCTGCCAGAAGAAATCGAACACCCTCATCACGAGCACAAAGATCGCGATGCCCGCGAGCCATTTCGCATGCCGCTTGAAATCCTGTTGAAGCAAAACAAGGAACGGGAATGCGAAATGCAGGAAGATGAGCGACGCTCCGATCCAGCCCCAACCGCCTTTGATCCGCGGGATGTAATATGCCGTTTCTTCCGGGATATTGCCGGACCAGATCACAAGGTATTGGGCAAAGCTGAAATATGCCCAGACCATGACCAACGCCAGCATGAGCTTGCCGAGATCGTGAAAATGCCTTTTGCCAAGCACATTCTTCATCGGCTCGTGATCGATCAAGCTTGCGAGGATCGCGACCATGAAACACAAACAGCTCAATCCCCAACCTACCACATAAAGCAGGCCCCATATAGTCGAGAACCAGTGCGGATCGAGCGAGAGCACCCAATCGACCGACGCAAAAGTAACAACAAGACAGTAGATAACAAGCGTCGGACCCGAAAACTTCGACATCTTTTCGAGCAGCTTTGCCGAATCGTCAAAGGATGCGGCCGAATCCTGGCTGCTTGACCATTTGTTCAAAAGGAACGCCATCACGCAGAACAGCCCGAGGAACACGAATCCTCTCAGGATCCACATTGCAGGCGTCATAAAGATCCCGCGTTGGGCCATTACCGGATCGGTCGGCGGCAAATGCGTCCACTCATAGACCTGATGGGTCGCAACCCCATACGCGATCGGCAGAAAAAGAAGAATGACAAGCGGCAGCGTCCGCGTCCCGGCCTCAAGCGGCCGGCGGAGCACGACCCCCCAAGCGCCGCCCGTCAGATACTGGAGCATCAGCAGGCCCAGCGAACCGATCGCGATACCGCCCCAGAAGATGAATCCGAGGATCCACGACCTAAGCCCCTGCTCGACGTTGAAATACGTCCCGATAACCCAGGCGACCAGCGCTATGGCCCCGATACCGAGTGAGACCGCACTCCAATGCCCCAAGCTCTTTGGTGCTTGATAATCCTGCGCTTCGGCCATTATTTCGCACCTCCCGTGTTGGTCGCGGCATTTGCGGCCGGTGCGGCAGGCTTCGCCGAACCGACGGGCGTTGCCGTATTTGAATTTGCGGATGAAGTCATTTTCAGATTCGCATCAGGATTGCGGCTCAACTGCAGTGCCCGAATGTAGGCGACGATCGCCCAGCGGTCTGCCGGCTGCACCTGATAACCATAGGAGTTCATTTTGCCCCAGCCGTTCGTGATCACGTCAAAGAAGTGTCCGACAGGAGCATTCCTCAAGCGGTCGTCGTGGTAGGTCGGCGGCTTCGGGAATCCGCGCCGGACGACCATACCGTCGCCCTCACCGAACTGTCCGTGGCATACCGAGCAGTAGATCTTATAGCGCTCTTCGCCGCGGTCGATAAGCTCTTTTGTCACCGGAAGCGGGAACTCGGTCACCGCGTTCGGAAAGCTTGCGACGACGGTATTACCGTTCGCGTCAGTAGAGGTCGCAGCCTGTGCGTTCGGGTCGGGATTGTCGATCTTACCCGTATAGAACGCCTTGTTCTCCTCGAGGTGCCCGCGTGCGATCGTGCCTTCCGGATAGTCTCTCGAAGAACGCCCGTCGGCGAAGAAATCGCTCTTCTCGTAGGCGTCGTATCGCGGCTGATCCTGCATATCGGAGCGGACGCCGCATGCCTCGGTAAGAAGCAGGCCGCAAGCCGCCGTGATGATCAGAGCGACCCGAAAGCTGATCTGTCTTCCGTTTCGTTTATTCAGGGACATCGAAGACCTCCTGAGGCGAAAGACTGTCCATAAATGCTCGGACCTTCTCGTAGTCATAAAGCGGGTCTCGCGATTCGATCAGCAGAAAGAATTTCTCTCTCGATGCAAGGGCAAATCGCGGAATATTGAAAACCGGGTGGTACGGCGACGGAAGGCCGTTCAAAAAGAGCATCCCGAAGACGGCCGTGAATGCCGCGAACAGGATCGTCAGCTCGAACATCGGCGGAATGAATGCCGGGAGGCTGAAATGCCCGCGGCCGCCGATGATGATCGGATAATCGATAACGTGAACAAAATAGACAAGGCCGAGGGCGGTAAGAAGCCCTGTGATGCCGCCGGTAAAGACCAGATACGGCAGGACGCTCCGCTTGATGCCGAGAGCCTCGTCGATGTCATGCAGCGGGAACGGCGAGAAGCCGTCCGTTTTCGTATATCCGGCATCACGGACCTTGACCGCGGCATCGACCAATTGGGTCGGCGTGTCAAATTCCGCCATTATTCCGTAGATATTCTCGCTCATACTCAAAAATATAAACCGTTGCTAAGCCAACTCTTCGTGGAATCCCTTTTTAACTGTTCGGCGGATCCGTTCTGTCGTACGTGTATTCGACCTCGAGCACATTCTCATCAAAATCCTGCGGACGTCCGTGAACGTTTGCCTGCGGCAGAAGCGTCCGCACCTCGAAGATCGAGATGATCGGCAGGAATCTAACGAAGAGGAAGAACAAGCAGAAGAAGAATCCGAGCGTTCCGATGAACATCGTCCAATCCCAGATCGTCGGCGAATACATCGCCCATGATGACGGCAAAAAGTCTCTCTGGATGCTCGTAACGATGATCACGAAACGTTCGAGCCACATTCCGATGCTAACAATGATCGAAATAATAAAGAGCCAGAACTCACTCTCGCGGAAGCGTTTGAACCAAAGGAACTGCGGCGAGATCACGTTACAGAACATCAGCATCCAGTAGAACGCCCAATAAGGCCCTTCCCAGATGCGGTTCTTGATCATGAACCACTCGTACTGCGACCCGCTGTACCAACCGAAGAACGCCTCCATGATGTAGGAGTAACCGACGATAAGGCCGGTCGCAAGCATCACCTTGCCCATCAGGATGAGGTGGGTCTTGGTGACGAAATCCTTCATGTTGTAGAGGTGCCTAAGCGGGATCGCCAACAGTAGCACCATCGCAAAACCGGCGTAGATCGCACCCGCAACGAAGTACGGCGGGAAGAACGTCGCGTGCCAGCCCGGAATCTGCGAGACCGAGAAGTCGAGCGAAACGACCGAGTGCACGGAAAGAACGAGCGGCGTCGAGATGCCGGCAAGTATCAGGTACGCAAGCTCATACCGGTGCCAGTGCCGTGCGCTTCCTCTCCAACCCCACGAAAAGATCGCGTAGAGTTTCTTGAAGATCGGATTCTTTGCCCTGTCCCTGAGCGTTGCAAGGTCAGGAATGAGGCCGACGTACCAGAACAACAGCGAGACCGTCGCATAGGTCGAGACCGCGAAAACGTCCCACATTAGCGGGCTTCGGAACTGCGGCCAGATACCCATCGTGTTCGGGTACGGGAAAAGCCAGTAGGCAAGCCACGGGCGGCCCGTATGGAAAACCGGATAAAGTCCCGCGCAGGCGACCGCAAAGAGCGTCATCGCCTCGGCGAACCGGTTGATCGACGTACGCCACTTCTGATTCAGGAGCAGCAAGATCGCCGAGATCAGCGTTCCCGCGTGGCCGATACCGATCCACCAGACGAAGTTGATGATCGGGAATGCCCAGCCGACGGGTTGGTTCGTGCCCCAGATGCCGATACCTTTTGTGACAAGGTACAGGATCGTTACCATCAGGAGCTGCGCTACGAGGAAGGCGATCGCGAAACCGACGAACCAAAAGAACGGCGTACGCTTCTTGAGCGTAAGGTCGCCGATCCGGTCGCTGACGGTTCCGAAGTCATGGTCGCCCTCGACCATCGCTGGGTGCAGCTTTCGTTCTTCTATTGCATCCTGCATAGATTTCTCGCAACTGGCAATTGCCTAGTGAGCCTCGCCTCCCGTTTTCTCTTCCTTCGTGGAAGCCTCTTTTGCCGGGAAGGCCGGCGCCTTGTAATCAGGCATTTCGGTGTTGAAATTCTTCAGTCCCGCAAGATATGTGGTCCTCGGCTGGGTGTTCAGCTCGTTCAGGAGGTTGTAGTTGCGGTGATCCTGCTTCGTCTTTGCGACCGCGCTGTTCGAATCGTGCATATCGCCGAACGTGATCGCGTTCGTCGGGCAGACCGACTGGCAGGCCGTCATTACCTCGCCGTCGCGTATCGCACGGCCGTCCTTCTCGGAAGCGATGCGTGCGGCCGCGATCCTCTGAGTGCAGTAGTTGCACTTTTCCATCACACCGCGGCTGCGGATCGTGACCTCAGGATTGCGCATCAGTTTGTACTGCGGCGTATCCCAATCCTGATAGAGCATAAAGTTGAAGCGGCGCACTTTGTACGGGCAGTTGTTCGAGCAATAACGTGTTCCGACGCAGCGGTTATACGTCATATCGTTCAACCCTTCCGCACTGTGTGCCGTTGCGTGTACCGGGCAAACGACCTCGCAAGGTGCCTGTTCGCACTGCTGGCAAAGCACAGGCTGGAAATGCGGCCCGTCCGGATTATTGAGGTCCTCGCCGCCGTAGTATGCGTCGATCCTCATCCAGTGCATCATTCTGTGCCGGCCGACCTGTTCCTTGCCGACGACCGGAATGTTGTTCTCAGATTGGCACGCGATCACGCAGGCATTGCAGCCGACGCACGAGTTGAGATCGACCGTCATCGCCCACTTGTGATTCTTCGCGTATGTCGCCTGATGCTCCTCGTAGGGGAACATCGACTTATCGATCTCGTTGTGCTGGTGCCCGGCCTTTATCTCTTCTTCGAGATGATTCACGTCCCACGAACGCAGAAGGTCGCGGCCTTCCATATTGAAGTGCGTCTGCGTGGACGAGACCTCTTCGGTCGTGCCCAGAGCCTTGAGCGACCCGAAGCCGGCATCAAGCGCGTCCGAACGCCTGACGTTGAACACGTTGTAGCCAATGTTCGAACCGACATTACCAGCACGCGTGCGGCCGTAGCCCATATGAAGCGTGATCGTGTCGTCAGGCTGTCCGGGGCTGATCCACATTGCAACGGGCTCGGCGACCTCAGCACCCTGATATGTGATGCGAACCTGATCCGAGAAAAGGTTGCCGCCCTTAGTGTTAAAGAACGTCGTACCTTCGGACGCACCGGCCTGTTCGCGGACATCGCGGGTCTGGTTGATGCCAAGCTTCTCGGCGGTCTTCGGGCTTATCAGCCCGACGTTCGTCCATGTGACCTTGTTGAGCGGATTCGGCAGCTCCTGGAGCCAGCCGTTGTTCGCGAACCGGCCGTCATAGATGCTCGGGTCAGGACGGATCGCGATCTCGAGGTCGCCGGAACCGTTCGGAGCCGGAGTCGGCTGTGAAAGAAATCCGGCACTTGCCGTAACCGCCTTCGCGGTAGCGGCCGTATTCGGGATGAATCCGTCGTGAACCGCCTTTCTCCAATTGTCTTCGAAGGCCGTGCCGCCCGTCGGGGCGGCCGCAGGTGCGGGCGAAGCCTTTGCTTCCGGTGCGGGACTCGCCTTTTCGGCGGGGTCTGCCGTGGCCCGCGTCTTCTCACCCGCATTCACCGTCGGTTCGGTTGGGACAGCTGCAGGGGCCACTTTTGACGCAGCAGCAGGCGTGATGCCCGTCTTTTGCCAGTAGGCTTTGACGATATCAAGATCCTTCTTATCAAAGTTCTCCTTAAAGAAGAGCTGGACAAGTTCGTACGCGCTGTGTCCGTCGTATATCGGCGAGATCAGCGGCTGAACGATACCTGCCGTGCCGTCGTAAGCACGCGCGTCGCCCCAGGATTCGAGAAAATGCTTCGACGGGACGTGCCAATGGCAGTATTCTGCCGTCTCATCCGAATAAAGCCCGAGATGCGCGCGGAAGGGTATCTTCTCCATTCTCGCAGCATCGAGCCTTAGGTCGGACGGCGTGTTGTACATCGGATTGCCGTCGATAATGACGAGCATCTTCACCTTTCCGGCGTCGATGTCCGCAATAAGTTCACGATATTGGTCAAGCTGCGAACGCTCGCTGTTCGGTGCGAATGGTTCGACATAAACGACCGTCTGCCCGACATTGCCCAAGGCCGCATTCATCAAATGGGCGAGAGCGTGAACGACGGGCGGTTGATTGTCGCCGACAACGACGAGCGAGCGGCCCTTTGCCGACTGAAGGTCCTTTGCCATCGCGGCGATCCAAGCCGCGTTATCCGTATAGGTCGAGTTGACGCCCGCGACGCCGACAGCTTTTGCGATCGCCTTTGCCGCCTCGGCCATCTGGCTCGGCTTAACGGCGAGCCTGTGGTCGGCCTTCGCGCCCGTGATCGTGATCGTCGTCTCGACACAATATAGGCGGTTGATCTCCTTCTTCTCTTCGGAGAAATGCCGGCCTTTTGCGAAATCGTTCGTATAGGCGACGTTAAAGCCCGAAAGAAAATCGTTATCAAGCGAAAGGATGCGGTCGGCCTTGTCGAATTTATAGATCGGCTGGGCAGCCGAACCGAAAGCCGCACGCGCACCGTTCATCGCGTTATCAGAGTTGATCGGCTCGTACTGGACAAGTTTTGCGTTCGGCAATTCCGCCTTAAGACTGTTGAATTGGTCGATAAGCGTCGGCGACGTTATCGTTTCGGTCAAAAAGCGTATGCCTGCACCGCCGCTTGCACGGTCGTCCTCGATCCTTGCACGAAGCTCGGTGGAGAAAGCCTGCCAGGTCTTCGGATTCCCGCGGTTTACCACCTCTTTCGACCGGTCAGGGTCGAACATTCCAAGCACTGACGCCTGCGCGAGCACATCCGTCGTTCCGCGGCTACCCGGATGATCGGGATTACCCTCAACCTTGATCGGGCGCCGTCGTAGGATTTTGCAAGCAGGCCGACAGCAACACCGCCGAGCGACATCGCCGTTGCAAAATAGTTGGATTTGCCCGGAAGCAGGCCCATCTGAGAGTTCACATACGGGACGATCTTCTCCGAAGGCTGGATCACGCAGCCCGTTAGGCCGGCAAGAGCAAGGGACGCTCCCATCACCTTGACGAAGTTACGTCGGCTGAGCGAGTTGTCCCATTCTTCGATCTCGTGCGGATATTCGCGCGAGACGAATTCTTTGAATTCCGGTGTATCGGCGTATTCTTCGAGCTGCGCCAATATTCCTTTCCGTTCTGCGACAAGATTCGGTCGCGGAGCAAGGCGAAATTTATTTTGCTGTCAGGACTGGGCATTTTTGCTTATTCCTTAAAACTTTTGCGGCCCTTTGGGCCGATCCCAATTGGGCGAAAATCCAAAACCCCTTATCGGTGGCACGTCGAGCAGCTCGTGAGCATTTCGCGGCTGCGGATCTTGTAATCGACCTTCAACTGATCGCGGGTCGCCTGATCCGTGTCGTCCGGGCGATACTCCATATTAAAGACCTCGGACTTCGGCCGGATAAACTTCTCCGGCTCGCGGTGACACTGAATGCACCATTCCATCTGCAGCGTATTCTCTTCGTAAACGGTCGGCATCTTATCGACCGGCCCGTGACAGGTTGAGCAGCCGACGCCCTTTGCGATGTGAATGCTGTGGTTGAAATAGACGTACTCAGGAAGGTCGTGAACGCGGGTCCATTGGATCGGCTTATTGTCGCGGAAGCTTGCACGGATCGGTTCAAGATATGGCGCGTCCGCCCAAAGCTGGCTGTGACAGTTCATACAGGTCTGGGTCGAGGGCATACCTGCAGACGCCGTTGTCTCCACCGTTTGATGGCAATAGCGGCAATCGATGCCGTCGTCGCCAACGTGGTGTTTGTGAGAGAACTGCACCGGTTGTTGGATCTCTAGGTACTGCCCCGTCAAATAGGACGACCTCGCAAATTGGGTCCAGGCGTAAAACCCAAGGCCCGCCAGCAGGACCACCGTGATCAAGCTGATCTTTGCAATGTTGTTGGCGCTCTTTCTGAAGATCTGTGCCATCTTAAAACTCGTTCCTCCTCGGCCGACGGGTGTGAACTATCGCCCCGGTCAAGTGGATTTTTTCGCAACTAAACATTTGAGCAGTGGGCTGCTCGAACATTTACTGCGTTAGGTTAAATTAAATTGCGAGCCGTAAAGCTAGGACAAGTTTACTAAATCCCTTTGATTCCGCAAATTGCACACGGCTGAAAGTATGCCTTACACGTCTTAGAAGTGTAAATCCGAGCGTAAATTAGTTTTTTGTGATAATCAAATCAATTCGCCGAATCTATTGAAAAATCACACACCTACCAACCGCTTGTACTGCTCGCTCTCGGCCCAGTCAAGAGCTTCGGCAACGCGCCAGATCGGAAATGGGTGCGTCAATCCGGCATTTGTCACGTCCGCCCAGAAGCGGTCGAGCGAGCTCGCATCGTAGTTTTTCTTGAATTCGCGGCCCTGTTCGAGGAACTCCTGATAGTCGATCTTTGAAGCAAAAGTCCCGCCCGCAAGCTTCATCATCGTCCGCCCGATCACATCCGCGTCCTGAGTTACGAGCAATGCCGCCCGGTCGCACGAAAGCTCGGCCCTTCGCGCCCATGCAAGCAGCGCACTTGCAATTCCCATAGATACTATCAATTTAACGATCTCTGCCCCGGGCAGAAGGGCCGCGACCGACCGATTCAACAGGAATTCCATCAAGCGTGCCGCGGTCAGGTAGAGCACGTGTTCGGCGTGAATATGCCCGACCTCGTGCGCGATGACAGCGAACGTCTCTTCGTCGTTCAGACGCTCGATCAATGCCGAATGCAGCACGATCATCGGCTTTTCGACGCCGCCCGTGAACGCGTTCACGATCGGATTCTGCTGTACGAAAAGGTCCGGAACCTCAACACCAAGGGACGAACACACGGCCTCGAGCTTTGCGTGAAGATCGGGACACTGTTTCGGCGTCACCTTAACGGCCGAGGCCGTGAACATCACACGGATCGCAGATTCGCCTGTCCATGCAAGCAGTTTCTTCAGCGCGCTATCCACGCCCGGAATGGCCTTCAGAGCAGCCATCGCCTTTGCATCCGCAGGATGGATGTACTCGTTCTTATCCAGGCTTTCGAAGGTCTTTCGCGGGGCGTCCGACAGCGGCAGCTTGCACCTGCCGCAATTGGCATCGTGAGCTTTGTAATCGGGACGAACGGCGTTGCGTTGGCCGCAGTATCGGCATTTTACGGAAAGCCGCGTAGCTAATGGCTCGGATCCCGGCGGTTCTGGCTTTTTCTTTGGCATATTCTATTTGACCGATTCTAAGGGAAAACCCGCCGAACCGAAACCCAAAAACTGCCCGAAATAGCGGTTTCGCTCACTTTCGCGACAAACGCGCAACTGTTTCGACGTGATGCGACTGCGGGAAAAGGTCGAACGCCTTCACGCCGTCAAGCCGATAGCCCGCGTCCATCAGAACGCGGAGGTCCCGCCCAAGGATCGCAGGGTCGCAGGAAACGTACGAGATCGCCTTCGGCCGGAGAGCCGCGATCTTCTCGATAACGCCCTTTTCCGTACCCGAACGAGGCGGATCGAGCAGGAAAAGGTCCGCGTCCTTTGCTTTTGAGGTCTCTACGAACCCGCGCACCGAGCCTCTCACAAAGGTCACATTCGAAATTCCATTGGTTTCGGCGTTCGCCCTTGCAAGTTCGATCGAATCGCCCACGGCCTCGACGCCCGTGACCTCTGTGAAATTGCGTGCGAGCGGTAACGTGAACAACCCGACCCCGCAGTAAAGGTCTGCGGCCTTTGCACCGCGAAAACCTTCCGTTGCGAAATTCACCAACGGCTCGACGAGGCCGGCGTTCGCCTGGAAAAAACTCGTCGGGCGAAATCTGTATTCAAAGCCCACCGCCTGCACGGCGAGCATCTCTTCGTCTCGTTCGGGCGACGAGACGACGAACTTCGCCGCATCCGCCGCCGCCTCGACCTCCTGAACGCCCAAGCCACCTTCCGCCGCTTTCCGAACAGCGTCAAGGCCTTCATTCAGCTTCGGCGTAAGGATCGGGCAATGCTCGACGTCGATCACGTCATGGCTCTCGCGGCGAAAATACCCGACAATGCCGCCTCGAACCTGCCAGCGAGCACGGCCGCGATATCCGAACTCCTGTGGGCTTGCGACGGTCTCGACCTCGGCGATCTCAATTTTCCCAAGACGCCTGAGCGAATCCGCGACCATCGAGGATTTCGCCCGAAGCTGCGCGGGATAATTCATCTGCTGAAGGTCACAGCCGCCACACCCGCCAAAATATTTGCACGGCGGTGTGATCCGGTCCGCCGACGCCTCTAGGACCTCGGCGATCCTTGCGAACGCGATGTTCTTCTTGCGTTGCGTTATCTCGACGCGGACGCGGTCACCCGCCGCGGCGAGCGGAACGAATATCGTTAGCCCTTCGGCAAACGCGATCCCGAGCCCGCGCGGAACTATCCGCTCGATCGTGATATCAATGCGATCGCCGACAGAAGGTTGAACTGTCATTTAGTTGGTTTCACTAGCCGATCTCGAGTCGCTGTGTGTACAAACCGGAGTCTTAAGGAGTCCGCAGGATCTTTTCCATCTTGCGTCCTTTGGCGAGCTCATCGATCAGCTTATCGAGGTATCGTGCCTTTTGCGTCAACGGATTTTCGATATCTTCGACGCGATAGCCGCAGATCGTACCGGTGATCAGGCTCGCGTTCGGGTTTAAGCTTGCCCGTTCGAAGAATGTCTCGAACGTCACCTTCTCCTCGATGAGCTTCTTCAGCTTTTTCTTGTCAAAACCCGTAAGCCACTGGATCACCTGTTCCAGCTCGGCCACCGTCCTCCCCTTGCTCTCGACCTTTGCGACATAATGCGGATAGACAGACGCAAACGACATCTTCGCGACCCTATCGTCGTGATGGGCTGTGCTTTTCATAGCCGTTTTATTTCAACCTCTCGAGCTTTCCCTTGCGTTTGATGAGGCCCTTATAGTCCCATTGGATCTCGCGGGCCTTCTTTAGCCAGCTTCGGAGCGCTTTTGCGTCTATTTCTTTCACATCATTAAAAAAGATCGACGCATCCTTGAACTTCTTGCCAACGACATTAAGGCGGCTTTCGTCGAAGTCCGCACCGCTCCAGAACATCAGCCTGATGCCGGGCTTTTGTTTGCTGTATCCGACGATCGGATTCCCTTCGAGGAACCAGACCGGATGGCGGTGCCAGATCTTACTCTCGGCCTCGCGGAGTTCCTTGTCGATGAAACGGGCAAGCTCATTGCAGATAGAACTATCGCTCGGCACCTGAGCATCATTGTAGGCTTTGATATCTTCGTTCATCACGGGAATGGCGACGCGGAAGTTTCCCACGACGCATTTCAGGCGCGAGTCCACGCCCGGAGAATGATGCCATTTTCCGAGCGTGTCGTTCAAGACGTGAGGACCACCGGATAGGTAGCGAACCTAGTTCTTCTTCGCGACGATCGCGACCGCGTTCAGGTGCTCGCGATATTTACGGAACGTCCGCCGCATCGTGAGTATCCGTTTTCGCTCTTTCGGGTGCGTTGCGATATTGAATACGATCCCAAGTGCCCGAAGGAATCCTTCATCGCGGACCACGCGTCCCGGCTCGAGCAGGTGCATCGGATTTTTCTCGATCTTCACGATGCTGAACCCTTCTTTCTCGAGTAGTGCCGACCATTCTTTCTCCGTCAGCGGCCTTGCATTGACCCTAATGACCTCGGCAAGTCCGCGTTGAATTTCTGCTTTCGTTTCGTCCGGGATATTGTCGGGGGCAAGCCCAAGTTCGTGTATGCCGTAAAGGCCGCCTTTCTTCAGGATCCTAAATGCCTCGCCGATGATCTCGGATTTCCGATGATCGGCCTGCATTGTCAGCATCGCCTCGCCATAGACCTTGTCAACCGAATTCTCGGCAAGCGTCGTCTCGGCCGCACTTGTATTGATGATCTTGCGGCCTTCCCCGTTTATGAGGCCCTTTAGGTTCGCAGCCGCCGTCTCATCAAGCTCGATGCCCGTGTATGTCTTAGGCTCACGCTTCAAGGTCAAGGCGGCAGTAAAACCCATTCCGGGGGCGAATTCGACGACATCGTCCGACCGTTTTATATCAAGCCCGTCGATGAGTTTTGATGTCAGTTCGCGGCCTCCGGGACGCAGTACGCGTTTCCCCATTTTGGCCAAGACCCAATGCCCTTGTTCCGTGTTCGTATGTTGACCATGCATAGCTTTTCTCCTTGTCGCGGGAATTTGCGGGTGCAGAATGCGAACCCATTCAAAATTCAGCGGCTTTGAAAGCTATGTTCCTTTGCGCGGAACTAAAAAAATATGTTCTCGCGCATCTTTTTGAAAATAATTTTCAACTTTGGACTATTGCGGGGCGGCTTCGGTCGGCAGGAAGAAGTCTCCTGTTTCGAGCACTTTGCGGGCGACGACAAGATCCTCGTCCTTTACGTACGAGACTGTGAACAGAACGGCGTAGCCCTTTCGCACCGTGGCGTAAAGCCGCCGTTTCTGCGTGCCCGAGGACGCATCGAGGAATGCGAACTGCATCGCGCCGAGTTTCTCCGCGTCGGTCTCGCCGACCTTAAAGCCCGCGGGCAGCTTGGCCTTCAAGAGTCCGGCACGAACAACGTCGATGTAATCGACCGCATCCTTGATCGCCGGCACAGCGGAAATATCTTCGGCCGCAATAATAAAAAATGTGTTGTCGGGTGTCCCCGGCATCGAGCGGTACGCCGTCAAAAGAACGGTGACGTTCTTTGCGAACCTCGCTTTCGCCACCGGCCCGAGAGCCTCGGTGTTGATCGTGTGCAGGTCAAAACCCGCAGACTTCATATAGTCCTCAAAATCGGGCCCGGGAATGAGCCAACTGTCGGGGAACGTTACCTGAAAACTAAGCGTGGGGTTGATGTAGCTTCGTCCGATCACGGAGCCCGCATCGAGTTTCGTCCTGGCCTCGCGCACCTCAGTGCCCGGCTTTACGGGAATGGACGTGGGAAGCTCCTTGCCGTGAGGTTCGCCCTTTTGACCAAGGATCGGTGAGATCGTCAGGAAAAGTATAAATATCGCGAAGATCGCTTTCATAAAAAATAAAGTCCAAGGCGCGGCACGCCCGCTTCTTCACGAAGCCTTTTCATCAGCATCAACTCGCACGTGTACTTGTATTTGTCCGGTTCCATATCGCGTTTATAAGGCTTTAACTGGCTCTTCACGTCGGCCTCAAGCCCCGCAAGATGATTCGGTTCCCAATTCTCAAGCAGCGTGCGGTCAAGCAGCTTTTCAACGTCATTCAGCGTTTTATCGACCATGTCGAGATCATCGGTTAGATTCGCTCTTATCTCGGAAAGATGCGTCAAAGCTCGGCCTATGCCCTCGGAAAGGGCCTCGGTACGGCATTCCTCAAGCTTGGTGGAACAATCGTCAATGTGCCGTGCGATCCGCTCGATCGTGAATTCGGAGTTCGCTGACTCGGCCTCGCTGCCCTTCCCCGTCTGCGAACTCAGCCATTCCTTGTACTGGACCTCGACCTCTTCGCGGCAGTAGAACAAGCTTTTGATCGTACGCGTGCCCGGCGGCTGGCGGTCGAACACATCAAAGACCGATTCGATCGAACGCAGTACGATGTGCAGCGGAATGCCTCGTTCCTTCCAGCCCTCGATCATCGCCCAATCAAGCGGCGAAAGGAAGAGATGCTTGCCTCGCCGCCGCACGAACGTATCCTCGATCTCGGTGTAATAATTGAAATAATTCACTCGGGCCCTTCCAAACCTTTCGTTCGAATAGCGTTCCAATAGATTAAATGACTTGCCTCACCGCTTCAAAAGGCTCCGCGGGCGACTCTGTGATAACCTATTCGCAAAAAGAAATGGCAACCAGACGCGAACGCTTTTGCACCTCTTCGGATATCGAACTCCCGAACGATTTCAACCCCGATAATACAGCTCCGATCTCGTACGAAACGGATCTGAACGAACCCGGGAGCTTTCCATATACGCGCGGCGTTCGGCGGTCGATGTATCGCGGGCGGTTCTGGACGATGCGGCAATACGCGGGCTTTGCAACTGCCGAAGAATCGAACGAGCGATACAAATATCTGCTCTCACAGGGCACAACGGGCCTCAGCGTCGCCTTCGACCTACCGACGCAGATCGGCCTCGATTCCGACGATCCGCTTGCCGCAGGCGAGGTTGGCAAGGTCGGCGTCGCGATCGATTCGCTCGAGGATATGCTCACGCTCTTTGACGGCATTCCGCTCGACCGCGTCTCGACCTCTATGACGATCAACGCGACCGCCGCCACGCTCCTTTGCCTTTATCTTGCGGTCGCCAAAAAGCAGAATGTCCCGTTCGACAAGGTGAACGGCACCGTCCAGAACGACATCCTCAAGGAATACATCGCCCGCGGAACTTACATCTTTCCACCCAAGCCTTCACTTCGCCTGATCACTGACACGTTCGCCTTTTGTACACGCGAAGTACCGAATTGGAACTCGATATCGATCTCCGGCTATCACATTCGCGAAGCTGGATCGACCGCCGCACAAGAGATCGCATTCACGCTCGCCGACGCGATCTGCTACGTCGAGGCGGCGATCTCCGCAGGCCTTGAGGTTGACCGTTTCGCACCTCGCCTCTCGTTCTTCTTCAACTCGCACAACAATCTGATCGAAGAGATCGCGAAGTTCCGTGCGGCCCGCCGCCTCTGGGCGAAAATTATGAAAGAGCGGTTCGCGGCAAAGGACGAAAGGTCGATGATGCTTCGATTTCACACGCAGACGGCCGGCTCCACACTCACAGCACAGCAACCGGAAGTGAACATCGTCCGTACGACGATCCAGGCCCTTGCGGCCGTCCTCGGCGGTACGCAGAGCCTGCATACGAATTCGATGGACGAGGCCCTCGGGCTCCCGACCGAGAATGCCGCACGCATCGCCCTGCGAACCCAACAGGTGATCGCGCACGAATCTGGCGTCGCCGACACCGTCGATCCGTTCGCGGGAAGCTACGCCCTCGAAGAGCTCACGACAAAGCTCGAACAAGCGGCGGTCGAGTACATTAAGAAGATCGACGATCTCGGCGGAATGCTTCG
>LLEU01000039.1 GCA_001567505.1 Acidobacteria bacterium OLB17 | reverse complement strand
CACAAGCGTTCGCGTAGATCGGGGAACGGCGAACCGCTGGCCTTGATCGCGGCACCGCCGATCACTGATGATCGAACTCGAGGTCAACGCCAAAGAGCGGCCCAACGCTCTCCAGCACCTTGATCGCCTCTTTCGTTACTTCCGGCCCGACACCATCGCCGGCGAGAACACAGATCTTCATAGTTGTCTCCTACGCCGCAAGCACCGCCGGAATGTTCTGCGGAGCGATGGCCAGCAGGTCCTGGTCGTAAACGTTCTTCTTCCGGTCGGCCAACGCAGCAAAGCGCGTATAGACCTCGCCGATATCGGCATCATCTATCGTGATCCCGAGCTCAGCGTACCGCGAAAGAAGCGCGTGGCGGCCCGAGTGTTTGCCGAGGACGATGCTGTTCTTTGGAACGCCGACGGATTCGGGCGTCATTATCTCGTAGCAGAGCGGATTGCTGAGAACGCCGTGCTGATGTATGCCGGCCTCGTGCGCAAATGCGTTTCGCCCGACGATCGCCTTATTCGGTTGAACATCGAACTTCACGATCGAGGAAAGCAGACGGCTCGACGGATAAAGCTGTGTCGTATCGATGTTCGTACTATACGGCAGGCGATCCTGACGGACGGCCAACGCCATTATGAACTCTTCGAGCGAAGCGTTGCCCGCTCGTTCGCCGATACCGTTGATCGTACATTCGACCTGTGACGCTCCGGCTTCGACCGCGGCAAGGCTGTTCGCAACGGCAAGGCCAAGATCATTGTGGCAATGGACGCTGATCTTTACGTCGCTGTTCCCCACGACGCGCTCCTTGATCGTGCGGATCAACTGTCCGAATTCGCTCGGCAGCGTATAGCCGACGGTGTCCGGCACGTTTATCACCGAAGCCCCCGCGTTGACGGCCGTCTCAAGCACTCGGCAGAGATAATCGACATCGCTCCGTGTCGCATCCTCGGCCGAGAATTCGACATCGTCGGCGTGATCGCGTGCCTTGCGGACGGCCGTGTCCGTCATCTTCAACACGTCCTCGCGACTGCGCTTGAGTTTATATTCGAGATGAATGTCGGAGGTCGCAACGAACGTATGGATCCGCGAATGCTTCGCTTCTTTCAATGCTTCGGCGGCCCTTTCTATATCGGACGGCACGGTGCGGCAAAGTGCGGCCACCTTCGACGACCTAAGTTCGGCCGCGACCGCCGCGACCGAGTTGAAATCGCCCTCAGATGCAAAAGGAAATCCGGCCTCGACGACATCAACGCCCAGCCGTTCGAGCTGGCGGGCCATCGTCACTTTCTCGTCCAGATACATCGAACATCCCGGCGACTGCTCGCCGTCACGCAGAGTGGTGTCAAAAATTGTTATATCCCTCATTATTACCTCCAACTAGAATGATGAAGAACACGTCTTTTTTACGTGGCTTTTTGTGCAGATTACGGTTCGACACCTCCAAAGTCAAGGTTATGTAATCTCTTTTTGCATAATTTTTCTTAATATGCTTATAATGAATTTTGCAATGACGAAAGATCACGGGCCGCCGCCCCGAACGGCCGGATCCGATCACGCGGAGATGCAGTTCTTATGGATATAAATCAGTTGGAAGTGTTGGTGACCGTCGCACGGGAGAAGAGTTTTTCGCGGGCGGCTGAGGCCCTGGGCCGAACGCAGCCGGCGATCAGCCAAGCCATCCGGCGGCTCGAGGACGACGTCGGCGAGAAGTTGTTCGACCGCTCCTCAAAGGACGGAACGCTGACCTTCGCGGGTGAGGTCCTGCTCGAACACGCCGAGGCGATGCTCGCCCTTCGTGTGAATGCAAAGAATGCGATCCGCGAGCTCAAGGGCTTGCGCCGCGGGAAGGTCACGATCAGTGCGAACGAGCATACGGTGTTCTTTCTCCTGCCCGTTATAGAAGAATTTTTAAGCCGTCACCCGGCGATCAAGATAGAGGTGCAGCGGGGCGTCGCCAGCCGAATACCGAAGCAGATCACGGCCCGTGAGGTCGAACTTGGCGTTATTTCGTTCGCACCCGAGGACCCGTCGCTCATTTCCGTCCCGATCGTAACGGACGATCTCGTGATGATCGTCTCGCCCGAGCATCCGTTGGCAGGCCGCGGAAAGGTCTCGCTCAGCGATGTCGCCGAGGAGGAGTTCATCGCGCACAACGCGCCTTCCCCGTACAGGCGGCGCGTGATCGAGGCATTCGCAAAACATCGCGTCGAACTGCGGATCTCGGTCGAGCTGCCGTCGCTGGAGGCGATAAAACTGCTTGTAATGAAGAACGTCGGCGTTGCTCTGGTCCCGCGGCTTGCCGCAAGGGCAGAGATCGAGAATGGACGTCTCTCCGAGATAAATATCCGCGAGATAAAGCTGACGCGAGAGCTGCACATCGTCTATCGCCGAAATTCACAGCTTTCGCACGCGGCCGAGGCATTTCTCGAAGCTGCGCGTTCGCAGCGGACGGGCCAGAAGAAAAAATAAGTTCCTACTTTCGACGTTTTGGGCTAGAATGAAGGGATAAAGCAGTTCTTATTCCGATCCGCGGGAGCATCGATCATCGACCTCAATTTATGATGAAGCCAGACTCCGAAGGTGATCTTCACACGGCCGACCGAAGACAGAATGACCGAAAGAAGCTGATCGTCGATGTTCGTTTTGAAGGCGGCGACGCGACCGGTATCGCAAATACGCGCGACATCGGCAGCGGCGGCTTCTATATGACGACGACCGCCGAGCTCGAAACGGGAATGCATTTGATCGCGACCCTTACGCTGAATGGCCGCGAGATGCGGCTGAGCGGCGTTGTCGCATACACCGATCCAGGCCACGGGGTCGGCGTCAGATTCAAGGATATTGATGAGGACGACCTTCGGTACTTGGAGTCAGAGCTGGGATTGGGATCTTAGTCTCGGGTAGATCTTAGGAGGATAAATGTTCGATCAGTTTACGCTGGGAATTGAAGAGGAATTTCAGATCGTTGACCCGAAGACACGCGAGCTCCGGTCTCATGTGGCCGAGATGCTTGACGAAGGGCGCCTGTTGCTCGGCGAAAAGGTAAAGCCCGAGATGATCCAGTCGATGATCGAGGTCGGTACGGGCGTTTGCAAGAATATCCAGGAAGCTCGCGAGGACATAACGAAGCTCCGCTGCATCATCTCTTCTCTGGCACAAAAGAAAGGAATGGCGATCGTCGCCGCCTCCACACATCCGTTCTCGAAATGGTCTGAGCAAAAGATCTATGAGGGCGACCGGTACAAGATCCTCGTGGACGAACTGCAGATGGTCGCACGCAGCCTGTTGATCTTTGGGCTCCATGTCCATGTCGGCATAACCGACCCCGAGAGGCGGATACACATTATGAATGCGGCCCGATATTTCCTACCGCACGTTCTCGCGATGACGACCTCATCGCCATTCTGGCTCGGGCACAACACGGGGCTGAAATCATATCGCTCCGAGGTCTTCAAGAAGTTCCCGCGAACTGAGATCCCGGACTATTTTGCGTCATATCCTCAGTTCCAGGCCTATGTCGACCTCCTGATCAAAATGAACTGCATTCCCGACGGATCGAAGATCTGGTGGGACGTGCGGCCGCATTACAAATTCCCGACCCTCGAGTTTCGAGTATGCGACATTCCGACGCGTGTCGATGATACGATCGCGATCGCCGCTCTCTTCCAGGCCATCGTTGCTAAGCTGCATATGCTCATCGACAGCAACCTTGGCTTTAGGCTGTATCCTCGTCGCCTCATCCTTGAGAACAAGTGGCGCGCGATCCGGTACGGACTTGACGGCAAGCTCCTCGATCTTGGCAAACAGAAAGAGGTGCCGGTCAAGGACCTGATCCACGAGCTTTTAGACTTTGTTGATGAGGTCGTGGATCCGCTTGGTTCTAGAAAGGAGATCGACCATATTTACACGATACTCGAACGCGGCACATCCGCTGACGAGCAGATCAGAGTCTTCGAGGGATCGGGTGGTGACTTCAACGCCGTCGTAGATATGCTTATGAGGAACACGCTCGAGAACGTGCCCGGAGAATGTTTTCCGTGATCGGCGCGTGAATGATGTATCAGGCTTTATGAGCTAGAGCCAGCTTAAGAAAATTCTCGAACAGGACACGGCCGTCACGGCTTTCGTTCACGTGCTCCCAACGAGTCGGGTTCTTCGTCCAATCCTCAAAAGATTTTTCGAGATGGAATTGAACGGAGTAGATCAGTTGGCCCTCGCTCCTTTTCACCATCATCTGGTTGCGGCAAAGATAGGAACTTGCAAGCAGCTTGAAGCCCGCAGGTACGCCTTCGACCTGCACGCCGTGATTCTGCCAAACGCGAAGGATGTCGTCCTTGTTAGTATATTCCTGCCAACGCCGCGAACCACGGTCGTCGTGCCCGGCAAAGATCGGATCGGACGGATCGACGATCTTAACGAAACGGTATTGATACTCAACGAGGCGGTCGTTCCGCTTTTCAGAAAGCTCGAGGTCGTCGAGCGTTTTTAATGCCGCACCGAACGAGACTGCGACAAGTTGGTGCGCTCCGCAGATCGCAAGCACGGGGATCTTTGTCTCTCGAATAAATCCGTGAAAATCATCGAGCTGCTTTTGAGCGTAGTAGTCGAAGTCCGCAAAGGTTCCGCTCATCACGATCGCATCCGGACGGAAACGCGTGGCTGCGGCCTCGATCTCGGAAAGATGAACGGTCAGCGTTTTCGGATTCTTTACAAGCCGGATAACGTTCTCGGCGATGTTATTGCAGGCAAGGCTTGAGACCTTACGTTCGAAGCGGAGCTTTGCTTCGACCGAACCTTTCCAATCCTCAAAAGCAAGCGGCGAGAGGTCGGACGCGTAGCGGAGCAGGTCGTTGACGATCAGAACCCTTGCGTGATCGATCGTCTTAAGGACGGGTTCGTATCGGCAAAAGTTTGCGTTCGAGAAGGGAGACGTGGGTTTCTCCTTCTCAACGGCTGGTGCAACGCTGTCGTACATATTCTCCCAAGTTACGGGTGCGGGCACATCTTCGGGGCCAAAACACTCCACCTACGCGACCATGGCCAACTCTCCACTTACGGCCATCGGCGCATCATTTGATTATATCATCATTAAGGATACCGTAAATACTTACGAACGCCGTGCATTTGAAGACGGGTTCGTCCCGCTGTGCGATGCGCCGGAGCGTGCAGATCACTTCTTCGGCCGCATCGGTCGAGCGATCGCAGAGTTTGCAGGCGGCACGGGGCCGAACTTCTTCGGGAAGCACTAGGCCTTCCGCATCGAAAAAAGGCATCCGGATATGATCTAAAATTCGTTTGTAAATATAGCGAAGAACGCGTGGGTACTATTTTTTCCTTTGGCGGGTCTTTGTGTCAAATACAGGCATCGGTTCTCCGGCTCCGATCTCCGCGATCTCGGAACGCATCTCCCCGATCAATTTTGTAATAAGCAATGCCGCGGACCGCGGCGGACGGCGCGAACAAACCTCGGATGCAACAAGCAGCGTTCGCTGCCAACTCGTCTCGAGTTCGTCGGCGATCATCGAGATCTTCGAGATGTCGTAAGGAATAGCGAATTCGGCCGCGCCGATGCGCGCGAAGATACGAATATAGCGTGCCGTCGCAAGGTCAGGGCAAGCGAAGCGTCGTTTCCCGGCCTTAAGCTCAATGCCGAGAAGCGTGTGAAGAATGTCGGGTGAGCGTTCCGGCCCGCGAATATCGAGCGTATAGGCACGCGTCCGCATAGTGCGAACCTTTGTTCGATAGAGTTCCGGCAGCCAGTCGGCACCAAGGGCCGTGCGGACGCGGCCGATCAACGCTTCGACGGATTCACGCACTTATCGTTCGGCCCGAACCTCGGCGGCCTTCGGCGTCGTACCGGCAAACTTTCGGATCAGCCCGTTGCTGAAAAGTCCGAAATAGAGCACCGCGATGACCGCAGCGGCGATCGCCGTGGTCAATGTGCTCGGGACTTTCGGCGGAACCCAATCGACCGCTCGTTCGCGGAAGAACATTACGACCAGCAATCGCAGGTAGTAATAGGCGGAGATCGCAGAACCGATGACCGCGACGACGACAAGCGTAACAAGAAGCACGCTGCCCGATTCAAGCGCAGGCCGGAAGACCAGCACCTTCCCAATGAAGCCCGCCGTCAACGGCATGCCGAGCAGCGAGAGCATAAAGACCGAGAGTGAGAAGGAAAGCAGCGGAGCCTTGAACCCGATGCCGTTGTAATCCTCGAAATCGGCGCGCCGGTCGTTGCGTTGGCCAAGGAGCGAGACGATGGCGAATGCGCCGAGATTCGTGATCGCGTAAACGAACAAGTAGAACGCGACCGCGGCGATAGCCTCGTTCCGCTCGGCCGCGGTCTTTGCCAGGCCTGCACCGACGAAACCGACGGTCGCATAGCCCGCGTGTGCGATCGACGAATAGGCGAGCATTCTCTTGATGTTGTTCTGCAGGATCGCCGCGACGTTGCCAAAAAGGATCGTAATGATGCCCAGAACAGCGAGCAGCGAGATCCAAGTTTCGTGCAGGATGCCTGCGGCCTGTGCACCGGCAACAAGCGGGAATCCGAGTACGAATACGCGAACGAACGACGAGAATGCTGCCGCTTTCGGCCCCGCGGCCATAAAGCCCGTGATCGGAGCCGGCGCACCTTCATAGACGTCCGGCGTCCATACGTGGAACGGTGCGAGTGCGACCTTGAACCCGAAGCCGACGATCATCATCGCGCTTCCGATCAGGAGCAGTGCCGGGAAATTCGCGGAATCGACGCTTGCCGCGATCCGAGGTATATTGGTCGTTCCGGTGGCGCCATAGACGAGCGCCATTCCGTAAAGCAGGAAGGCCGAAGCGAATGAGCCGAGTACGAAATACTTTAGCGCGGACTCGTTCGAGCGGAGATCGCCCTTTCGCAGGCCCGCCATAACGTAGGTCGCGATGGACGAGGTCTCAAGCCCGAGGAAGATCACGACGAGGTCATTTCCCGCCGCCATCATCATCATTCCGAACGTCGCGAACAAAAGAAGCGCGTGAAACTCGCCGGTCGGCACACCCTCGATATTGACCCAAAGCGTCGATGCAAGGATCGTCATTGCCGCGATCATCAAAAAGACGAGGCCGAAGCTGAGCCGCAGATTATCGTGTGCGATCATTCCGCTCCATGCCGAACCGGAAAAACTATCGCCCCACATCAGGACAAGCAAAAGTGCGGAAACGAACACCCCGAGCATTGCGATCGCACCGGAGACCGCCTTCTGTCTCGGGAAAAAGCTGTCGTAAAGCATTACGACAATGCCGGCCACCGCGACGACGATCTCCGGAAGGATGACCGTAACGTCCGCGTTCGGTGTCGTCAGTTGTGCTAACAAAAAGTTGCTCATTATCTATTCTCGAGGGCCTTTGTATCGAGTTCCGTCTTCGCGACGGCTCCACCTGCAGACCTCATCACTCGGGCTTCGATCGACTTGATCGCACTATCGGTACGTTCAAGGAAAGGCCGCGGATATACGCCCATTACTACCATCGCTATCAGAAGCGGTATCATCAACCCGATCTCACGGGCGTTCAGATCTTTAAGTTTCTTGTTCTCGGCGTGCGTGACCTTTCCAAAAAAGACACGCTGCACGAGCCAAAGCAGATAGACCGCCGCAAGGATAACGCCGATGCCGGCGGCCATCGCCGCGACGTAATTCCAATTCGCGGAGGCCGTTACGTTCAGGATCGTCGATTTGAACATCCCGACCATGATAAGGAATTCCCCGACAAAGCCGTTAAGGAACGGCAGGCCGATCGACGACATCGTCGTAATGATAAATATCGCGGCGTAGTTCGGCATCACATTCGCGAGGCCGCCGTATTCGCTGATCTCGCGGGTATGCCGCCGTTCGTACGCAAAGCCGACCAGGATGAAGAGTGCACCGGTGGAAACACCGTGATTCAGCATCTGATAAACCGCACCCTGCATCCCGAGTTCAGTGAACGAGAACATCCCGAGCACGACGAAACCCATATGCGCAACGGACGTGTACGCGATCAGGCGTTTCCAATCCGGCTGCACCATGGCGACGAGAGCGCCGTATATGATGCCGATCACGGCGAGAGTGATGAAGATCCACGCGGTCTCGCGTGCCTGATCCGGGAAGAACGCGAAGTTAAAACGCATCAAGCCGTACGTTCCCATCTTTAGAAGAATGGCGGCCAGGATCACCGAACCCGCGGTCGGAGCTTCCGTATGTGCGTCCGGGAGCCAGGTATGGACCGGAAAGATCGGGACCTTGATCGCGAACGAAAGCGCGAATGCGAGGAAGAGCAGCATACCGACCTGCGGCCCGAGGATCAGTTTGCCGGACTGCATAGCGGCAAGGATCTCGACAAAATCGAAGGAACCCGCACCGTTCACGGCTCCCGCATAGATGTAATACAGTGCGATGATCGCGACCAGCATCAGAAGGCTGCCGACCGCCGTAAAGATGAAAAATTTTACGGCCGCATAGATGCGGTTCTTGCCGCCCCAAACGCCGATCAGGAAGAACATCGGAACGAGCGATGCTTCAAAAAAGAGATAAAAGACGAGCAGGTCGAGCGTTACGAAAACGCCTAGCATCGCCGATTCGAGCAGGAGCAGAAAGGCGAAGAATGCGGTCTTTTTCTTTTCAACGGCCGTCCACGCGCAAAGCACCGAGAGCGGCATTATGAACGTGGTCAAGAGGACAAGCCAGAAACTCAGGCCATCGACACCGACGTGATAATTGGTGTGAATGGCGCTGATCCACGGCACATTCTGCTCGAACTCGAACCCGCCCACCGCGGGCACCCCTCTCGTAAACAGGACGAGCGAGATCAGAAAGTTAAGTACCGTTACGAAAAGCGCGATCCATTTCTGGTGCTCATCCGACCGCGTGACCGCCTGATAGGCGATCGCTCCGATCGCGCCGATCGTCGGCAGCAAGATCAGAATGGTCAATAGGTTATTCGCAATAAGATCCATACAAAGGGTTAAAGCACGCTGCGCTCAAAAATATTCGTAAACTCAACGGAGACCGAGACGAGCTTTCCGTCCTTCTCGGCGGGTATGAACACGATCTTCCGAGCGGCATCTAATGCCTGTTGCTGCATATAGAAAAAATTATTCTTCTCGATATCGACCTTGGAGACAGTTCCATTCGAAGAAAGCACGACCCGGACCTTGATCTGGCCGGCGTCAACGCCATGCCTTTGATCGGCCGACCAATCCATCCTAGGCCTGAAAAGGATCAGCGGCGGACGATCAACCTCCCCGAGAGCGACAATGTGGTCATCACCTAACTTCTCAGGGAGGATCTCGGTCAGTCGCGGGAGCGTAATCTTCGCCGTCGATGTCGGCGAATTCGGGTCGATCCAACCACTCGAAACATGGAGCCTAGCACTTGCAAAGAAAGCCTTGGCGGCGAGGTTCTTCTCGTCTCGTCCTTCGGAGCTCAAAACATACAACCGCTTTCCGTTGTTGTAGTACTCAGTATGATATGTGCGCCCGTTTTTTGAGACTCCGGCCGACGACGCTTTAAAATCGCCGACATTTCGCACATTTGTCAGCTCTGTTCCTTGCGCAAGGTGATCTTCAAGGCCCTCCACGTTCCCTTGGTACATCTCGTAACGCAGCAACGCGCCGTTGAACAGGCGGGCAACGATGACATGTTCCTGAATCTCGAATCTCTTTTGTTTGGCTTGTATATAAAAGTTCGTAGAGGCCCCCACCAGGTAGCCCGCTGGAATGTAGACCAGAAATTCGCCCTTTTCTCCCGTGATGCCAGCCCATTTACCCGCGTTGGCCGCCTGCGCACGGACATCCGCGGCGAGGACGCCGAGCGAGAGTGCGAGTAGGATCGCGAGAGATTTGAAATGCAAGTGCATCTTACCCTACCAATTTCAGCCCGTAATAAATAAAGTATCCGATGACGGCGAGAGCTCCGAAGAGAATGATCGCCGCGTAACTTCTAACAAAACCGACCTGCAGACTGCGAACGGCGTTCCCGGCCTCGACCATAAAATGTCCGATACCGTTGACGATCCCGTCGATGAACCCGACATCAAAACCCTTCCAAAGGCCTTGCCGAGAGAGCTTCGTGATCGGATCGACGATATAGCCGTTGTATAGTTCGTCGATGCGCCACTTGTCCTGCAGGATCTTCGGCAGGGCCTTGAGCGGCGTTTTTGAGAACACCAACCAGCCGATGCCGATGCCGATCAGCGCAAGCACGACAGAGACGACCGCAAGCGTTCGCTCAAGCGAGATCTCGGCAGGATCGTGAGCCTCTTCGCCGTGTGCAGCAGGCGCCGCCGAATGTGCTGCAGCGGCCTCGGGAGCGGAATGTTCACCGGCAGCCGCGATCGCGTGCGGCTTGCCGACTTCCGCGATCACCGGTGAAAGCACCTTGTGGAAGGCATTCACATCGCCGGCCCCGAACATTGAGCTGACCGCGTACGGAATACCGACGAGGCCGCCGACCGTCGAGAGTATTGCGAGGACGACGAGCGGTACGGTCATCGTCCACGGCGACTCGTGCGGTTTGAAGTCCGCAGGAAGTGCGTGATGCTCGTCCTCATCATCGTCGTCGTGAACGGCGGCGTGATCGTCATCGTGAGCGTCAGCGGCGGCATGGTGGTCGCCTCGAGGCAAGGTGGAATCTTTCCTCGCCGAAAAAGGTCATCACCATGAGCCTTGTCATATACACCGCCGTAAGCACGGCCGTCGCAAGCCCGATCGCCCAAAGCACGTACGCCCAATTCCCGAGCGGCCCTGACGCAGCGAATGTCTTAAAGAGAATTTCGTCCTTTGAGAAGAATCCCGCCCAGATCGGGATGCCGCAGATCGCAAGCCAGGCCGCGCCCATCGTGATATAGGTGATGGGCATATACTTGCGCAGGTTTCCCATACGGCGCATATCCTGTTCGTGATGCATTCCGTGGATCACCGAACCCGATCCGAGGAAGAGCAACGCCTTGAAGAACGCGTGCGTCATCACGTGAAAGATCGCCGCGACGAACGCCCCGACGCCGCATGCAAGGAACATATAACCGAGCTGCGAAACGGTCGAATAGGCGAGCACCTTCTTGATATCGTTCTGCGCGAGTCCAATGGTGGCCGCGAATAGAGCGGTCGCACATCCGATGATCGCGACGATGAACATCGCCGTCGGGGCGTTCTGGAAGATCGCATTGCAACGAACGACCATATAGACGCCGGCGGTCACCATTGTCGCTGCGTGAATGAGTGCTGAGACCGGTGTCGGGCCGGCCATCGCGTCCGGAAGCCACGTAAAAAGCGGTATCTGTGCGGATTTGCCCGTTGCTCCGATAAAGAGGAGCACGGCCACCGACGTGATGCCGCCTGCGAAGATCGTGCCCCATCCGAAAGGTTCCTGCGCCATTTGCGCGATCACGTTGAGCGAGCTTGCGACGTGCTGTCCGTCAACCGTTTTGTCGAAGAATGAGATCGAGCCCGTGAGCGTAAAAAGCAGGAAGATACCGATCAGGACGCCCCAGTCGCCGATACGATTCATCACGAACGCCTTCTTTGCCGCTCGGCGTGCCTCGTCGCGTTTGATGTAGTAGCCGATAAGCAGATACGAGCAAAGCCCGACGCCCTCCCAACCGACGAACATCAGCAGGATATTGTCGGCGAGAATGAGCGTAAGCATCGAGAACATAAAGAGATTCAGGTACGCGAAAAAGCGGTAGAATCCCTTGTCTCCGTGCATATACCCCGCCGAGAATAGGTGAATGAGCAGGCCGACGAACGTGATAAAGCAGGCGTAGATCCCCGAGAGCGGATCCATCGCGAGACCGAAATCAGCGCGGAAGCCGCCAACCTGCATCCACGTCCAGATCTGGTCGAAGATCGGCCTTTCGGCAAAAAGAGCTCCCGTCTGGCCGGTCCCGATGCCGAAGGCGAGCATGAACGCCGCGATCGTCGAGATCGCGATCGTCGAGCAGCCGACCACGCTCGAGAACAGCTCGTTCTTGAGACGGCCGCCGACGAGCCAGTTCACGACGGCTCCGACAAGCGGGGCGAAGATGATCAAACTTAAAAGGTTGTTCTCAATCATTCTAAAAACTCAGATCGTCGTCTTCATCGACGGTGAGATCCTGTTCGACGATCTCGTGCCAAAAATTGACCGCAAAGTCACTCGCATTTCTTTCCCGAAGCAGCTTCGTAACCTCTCCATCGGTCATTTCAATTCGGGGAATCTTCGACAATGGCAAAGGCTCGTGCATCACGAACTCCCTAAATGAGATGATGTCGGCATTCAGCATCAATTCTTCAAAATGCTCGCAGTATCCACGTCGATCGACTGACGATTTCGGAAGAATGCAATAAAGATGCCCAAGCCGACGGCGGCCTCGGCAGCCGCGACGCTCATAACCATAAAGACAAAGAGCTGGCCGTGAACATCGGCGTAATACCGCGAGAAAGCCACGAACGTAAGGTTCACAGCGTTGAGCATAAGCTCGATGCACATGAACATCCCGAGGGCGTTCCGTTTGAAGACGACGCCGACGCATCCGATCGTAAAAAGAATTCCCGATAGCCCGAGATATGTTGCAAGATTCGGTTCCATAACTTCGCTATTCCAAGCCTAATTCCTCGTTGACGCGTTCTTGTTCGTTATCGATCACGAGTTCGAGTGCAGGCTGCGACAGACGCCGTGCGAGCACGACCGACCCGACGATCGCCATCAGGAGCATTACGCCGACGATCTCGACCGGCAGCAGATATTCCGTGTACATCGCCCGTCCGATATCGAGCGTGTTCCCGACCGTCGCGTTCGGGTCGACCGCGGTATTGGGCGTACGCGAAACGGCATAGACGACAAAGAGCGTCTGCGCAAGCAGTACGATGCCGAGGCCGCCGCCCAACGCGTATAGATACCTCAAACGTGAGGTGTTCGGCTCGTCATCAAGGTTCAAAAGCATTATGACGAAAACAACGAGCACCATTATCGCGCCTGCGTACACAAGGATCTGTACGATCGCGATGAACGGGGCCGCAAGCGTCAGATAGATGCACGCCAACGCGATGAATACGCCGACGAGCGATATCGCGCTGTAGAGCGGATTCTTGTGATAGACCATCGAGATCGCACACATTATCGCGAAACCGGCAAAAAGAAAAAATAATGCTGTTGAGACCATATCCATCAATGGTGCTCGGCCGACAACGAATTATGCGGCCGTGCACCCGTTCATCTATTTAGGAAGAACACAACTATGATCGTCCCGATCAAATTCAAAAGGCCGAGCGGAAGCAGGAACTTCCAACCGAAATTCATCAACTGATCGAAACGAAAAACGCGGCAGCGTCCCGCGGATCCAAATATAAAGGAAAAGGAAAAAGATCACTTTTCCTATGAATGCTCCGATACTGATAAGCGCATACGGGACCGAGCCGACATCGAAAAGGTGGCTCAGGCCCGGCACATACCAGCCGCCGAGAAAAAGCACTGTCGCCATCATCGAGACCGTGAACATATTCACGTACTCGGCCATAAAGAAGAGTGCGAATTTCAGGGCGGAATATTCCGTGTGAAACCCTGCGACGAGTTCGGTCTCGGCTTCCGGCAGGTCGAACGGAACGCGGTTCGTCTCGGCGAAGGCCGAGATCAGAAAAACAACAAATCCGATGAACTGCGGAATTATGAACCACCGCATATACCACGGCGAACCCATCTGAACCCGGATGATCTCGGTCAGGTCAAGCGAACCCGCGAGCATCACAACGCCGATAACGGACGTGCCCATCGCAAGCTCGTACGAGATCATCTGAGCAGAAGAACGCAAGCCGCCCATAAGGCTGTATTTGCTGTTCGACGACCAGCCCGCAAGCATGATCCCGTAAACGCCGACCGAGGTGATCGAAAGGACGAAGAGCACACCGACATCGATCCTTGCGATCACAAGCCGGAGCGTGTGAACTCCCTCTGCAATGCCGTAAGGCAGGAAACTCCAGTCGATCGACGTTATCGTCGGGCCGAACGGATAGACGACGATCGGCATCAACGCGCAGGTGAGCGCGATCATCGGCGCAAGGTAGTAAATAAGCTTAGATGATTCGTTCGGAACGATGTCTTCCTTAAAGATGAACTTAAGGAGGTCGGCAAACGGCTGAAGCACGCCCCAGGGGCCAACGCGGTTCGGGCCGACGCGGCCCTGGATCCAACCAAGCACTTTTCGTTCGCCGAGCACCGTGTATGCCACGATCATCAGCACGCCCTGGAATGCAAGAAGCACGCCGACCAGGATGACGACATACGGAAACACTAGTTTGAGAGTCTCTTCCATTTTCCCTTAAATTTTCGGAATGCTCCTATCGCTGGCGCTTACGCCTGCTGCCTCTGCCATACCTTCTTCCCGAGGCTTACCGTCAAGGTCGAACTGGACGAGCGGAGCCACAAGGAGATTCGGCGGCTTCGGATTTCCGTTCGCAAGCAGGTGGAACTGCGGGGTTTTCGAGGTCATCGTCGTAAGGCGGTGAAGCTTGTGCCCGACTCGCGGCGTCTCCACGATCTTCTCGCCGGGCGAAAGCGCCTCGACGGCCTTTCGCAAGGCATCGAGGTCGGCGCTTGCCGCACCGGCCGGATATTTCGCCTGCACCGGCGCTCGCTCATCGCGGATCACCGGATAGCTCAATCCCTCATAGACAGCGACGGACTTCGCAAGCTGCCTGAATATCGCCGAGGACGAGCGGTCGGGCAGGATCTCGAGCCCCATTTCGCGAGCGATCTGCGCCGTGATCAGATGATCTGGCCGCGATTGGTTGACCGGTTCTATCGCCTTTCGAACTCTTTGGACATTCCCCGCATTGTTCGTGAACGTCCCGTCGCACTCGGCAAAGCTTGCTGCCGGAAAAACGACATCGGCCATCTCCGCCGTTTCGGTCAGGAAGAGTTCCTGGACGGCGACGAAGCCGACATTCTTGAGCACGGACGGGTCTTGAAGGCTTCCTGCGACGAGGGCGGCCTTTGCTCCGTTCAAAGCATCGGCGACCGCCATCCGTTTAGCGAGAATGTCGTTCGCACCGACCGAATTGTTATAGCGTGCAAGCGGGTGCAGCAAGATCCGCCGGCCTTCGCCGCCGAGCTTTGCGGCACCTGCAGCGAGGGCGCGTTGTGCTTCGGCGGAGATATCACCGCCGAACATAATGACGACATCGCCCGTCGCAGAGGCGATCGCCTCGACCGCACGGCGGACATCCGCCGCATCGACCGCCATTTTCGCAGCGGCCTGGTCGATCGAACCGTTATCAAGCAGGGCAAGCGCGAAAGCGTCCGCGCAGCCCGGTGCCGTGTGGATGAAATTCGTCGCACGGCGCGAAAGGTTTATCGGCGTATCGTTTACGCAGATGAATTCCGCACCGTCGTTCCGCACGGCCTGACGCACCTGCTTGGCCGTGAAGGTCTGCTCTTCTTCGGGTTCGCCGCCGATAAGGACGATGACCCGTGCCTTTCGGATCTCGGAATGTGTTGCCAGTTCAACGCTCAAGTTCTCAAAGATCGGGCGAAGGTCGAAAGGATCGCTCACCGCCGTTCGCTCCGAACCGGCCGCCGATGCGAACTCCTTCAACGCGAAGATCGACTCGTTCGTAAGCCGCGGGCTTGCTATGACGGCCGTATCCGAGCCTGCGGCGGCGAGTTTCTCGGCCGCGAACTTGATCGCATCATCCCATGTTGCCGGAATGAACTTTCCGCCTTTCGTGTATCGGATAAGCGGCGTGCGAAGGCGATCCTCGTGGTTGACGAACCCGTGCGCGTACCGCGCCTTTACGTCGAGGAATTCGCCGTTCAGGCCATCGACGTATCGATCGCGTGCAACGACGCGATGAACTTTGCCGCCGCGTGCGCCGATCGAGATCTGCATACCGTCCGAACCGTAAACATCTGTCGAGATGATCTGTTCGAGCTCCCAGGGACGGGTCTCGTGTCGATAAACGGCGTCAAGCAGTGTTCCTGTCGGGCAGACCTCGACGCAGTTGCCGCACTGCGAGCAATTGAGCCAGCCGCCGTAAGTCCCGATAACGGTGCTCACGCCGCGGTTTGCCGCCTCGATCGCATCCTCGCCCATCCATTCATCACAAACGCGGGTGCAGCGTTTGCAGAGGATGCACCGCTGCGGATCGTTCGCGATGACGGGCGATAGGAATTTCTCCGGCTGGACGTTCTTGTTCTCGAAGAAGCGTTCTTCGACATCGCCCCAGTCAAAGATTATCTCCTGCAGCTCGCATTCGCCGCCTCGGTCGCACTGCGGGCAATCGAGCGGGTGATTCGCAAGCAGGAATTCGCCCATTGCACGCTGCGCTTTCTCGACCTCTTCGCTGACGGTGGTAACGACCATTCCGTCGGTACACGTTATCGTGCAGGAAGTTTGCAGCTTCGGCATCTTCTCTATGCGCACAAGGCACATACGACAAGATGACTGCAGAGCAAGATCCTTGTAATAGCAAAAGGACGGGATGCCGACGCCGTTCTCTCGGCAGACGTCTATAAGGCGAGCACCCTTTTCGGTATCGACCTCTCGTCCGTTGATCGTTATTTTAATCGGTTCTGACATTAAACTTTTCGGACCTACTGCGTTCCGCTTTGCCTATGGCTCAAAAGAGACTCGTGTCCTTGCCGAGGTTTTCGGCAAAGCTCGCAGGCTACTCTTTGGCCTTCGTCTTTCTTGCCGGCTTCTTTTCTTCGGCCGGGGGCGTGAACGATGCGGCCTTGTGCTTCGGCCTTGATTTTCCGTAACTGCCGGCGAATATCTTTCCGCGGCGGGTTCTCTTATCTCCCTTTCCCATCTGTCTCTCCTCGTTTTTCTAATGTGACGCCCCTTAGGACATCGATAATGTGATCTTGGATCTCAGCGTTGCCGGGCAGGCGACTGTGGCTCTCGCACACGAACTTGGTCGATGCGGGCTCCGTGCTCAATTCGCCCTTTGCCTGGAACGAGATCGCCGTAACGACGCCGTCGCCCGGTGTGTAGATCGCCGCCCGAAGTTCATCAGCGCCAAGGGCCTTGCCATTTGCTTTTCTGATCTCGTCAACGTTAAACAGCGTCGTCCAGCCGCCGCTCTTTCCGTTGCGGCTAACAACGGCCGCATCGACCGTCGCCCGGCATTCCGACCCTACAAGGTCGAACTCGGCCGTCACCTTTGCGTTCGAACGCGCGGCAAGTGCTTCGTGAAAAAGCTTTGCACGAGCGAGCATCTTCGCAAAGAAGACCGGAGCCGCCTTTCGTTCGGCGGGCGAGAATTCCGACCTGAATTTCGGGTCCTCGATCGGGTCCCAGCCGTATTCCTTCCACACTCGCGGGTCGTAGAGATCGACCTCGATCTCGTTCAGATCCGCATCAAAAAGCCTGAACGTGCCCGGTGCGGGAAGCAGTTCGTATGCCGCCGGGATCGCAAAGATATCGAACCGCGAAACGTTGCGGACGAACGGCAGGTTCACATCAACGGGCCCGAACGACTCACCTCGGACGAATCCCGCGAGCGTGATCGGCGAACCCTCATTCGGCGTACCGAGAAGAACGATCTTCCCGAAGAGTTTCTCGCCCGCCCAGGTCGGCGTCGGTTTGCGTCCGGCGGCCGGAAGGTCTGCGTCGCCATACATCGCGGCATAACGCGTTATGAGGCCGCCCATCGAATGAGCGATCACGTCGAACTTCAACTCAGGCTTCTTCAGGACGGCCTTCAACGCCTCGAGTTTTCGAACGAGCAGCCGTGCGTTGTGTACGTTATCGAGCCGCCAGTCGTAGGGGAAAACGTAGATCGCGGCCTCGCCGCCGGCCCCCGTCGGGGCTTCCCAATTCTCCTCGTGATAACCGCCGCGGTCGGTCAACGCGTCGATCAGGCCCTGATAAATGTCGATACGCGGGAACACCCCGATCTTCAGCGACCTAATGACGTCGCCTGCGACGAGCCCATCGCGAGATTCGAGCGGATGCTCCGTGATCGGAAGGCGAATGTCGTCCGTTTTAGAACGCGAGATGCTCGGCCAAACAAGTTCCTTCTTCGCCTTCGGATTGACGAGTTCCGAACCCGTAACGCCTGGGATGATGACGACCGGGTTCCGTTCGGCGGCAAGCGCGGCCGAACCTGCCGCCTGAACGAACAGGAGCAGCAGGACAACTCGCAAAGATCGTCGGTAAATGAACCGCATCATTGAACTGTCAGGCGTTCACCGAAAGGCCTTTATCCTCGGCGCCCTCGACCTTTTTCCAAAGCCATTTCTTGAAATCTTCCGGAAAACGCTGGATCGCAGACTGTATCGGCCACGCGGCAGCGTCCGCAAGCGGGCAATGCGAACGGCCCTCCATATTGTCGCAAAGGTCGAGAAGCACCTGAGCGTCCTCGGGCCGGCCGCCTCCGGCCGCGATCCGGTTAAAGATCTTCAGAAGCCAATCCGTGCCTTCGCGGCATGGCGTGCACCACCCGCAGGATTCGTGCTTATAGAACTCCGTGAGATTCCGCGTCGATTCAACGACATCGACGCTCTCATCCATCACCATAAAGCCGCCCGAGCCGACCATCGAACCGGCCGCCACAAGGCCTTCGTAATCCATCGTCACGTTCTTGCCGAGGATCTGGCTCGTATTCATTATGTAAACGGACGAGCCGCCGGGAATGACGGCCTTCAGCTTGCGATCATCGCGAAGCATCCCGCCGCAGTCCTCCATAATGAACTTCTCCATATCGGCATAACCGAGCGGAAGCTCGTAAACGCCGGGCTTTTTCACATGGCCCGAGACCGACCAGAGCTTTGTGCCGCCGCTCTTTTCCGTGCCGAGGTCACGCCAAGTTTCCGCCCCCAGCTCGATGATCTCGGGGATAGCGGTCAGGGTCTCGACGTTATTTACGACGGTCGGGCAGGCGTAAAGCCCTTCAAGTGCGGGAAATGGCGGTTTCATTCGCGGATGGCCGCGAAAGCCTTCGAGCGAACTCAAAAGGGCCGTCTCCTCGCCGCAGATATACGCACCCGCTCCCGTGTGCGTAAAGATATCCATATCAAAGCCAGAACCGAGGATGTTCCGGCCGAGCACGCCGGCCTCACGCGCTTCGGCGAGTGCGGCATCCATTATGTCGATCAGGTAGCGGTATTCGCCGCGATAGTAGATGTAGCCGGTCGCGGCGCCGAGCGCCCAGCCGGCGATCACCATTCCCTCGATCAGCGCGTGCGGGTCGCGCTCGAGCAGATAACGGTCTTTGAAGGTTCCCGGTTCGGATTCGTCCGCGTTGCAGACGACGTATTTCGGCTTCGGCGAATCTTTCGGCACGAACGACCACTTCATACCGGTCGGAAAACCGGCGCCGCCGCGTCCGCGAAGAGAGCTTTTCTTAACTTCCTCGATGATATCGGCCGGCGACATCGCGAGAGCCTTCTTCAGGCTCGTGTATCCGCCCATATCGCGATACACCTTCAGCGTGTGCCCGTCCTCGACGAGCACTCGCTTTAGCTGTAACGGCTCGCAGCCAATTGCTTTAATTTCCATACCTTCTTAGGCCCGCTCAGGCGGCCACTGAACTCTCAGACTCCCAGATCCCGTGCGATCACCGCAGTATCCGTGTACTGCACGAATCTCGTTACCTTGCCGCCGCTCAACTCCCAACTGTGCGCGAACGGAACGCTCATACTCTTGCCGGTCGCAAGGAATTTTCCCGAATAGGTTCCGGTAGAGATCACGTTCCCATCGCCGCCGTCAACGATCTTATCGGGTACCGCGGCAAACCCTTCCCATTCGGTGCCGAGCCTCATAAAGACGTTCTCAAGCACCGCTGTTGGCCCGTTGTATGTGCCGCCATACATAAAACCTTCGGCCTCCGTCCACGAGATCTTCTCGTCGAACGCACCGAGCACAGCGGGAACATCGCCCTTTGCAAATGCGTCATAAAGCCCGCGAATTATCTCAGCATTGCTCATACTTAGACCCTCGTTCGCTACTCACACTCGCTCAGGATCTTATCGACCTTATCGATCGTCAGGTCCTCGTGATAATCAAATCCGATCTGCATCATCGGGGCCGTGCCGCAGCTTCCCAGGCATTCGACGAGCGAGACGGTGAACTTCCCGTCCTCGGTCGTCTCGCCGGGCTTGATACCGAGTTTCGTGCAGATATGATCGGTGATGTCCGGTTCGCCCATTATCTTGCATGACAAGGTCTTGCATATCTGTATGTGGTGGCGGCCGACGCGATGCATATTGAACATCGTGTAGAAGGTCGCCGTCTCCCAGACGTCCGTCACTTCAAGATTCAGGAATTTCGCCAGGAAATTCACGCCGGCGTTGTCAACGTAGCCGCGCTCCCGCTGAATGACAAAAAGAAGCGGGATCAACGCCGAACGGCTTCTGTCCGGCGGATATTTCTCAAGATGCGAACGTATCTCGTCCATCACCTCGGGCGAGAATTCTGCGATCTCGTCCGTAACGGTGACCTGGTTCGTATGGTCTGAAGGTCTTACTGCTGCCATTTCGCTTTATTTACCCTAGCCTCTTACTTCACGCTGCGGTTGTGCCGAATTTCGGCCTCGCAGACGCGCGGGCGTTTTCCCCGTTTTTCGTGCCGGCTTCTTGCTTATCCTTTCCTTGTGTTTACCGATCGATCTCTCCGAGCACGATGTCGAGCGAGCCGATGACGGCTACGACATCCGCGACCATCTCGCCTTTGACCATCTCCGGCAGTGCCGAAAGGTTCACAAAGCTCGGCCCGCGGAAATGCACACGCTCCGGTTTCGGGCCGCCGTTCGACTTCATATAAACGCCGAGTTCGCCCTTTGATGCCTCGATCGCGTGATAAACCTCGCCCGGCGGCACGTTAAAGCCTTCGGCGACGATCAGGAAGTGATGGATGAGCGAATCCATATGCTTTCTCATATCATCGCGGTCGGGTAGCACGATCTTCGGCGCGTTCGCCTTGATCGGCCCGGGCTTCAGACGTTCGAGCGCCTGGCGGACGATCTTCGCCGATTCGTAGCACTCGCGAATGCGCACCATATATCGCGCCCAGACGTCGCAATCGTGTTCGACCGGAACCTCGAAATCGTAGGTCTCATAACCCGAATACGGGTTGTCGCGCCGCAGGTCGAGATCGACGCCGCTTCCGCGAAGGCACGGGCCCGTAAGGCCCCAGCTGATCGCGTCCTCACGCGAGATGATGCCGATGCCTTTTGTCCGGCTGTGCCAGATCGTGTTCCCGGTAAGCAGCGTGTCGAAGGTCTCCATCGCCTCGGGAAAATCATCAAGGAACTGCTTGCAACGCTCGGTAAATCCTGCCGGAAGGTCCATCATCAGGCCGCCGATGCGAAAATAGCTTGGCGTCATTCGCCCGCCGGACGCGGCCTCGATCAGGTTAAGTATCTTTTCACGCTGGCGAAAGCAGTAGAAGAACGGCGACATCGCTCCGAGATCAAGCCCGTGCGTTCCGAGCCAAACCATATGCGAGGCAATTCGCTGAAGCTCGCAGAAAAGGACGCGGATCACCTGCGCCCGTTCAGGTATCTCGAGTCCGAGGAGCTTCTCGGCAGCCATCACATAGGCGAGGTTGTTGCCGAGCGGATTCAGATAATCCATTCGATCCGTGATGACGATGCCCTGTTGATACTTCTTGTATTCGAAGAGCTTCTCCATACCGGTATGGAGATACCCGATGTCGGGCACGGCCTTGAGCACAAGCTCGCCGTCAAGGCGGAGATCGAGCCTCAGCACGCCGTGCGTGGACGGATGCTGCGGCCCCATCGAAAGGGTCATTTCGGACTCGAGGGCGTTATCAAGAACGTTCTCGGCGGCCTGTGAATTCTCTGCGACGGTTTCCATCATCAATTCAAGCTATAAGGTTCGTATCCCCGCAGCGGATAATCTTTCCGAAGGGCGAATCCGTCAAAATCCGACGGAAGCAGGATCCGGCGGAGGTCGGGATGGCCCTCAAAAATGATCCCGAAAAAGTCGTAGGTCTCGCGTTCGTGCCAATTCGCCGTCTTCCAGACCGACGTTGCCGAAGCGACCTTCGGATCGTCCTCCGGCAGAAACACCTTTAGGCGAAGGCGCGAGTGATGCGTTGTCGAGAAAAGGTGATAGTTGACGAAGAATCGCGGGTCTTCTTCCGGGCCGAGATCGCCGCCGCAGAGGTCGGCAAGCATATCGAAATGATGCTCATCCCGAAGGAAGATGCACGCATCGATGATATTCTCTCGGCCAACGAATACGGTCGTCTCGCCGTGCGCCGAAACAACGTCAAGGACCCACGCCGGGTCCTTCTGTTTCAGTGCATCGACAAAGGTTTGCAGCTTTTCCGTCATAGATCACTTCCAGGCACAAACGCGTGCCCGATCATTCTTCCAACAAGCTCCGTCGCGCGTAAGCGCTCCCAACGAAGCGTGAGCGTGTGTCGCGGCGCGTTCCTCGTTCCAGTAGCCGAGGGCCTCGCCGTTGTCGATCAGAACTTGAGCGAAATAGGCCCCGCGTTTCCTGCGTTCCGTGATCTGGAACGAGCCGGTGCCGTCGTTATACATCTCGATATCGCATCGGCCCGAAATATACGTCTTACCGTCGATCACAAGAAGGCATCTTCCCGGCTTTGCGGCCTCGACACCCGCAGGAGCCTGTGCAAAGGCCCCGACAAGCAATGCGAATACTGCGAACAATGCAAAGCGTTTCATTCGTTAGTTACCCTTTCTTCGTTCGTGCCGCGACGGGACCGAATACGGCCGCGAGGCCTCGCCTCTGCGCACCTCTTCCTGCATCTCGCGTTCGAGGGCCGTCGCTTCGGTGACCGGCAGTGTTCCGGGCACGATCGACTTTCTTGATTCGGGCTCGAAGCTGTCGCGTCGATCCTTTACCGAATCCTTCATTATCTTGTCCTGCAGCATCGTGATCGCATGGACGAGCATCTCCGGCCGCGGCGGACATCCGGGCACGTACACATCGACCGGCACGACCTTATCGACGCCCTGAACGATCGCGTAATTATCAAAAACGCCGCCCGACGTCGCACAAGCTCCCATCGAGATGACCCATTTCGGTTCGGGCATCTGATCGTAGATCCTGCGGAGAACGGGAGCCATCTTTCGCGAGACGCGTCCCGAAACGATCATTACGTCGGCCTGCCGCGGGCTCGCACGAAACGTCTCGGCGCCGAACCGCGAAAGGTCATTGCGCGCCGAGACGGTATTCATCATCTCGATCGCGCAGCACGCAAGGCCGAAGGTCGCGGGCCAGAGGCTCGATTTTCGGGCCCAGTTGACCACGGCGTCGAGTTTGACGGTCACGACATCCGGCAGTGAATCGAATAAAGTGTTCTCAAGCCCCATAAATCAGATCAAGCGGCGATCTTCGCCGGCACGGCCTTCGCGGCCTCCCTTCGCTCGCGAGCCATACGCTTAGCCTCTTCGCGAGCCTCGGCACGCGACTGCACTCCCCAATCGAAGACGCCTTTTTTCCAGACGTAGATGTATCCGACGATCAGCGTCGCGATAAACGCGAGGATCTCAAGCAAAGCGACGACGCCGAATATCGCGGGCTCCTGCAGAAGGCTCTTGAAGGCGACTGCGAACGGAATGATGAACAGGACTTCGATGTCGAACAGCAGGAAGATGACCGCGACCGTGTAGAACTTGACCGAGAATCTTTCGCGGGCGGTGCCGACCGGGTCTTTGCCGCATTCATACGGGCTGAGTTTTACGGAAGTGCGTTTTCGCGGGCCGATGAGCTGCGTCACCAGCAGCTGGCTGACGCCGAATCCGGCCGCCACGAGAAACATAATTCCGATCGGACATAGTCGAAAAAACTGAATTCGGACATATTTGATCCTTCTGAACAGAATCGACCCAAATTCGAGCAGGACGCACTTAAAAATGCGTCTTTTTGGTGCGGGAAAATTGGGTGTTAAAGCACACCTAAATCGTAAGTTAAGCCCTGTGGAGTGTCAAGGCAGAGCGTTGCGCGGCCGCCCGTATAATAAACGTTGACCGCGCAAAAGCCTTTATGTTAACTTCTTTGTTGGCGAACGTCGCTGTTTTCGCCCGTTCTACCCGCATTTTTAGTTGATCTTCACCCACTTTTCCCGTGATCTCTGGATTTAATACTGACGTCGAACACAATGGTGTGGTTTACCACATTCAGACGGAGGACAAAGGCCTCTCGTCGCAGCTGATCGTGTCCCTTGTTTACGATCGCGGCACCATTCTTGCGAGCAAACGAACCCCGTACAACGACCTGAACGTCGGTTCCCTCGACGAGGCCGCCCTTTCCGACCGCCTCTCACGCCAACACAAACTTATTTGTGCCGCTGTCAAAGCCGGACGCATCAGCGACCTCCAACAGATGACCGGGAAAGCGCGTGCAGCAAAGCGCGATGCCGCCGCTGCTCCGACGGAACTTCACGAGGCCGAGGCGCAGCCTACCGTCACCGTCCCCGAAGAGACGGTCGCGGCCGCGGTCGTTCCAACTGCTCCGATCGAAACGCAACGCATCATCACGGTCTCTGCTCCTGAAGCACCGGCCATCGAGATCCCGACGACACAGCCGCCTGCCGCGACGGTCGAGCTCGACGACGAGTTCTTCGACCTCCCCGTTTTTGAGGACGCCGTAATGATCCTCGACGAGATCCAACTCCTCCCCGATGAGGCTGTCGAGATCGCAAGCGAACTTTCAGGCATCGAACGCCCACGGAACGAGAAGCTTTCCGTCGATATCCTCGGCGAAACCAAATTCAAGGGCGGCGACCGCCTCTCGCTGAACATTCTCGTATGCCGCGGAACTGACCGCCGCGTCGTAAAAGACGCTCAACTGATGGTCAAGGTCCTTGGCTCGGCGTTCCGCCCCGTCATCTTTCACGCGAAGTCCGACGCTAACGGCCTTGCTAAAGTTCACCTGCAGATACCGCACTTCCAGGCAGGCCGTGCCGCGATGCTCGTCAAGGTCATCGCGGACGGCGAGGAGCTCGAAACACGCCGTCTCGTCACGCCCGGTTAAGATTCGCCAACCTCCGATAACTCAATTACAATTGGAAGCGTGGACGAGATAACGCTAAATGGGACACCTCGAGAGGTCGAAAAGGCGACGTCCATATCGACCCTCGTCCAAAGCCTTGCGATGCCTGAGAGACGCCTTGCTGTCGAATTGAACGGAGTCGTAGTTCGCAAGGCCGACTGGCCCGACACGATCCTCAAGGCGAATGACCGTGTTGAGATCGTACATTTCGTCGGCGGCGGCTAATTCCGAGAGTTCCCTTTGATACTTTGCTTCCTGTCCCCATTTGCGTGAAAATCAAAGCAAATGGAAGATAATTTTTTACTCGCAGGCACTACCTTCAATTCGCGGCTCATCATCGGAACGGGCAAATACCGCAGCAATGACGAGATGAAGGCCGCGCACGCCGCTTCCGGAGCGGAAATGGTGACGGTCGCGGTCAATCGCGTCCCGTTGGACCGCTCAAGCGAATCGTTCCTCGACCATCTCGATCCGAAGATGCGGATCCTGCCCAATACGGCCGGGTGTTACGATGCCGATCATGCGATCCGGACGGCAAGATTGGCACGGGAAGCCCTCGATACCGAGTGGCTCAAGCTTGAGGTCATTGGCGACCCCGTAACGCTCTTTCCCGATAACGAACAGACGCTTGCGGCCGCAAAGGTCCTTGTAAAAGAAGGCTTTATCGTCCTGCCGTACTTTACGGACGACCTAATTATGGCCAAGAAGCTTCTCGATGCGGGCTGCGCCGCGGTTATGCCGCTTGCGGCTCCGATCGGCTCGGGCATGGGCGTGCAGAATCCCTCGAATCTGCGCATCATGCGCGAGCAGCTCCCGGACGCGACGATCATCGTCGATGCGGGCGTCGGCGTGCCATCGGACGCGGCGATCGCGATGGAGCTTGGGGCCGACGCGATCCTTATGAATACGGCGATCGCGGAATCGCCCGATCCTGCCGCAATGGCGAAGGCAATGAAACTCGGCGTCGAGGCCGGCCGTCTGGCATATCGTGCGGGCCGAATGGCAAAGCGGCTTTATGCATCGGCTTCGAGCCCGTTACAGGGAGCGATCAAGTAAAACGCGTATGCGGATCAAGGTCTTATTTTTCGGGGCTGCGGGCGACATCGTCGGGAAACGCGACGACGAACTCGACGTCCGTGAAGGCGCCGCCGCAAAGGACGTACTCGACGCTCTTGCGGCACGTTTTCCGAAGCTTGCCGGGCACAAGCTGCATATCGCCGTCGATCAGGAATACGCTTCGCCGGCCACGGCCGTCCACAGCGACAACGAGATCGCCGTTTTTACAGCCGTGTCGGGCGGTTGACCGATATGATCGAGTAGCCCTCGGCGCTGGATCTTTAAGCTGATCGCTGCCTGTAAATTATTAATTCCTAATTATTGATCACTAATTAGATTGCGATGGACTTTTGCGAAATGACAACCGAGCGGATCGACATCAGCTCAGTTGCAAGGCGCGTCGTCCCGCCGGAATGCGGTGCGACCGTCACGCTCGATGGTTACGCACGAAGATTTACAAAGAAGGACGGCCGCGTGCTCGAGACCGAACACCTCGTTTACGAGGCTTATCCTGAGATGGCGCTCAAAGAGATGCAGAAGCTCGTCGCCCGGGCGAAGGCGGAATTCGAAGTTTCGGCCGTCGGCATCGTCCATCGCACGGGCCGCCTTGAGATCGGCGAGACGAGCGTCGTGATCTCGGTTGCCGCACCTCATAGACGCGCGGCATTCGCGGCCTGCGAATGGCTGATAAAGGAACTGAAGCGAACCGTCCCGATCTGGAAAAAAGAGGTTTACGCCGACGGCGAGGCCTGGGCCGAGGGCGAATCGAACGCCTGACGGTTACCGCACGACATTTAGCGTCACCGCCTGCGAGCCGGTGAGAACGAGATCTCCGGTATCTAGCATCTGTTCGCCGATCGTTGACGCGGCCGTTGCCTTCACGCCGCCTGTTGAGCGGCCGTTATTCAGCGTAACGATCATTGATGGCGGCAGGTCCGACATCTCGCTTGCCCCGACGATCGCTCCCGCGGCCTTTCTCGAAAAAACTGCGTAAAGCCTGTCCGAACGCCTCAGCGAATTGAGTGTCGCGATCAATTCGTTCGGGTCACGCGGCTCGAACTGTTGAACGGCGGAAGCCTGCTGTACGGTATTGCCGTCGGCAATCGTCAAGGTAAGGCTGCCGGGCGTCGCCTCGGCCGGGATCGAAAGCGAAAAAGGCTTCGTAAAGAGCGTCCCGTCCTGCCGCTTGAACGTCGCAAGGACATTCACGGCCTCGCCCGCCCGAACTTCATCCCGATCGACCGTTATACGCTCAAGGCCCGCCAATTTCGAGCCCTCATTCACGACAATATCAAGCGAGATGCCTGTGATATCGACGCCCGCGAGCTGTGCGTTCAGCAACGCGGCCAGCGGCACCGACGGCGACGCGGCAGCGGTCGCCGCTGCGGAAGGCCCGCTGTAACGCCGCACGATATTCACATCGGGAAGGCCCTTGACCGAGATCTTTCCCTTGATGTCGATCGTCGTATCGCCGATCGATCGTTCGTTGCCGACGATCGTGTTCATGGTACCGGCATTCAGCAGCAGCGGCGAAAGAAAATCGTCAACGACGGTCTCGAACCTGATCGTTTCGTCACGGCCGCGGCTTGTCCGCACGTGCAGTTCGACGGGCAGCATTTTCGGCGGGCGGCCGAGAATGCCGTAGATGCCGGTAGCTCGATCCTGCGTTAGCGTTCCGACAGCGGAATCGGGAACGGCCAGCTTGAACGAGTTGTTGAGGTTCGGGACGACCGTCACGACGTGCGATTCGCTCATCGGAAGTTCGATCGAACCGAGCGAAAAGTATGGGTGCCCGAATGCGTATATCTTTTCGCCGTCCCGCAGAGTAACGGTTCCGGCGGCAGAAACGGAAAGGTCGCCGCGGGCAAGCCCGACCACGATCGAGTCGCCGCCAAGGAGCGTTGTCGCCGTCGGCTTTTTGAAGTCCATATCGCCCGAACCGCCGACGGTCGCGACACTCAACATTCCGGCACGCATCAGGTCAGGCGCAAAAGCGTCGATCGTCGCCTGTGAGAATCCGCCGAAAGCGAGCGGTGTCGCGATCGGCCGGAACGTCTGTCCGACAACAGGCGCAAGTTCGGAAGCCGCACCGCCGCTTACGACCGCATCGGCCGGAGCCATCGCAGAGAACGGCCCCGTGATCGCCCGCCAGTTCGCCGACATCAATTCCGAATACGTGAACGACGCTTTGCTCGCTCCCGCACGCGTTTCTGCCGACGGCCTTGCGAACATCGAGATCATGTTGCCGATCGGCGTAATGCCGCAGATCGCTTCCTTCGCATACGGAAAGCTGTACGAGATCGCGCCGACGAGTTTTCCGTCAACGTAAACGGGCGAACCCGACATTCCGGCGAACACGAGCGTTCGGTCGGCGTTCGCACCGCTAAGTTTGCCGACGATAAGATCCTGCCGCGGGCCGATCCCGTTCGGGACGATCCCAAGGATCTCGACCCCGAATTCCTCCGGCTTTGATCCGCTAAAGACCGTCCTTGCCGTGCCTTTCATACCGGCACGCACCTCGGAAAGCGGCATTGTTTCCCGCCCCGGAACGGCCGGAATGGCCTGCGCGGCGGCGAACGCCGCAAAGCAAAGGATCGAAAGGAAGGCCGGGAATGCTGTTTTTAGGAACTTCATCAAAAAAAAGATGTATTTATCGGTCTGATGAGTATGTTATCATCGGAGATGTCTTCTCGAAAGCTTTTTGCTCTTCGGGCTGAGTGGTTTTCCCGCTGACCTCTTTCGTCTTTAGCCTTACACTAATTCGCGGCTTCGACCTGTATTCCCCCTTGGAAACACAATGGCAAAGTTCACAAGGATCCTCAAAAGTATCGTTAAGCTCGTTCTGCCGGTGATCGTTCTGATCGCCGTGGTCGTGATCGGAGTCGCGATCTGGCTCGTCTATACGGTGGCGCGGCCGCTGCCGACACAGCACATTCTGACGCCCGATAAATACGGCCGCCTCTCGTCACGAGCAGCCCAGATCACCGAAGAGACCTGGTCGAACAAGGACGGCTCGCAGGCGCACGGCTGGCTTCTGCGCGGCGCGGAATCGGCTCCCGCCGTGATCCTCTACCACCGCTACGGCGCGAACCGCTCGCACCTGCTCGACCTCGGCGTAAAGATAAACGAATCGACGAATTACACCGTCCTGATGCCCGACCTTCGCTCGCACGGGACGACGACCGACGGCTACTGCACATTCGGCGGCTGCGACGCTGTAAATGCGACAGCCGCGATCGATTTTCTCCTGAACCTGAGAACGCCGACAGGCATTTCGCTGATCCAACAAAAGAAGATCGGTGTTTACGGGATCGAACTCGGTTCGCTCTACGCACTTGCCGCCGCAAGCGAAAGGCCGGAAGTTGCGTCGATCGCCCTTGATTCCGTACCTTCAGGCTCTGAGCAGCTGCTTGAGCAGGTCGTCGATCAACGATATCCGTTCATGAGCACGGTCACGGGAAAACTCGCCCTGCTCGGCTCGCGTTTTTACTATTATCAAGGGTGTTTTGACCGCGAACCGACCTGTTCGACGGCCAAAAAGATCGCCGACCGCCGTGTGCTTGTGCTCGCGGGGCTGGACGCGCCGGCTTATGTGGACTCTTCAACTCGCCTGACGAAGTGCTTTCCATCATCGACGCGGGTCGAAGCAAAGCTAGACCTTAGCCCGACCGGAATGACGATGATAAACGCTTCGGTCGAACAGTCTGAGGCATATGACCAAAGATTGATCGAATTCTTCCGGGCCTCGCTTTCCGAATAAACCGCGCCATCAACTCGATCAGCCTGCCGAAGTTTCCGAAGCCTTTAGGCCTGCTGCTTTTTGCGCGATGAATTCCGCGATCTTCTCGGGCGATTCGTCACCAAGCGCCATTCTTTTTGCACCGATGACCGCCTCGGCGATCGCCTCGGCACGGTTCTTATAGCGGGCGTCACGCAGCACAAGTCCCTCGACGACGCGGCGTTCGATCTGATGCCGTCCCTCGTCCGTTTGGGCAGGTTCGGCCTCGAGATACTCGACCGGAACGGTGTGATTCTTGATGCGAATATGTAGTGCGGACGTGATCTCGGCCGCACGGTCGCGGATCTTTCGCACTTCGAGCTGCGAGTTCGGGAATCCGAGGCGTCCGCGAAGTGAGATCTCGATGATCGGCGCCCGCTTGCCCGGTTCGGCGGGACGAGCTTCCCGCCCGACCATCTCAAGCACCTTTTCGGTCACTGTTCTCGGCTCGTCGATGCCGTCCACTGAAAAGCTCAATTGCTGGAACGGCCTGAAATCGTATTCGTCCGTATGCCGTGCCGAGATCTGCCCTGCGTCATCGACCTCGACGATAAAGACGCCGCGATCCTCGCGATACTCCGCGATGTTCGTCACTTCGATCGAACCTGGGTTGAACGCCCAATTGTCGATCTCGTACCGCATATGCGTGTGGCCGAGGCCGACATATTCGACCGCTGAACGCAGCCGCATCAGCTCCTCGACCGACAAGGCCGGGATCGGATGTACCTGATGTCCTTCGACGTCGGTATGAAGCAGAAGGATGTGGAATGCGCCTTCGCGGCGGTTCTTTACGATCGCATCCGTCAAATGCGGGATCATTTGATTCCCTTGCGCTCCGAACCATTGCGAACCGAAGATCCTTGCACGCCCAACATCGATATAACCGCCGCGGCGGGCCGATGCGTCCCAGGGCTCGTAATTCGGCAAGCCGTCGATAAATGTTGGTTCCAACAGCTTTACGAGCCCCCAACTCGAAAGCGACCGTAGCCAGCTGAATTCGCTGTCCGTGTATTTCTGATCGTGATTCCCTTCGATCGTTATCACGGGAATGCCCGCGTCCCGAAGTTCGCTGAGGCCTTCGACGGCGTAGTTCATCGTCTCGGGCGGAACGGCTCGTTTGTGGAAGAAATCGCCCGCCATCACGACAAAATCCACGTTCTCGCCTATTGCGTATCGCCGCAGAACGTCGATCCAAGCATCAAAAAAATCGCGCGGGCTTTCCGGCAGGTGATAGCGTGTGCAGCCGAGATGAACATCGGCAATGTGGAGGAATTTCATACGGTTCAACGCTGCGCCTTCTTTAGTGATACGAGCAGCGGATGCAGGCCTTCGACGATCTTTGCGTGCCCGGCGGCACCGCAGGCGATTATACCGTGCAGATTGCTCAATTCCGGCGTGTCGTAAACTAACGCCTCGCCGAACATATCGGTCACGATGCCGCCCGCCTCTTCAAGAATGATCTGCGGCGCGCACGTATCCCAGAGCTTCGTGCGGTCGCTCAGGTGTATGTAAACATCGCATTCACCCGCCGCGATCAGGCCGATCTTCAATCCGACGGAACCGCGCCGCTCGTTCGAGGCGAACGCGAAGTGTTCCAGCAGCACGTTCATTCGCGGACTGAAATGATTCCGGGAGAGAACGACGCGCATATCGTGCGGCTCGCTCACTTCGCGAACAAGGACACGCCGTCTCGTACCGTTCTCCAAAACGAAAGTACCTTGCCCACGGGCGGCCTCGTAAGTTATTCCGAACGCAGGCAGATGCACGACGCCGACGACCGGTTTCCCGTGCTCGGCAAGGCCGATCTGTATAGCGAAATCGTCCTCGTGCTTGATAAAACCCGCCGTGCCGTCGATCGGGTCGACGATCCAGCACCTAGCATTTTGCGTCCAACCGAGATCGGCGCCGATCTCCTCCTCGGAAAGGATCGCATCGCCCGGAAATGCCTTCGCAAGGCCGTCCACGATGATGCGGCTTGCGGCTCGGTCGGCCGCCGTTACAGGTTCGAGCTTGTTGTCTGCCCCGAGCTTTTCTTCAGCCCGGATCTCGCCTGCATAGTGGCTGAGGATCAGGCCCGAAGCCTCAAGCGCAAGCCTGCGGGCGGTTTCAAGTTCGAGATCAAGCATCTGAATTGAATTATACAGGAGCGTCGGCGCGAGGCGAATTTCGGCAGGGAAGCCTCAGTGTTTATCGACCTTTTCGGTCACGCCGCATCGCGGGCAGATAAGTATCTCGGCCACGCGATCGAGCCATTTCGCCCGTGCCTGGTCTTTGAAGGAAGGAACTTGCTCTCGGCCTCGCCTTCGCGAAAAAAGCGCGCGTGAGAATGTTCGACCTCTTTTTCAAGGCCGAGTTCCCGCTCGCACTGCTTGCAGGCCCAGCCCGTGCCGTCGTTGTAGAAAAGTTCGAGGTCCTGCATCTGTTCCTGTTCGAGAATGGGCGATGCGGAGGCCGAAAGCTCCTGCCGCATCGCCCGTGTTGTTTTTCGCGAGCCTAGTCCTGATACTGCGCTGAGGTGCGTTGATTCGACGCCGCAAGGAGTTTTACGGGGATCGTCACCCGTCTGCCTCCGCGATAGACCTCGACCTGGAGCGTGTCTCCGATCTGCCGTTTATCAAGCAGGCGATAGAGGTCGTCGGTGGTCGCGATCTTCTCACCGTCGATGCTGAGGATTATATCCCCGAGCAGAATACTGCCGTCCGGGGCCTGGCTAAGGCCTTGAAGGCCCGCGACGGCCGCGGTCGAGTTCGGCATCACATTTCGCACCAAAAGGCCGCTATCGACCGGCAAACGGGCTCCCTGGTCAATGAGGTTCGAAACGCTCATCGTGCTTGCGCCGAGTTTCGGCCGACGAACTTCCCCATACTGCAAGAGCTGCGGGATAACGCGTTTTGCGATGCTCACCGGTACGGCAAAGCCGACGCCGACCGAACCGCCTCTCGGCGAAAGGATCTGCGAATTGATGCCGATCATCTTGCCGTATTTATCAAGCAGCGGGCCGCCGGAATTGCCCGGATTGATCGACGCATCGGTCTGGATCGCGGCGTCGATCGGACGGCCGTTCACCGCACGGATCGGACGCTGAAGGCCGGAGATCACACCGGTCGTCAAAGTTCGGTCAAGCCCGAAAGGATTCCCGATCGCGAGTACTTTTTGCCCGACCACGAGCTTATCCGAATCACCGAGCGGGATCACGGTAAGGCCGGGCGGCGGATCCTGTATGCGAATAACGGCAAGGTCCGTGTCCGGGTCGCCGCCGATCACCTTCGCCGGATAGGTCTTGTCACCTCCGAAGCTGACGGAGAGCTTTTGAGCGCCTTCGATAACGTGATAATTCGTCAGGATATCGCCGTTCGAATCAATGACCGAACCGGAACCGTTGCCCTTGCCTTCCTGTACATTGCCCCAGAAATCCTGCTGGTACGACGTCGTGTTGATGAACGCAACGCCCGGAGCGAGCGTTCGATAGACCTCGATGCTGTTCTGCTCGTCCGAAACGGTCGATGGGTCGGAAATTCCCGCATTCGGCGATGCAGATTCCGCCTTTGCGACCGCCGAAGGATCCGCCGACTGCCTCGAAACGACGAAGAGCGCAACAGCCGCGCTAATGCCGATCGCGATGAATGCCGATGCCAACGAAAGCACAAGTATCTGTCGGCCCGATAACTGATAAACCGGAGTTCTCTTCATTTTATGAATACCTCAAGCCCAAAGATAAATATAACAACCTTTGAGATGCGCGAAAAAAGGCATCCCGTTGTGCATTACATTGCAATTTTCGGAAAGGTTTCATTTCGCCGCCGTTTCGGGAAGCGAACCGCGACATCGGCGACCGAGAAGTCTTGAATATCTAAAAAAGTGAGGGAATGGCGGAGAATACTGCAGAAAAGAAGCCGACCACGGGCTCGCTCGCTCCTCTTGCCACATCGTTCGCGACGTATCCAAAAGCCGCAAGGCCGGTAAAGATATGGATGCCCATTAGTCCGATATAGACGGCAAGGGCGACGGCCAGGCCATATCGCGCAAGCGGCCTTGAGCCCCATCGCATAATGACGACCGCGGCGACAGCTCCGATCGCGACCTTCACGATCAAAAAAGGTGCATTGCCGATATCAAGCAGGCTCGCCATCAGTTGGTTGCTTTCGGTCGCAACGCCGCTCCTGACCCAGATGATCGTAAGCAGGGCGTCAAGTAGATTCAGTCCAAAAAGCAAGATCGCGGGCCTGGTCAACGGCATATTCTTCTCCGTAAAAACTCGTTCAACGAGCAGCGTTAAACACGACGGCCTAAAGATCCAAGGCCTCGGATCAACGAAAAGCGAACGCGGTAAATTTACTGACTTGCCAGACAAAACAGCTAATAGACGCAAATTCCACAAAAATGTGATTTCCTTTATCTTACTCTTTTCAAATGATAATATCGAGACATCGGGCATCTCTTTTTTTGTCGGCAGATCTTATTGTCCGGTCGCTTTATCTTAGAAAACTGCTGGAGGAACCTTTATGAAACGAATATTCAACAAACAAATGATCGCCGCAGCGATCGCAGTGATCGTCGGCGTCGGGGTGACTGACGCCTTCTCTCAGAGGAAGAAGAGGCCGGTGATCCGCAAAAAACGGACGACGGTCGTCAAGAAGGTCGTTGTTCCGGTCTATTCGATCCCGAGCGGGACGGTCGTTCGAGTACGTCTAAATTCGAAACTCTCGTCGAAGACGTCGGTCGAAGGCTCGACCTTCTCGACGACCGTGACCGAACCCGTCTATTCGAGCAACGGCGTGATCGTCATTCCGGTCGGCAGCACGGTGAATGGCCGTGTTGACAGCGTTCAGAAGGCGCGCAAGGGCGGCAAACCCGGCACGATCGATGTGAGTTTCACATCGGTTCGCCTGCCGAACGGCACGACGCGTTCCATCAACGGCTCGCTCACCGACCTCGACACTAAGGACGGCAAAAGCGACAACGAAGGAACTGCATCCGGCGATAAGATGAAGCATCGCAAGCTCATCTTCATCGGCGGCGGCGGTGCGGGCGGCGCTATCCTAGGTGCGGCGATCGGCGGCGGAAAAGGCGCTCTCATCGGCGGTATCATCGGCGGTGTCGGCGGCCTAATTACCGAGACCCAGACCAAGGGCGAGGATGTGAATGTGAAATCCGGAACGGAATTCGGCGTGTACCTGAATCAAGCGGTCTCGCTTCCGAAATTCGTTGAAGGCAAACCACGGCCGTAAACCTCCCGGCTTAAGGCCGAAAAGACGAAAAGGCTGTTCGGAGAGCATCTCCGAGCAGCCTTTTTCTTGGCTAAGTACCGAATTACGGCCTTCTAGATCGAATGGACGAGAAATTCGGGCGTTATGATCGTCGGGGAGGCAAAGCCGGCCGCCGTGTTGAATAGTCGCAGACGCGCCTGCTTGCGGACGTTCGCGAGATGGCCAAAATCCCACGTAACGAAATAATCGAGCTTGTAAACGGAAGCGACCGCGTAATGCACCGCGTTCGACAGGAATCGGCGATGGATGACGCCTCGCTCGATATAGCCTTCGGCGAGTATCGCTGCTTCTTCCGGGATGTCGAGCTCGTTCGTCTCCTTTGCGAGGTTCAGATAGCCCGTTCGATGCGGCTCCGGAAAACGCTCAAGCTCTCGGCGGACGAGGTACGACGAGAAGGCGTCATAATCCTGCATCTCGTGCTCCCACCATCGTATCGTCAGGTCGCGGCGAAACGTGTCGCCGTTGTCGAGATACGCGCCGATGACCGAAGTTTCAAGATAGAGGCTCGTTCTCATTCCGGCAGGTCCTCGTTGGCGATCGGCGTCAACTTGACACGCGAGCGTTTGAAATCAAAAGCGACACGATAATTCTTCAGAAAATTCCCGCCGAGTATCCCCGCCTGCTCGAAGCCGGAAGTTTCGTTTATGACGTCCAGGTCGAGAGCAACGGCCAGCAGAGGCGCTCGAAAGTTCTTTCCGAATGTAACACGCGGCAGCAGAAATGAAGGCACGTCAACGACCTCGCCCGCCGATCCGACGACCTTGTACCGCTGATCGCTGAGGTATTTCTTGATCGTCTCGGCGGCGGCGACGTTGTCCGAAATGACCGAAACGCTCGCGGCCGTATCGACGATGAAATTCAGCTCGGCCTCGATCCCGGCAACGCCCACCTCGCCGCTTAAGAATCCGCTCGGCGTAAGGCGAAGCGGAAGCGTATGCTGAACATTCTCCTTCGAGAAGATGTCGGCCTTATCTTCCTTCGACAAGAGGACCGTGCTCGTTCCGTAGTCGATCGTAAAGAAGTATTTCGAGATGACCGCAAGGCCAAGGTATCCGTCAACATTGTGTCGGGACTTTATCTCCCGCAGATAGACCGGAACGTTGTGAACACTCACTTCACCCATCCTGATCTCATCCAGAAAGCCGTAAACGATCGCGAACTTGCCGTCACCGCCGACACCGCGTCCGTTGCCGCCTCTTGCAACCTCCTTCATCCCGAGCTCATTCGCCGCCTTCTGCGACAGCACGGTCATTCCGGAACCGGTATCGATGACAAAGCGGAAAGGCTTCTCGCGGCCGTTCAGATAGACCTGAATGACGGGCAGGTTGTTCGTAAGCTCGAACTTGAATGTCGTTTCGCTGCTTCCGCCAGCATCGTAGAGCGAAGGACGCTCGCCCAGGTAGCGAAGAAAGCTGATCAGGCCGCGGATCCTGTCGCGTCGATCGACGTCCATCACGCCGGACGTGGCTAGAAAGCGGTCGTAAGCGGTTGCCGCATCCTTGTATCGATCTGCCCGGACGGAGGCCTGCGCCAAGGAAAAATAGTAATCAGGCTCGCGCGGAGCAAGGTAGATCGCCTGCTTCAGGCTGTTCAATGCCTGATCGACATCGTTGTCGTAATAATCGAGCATCCCGAGGCACGCCCAGGCAAGATGTTCGCTGCGATCGAGGTCGAGCGCTCGATAAACGATCGCCCGTGCCTCGCGAAGCCGTCCGCTCGAAAGCAAAATTGCTCCGAGAACCGAGAGAGCTCGCGAGTCCTCTTTATCCTTGTCGAGGACAGACAGCACCATATCGTAGGCGTCAACGAACCGACGCTGTTTTGTTAGGTTGAAGGCAAGCTCGGTGCGTGCTTTTGCGAAGCCGGGAGCGGAATGCACGATCGTCTGAAGGATCGCCTCGCTCTTCTTGAGCTCATTGGCCCGTGTCAGGCGGATCGCCTCTTTAAGGTCGTCCTTTGTCGCCTCCGAGATCCGTTGCGAAAAGGCGGCAGGTGCCGTCAAAACAACGATGCAGGCCATTAAAAGAACGCAGTCAAGCTTTAGGAGAGGTCCCAAGAAACATCGTTTTTCGGAAGGCTGCATCATATCGATCTTAGGCCTTGTCGGATCTCATTTGAGGATCTCGCCCGTTTTCATCGACCAAAGCACGAGGTCCAGCTCATCAAAGTCGATCCCCGTGCGGCGCGAAAGTTTTTTAAGGCTTTCCTCGATGGTTAGATACCGAGAACGCGTATTTGGTGGCTTTGGGTCTGGAATTATTTTTAGTGCGGCAAGGCAGTTCAGTACGTGCTTATCAAGGATCGCGTAGCCGCGAAACCCGACATTTCGCAGGAAATGACTTGCTTCCTTATACCCGAGGCCCTTTATCCCCTTTTCCCGTACGAGCCAATCGCGGCGTTCGTGTGGATCGGAGAAGTCAAGAAGCCGTGCCTTAAGCCTTAGATCGCAATCCTTCTGCAGAAATTCCCTCGAAGCTACGATGTATCGCGACCTCGCGTTCGGGTACCGATGCGTTCCCGACAGTGCGTTCGCGAGCTGTTCCTGCGAACCGTTCTGAAGTAGGTGCCGCACCTTTTCGATCGACCTCATCCCCATTTTTGCCGAGCAGCCGCCCGTAAAAAAGCAAAACACCATCTCTTCCCAGAAACGCGAGTCATCGCCTGTTTCGAGAATGGCGGAGAACTCCGCAAGCCTGGCCTTGATCGCGTCTGCGGATGCCGCGTGGGCCTGTTTGATCGTCTTCGGAGTGATCGGCAAAGCCTTGTCTTTCTTCATTAAAACGCGTCTCGGTTGTAGGATTCTAGGCAGTCGGGGAAAGGAAAGTCAATTTTCGCGGGTTTTGCACCAGAGCGACGAAAATTCCCTGCATCAATGGCCGAACGGCCTTCATCAAATAGCGAGAGACGTTGCGGTCGGCGGCAAAGCCGCATGAATAGTTTTGGCGACGTGATCGGAAAAGCGGAGCTTTTCCGCAAATAGGTGGGCAAAGCCCAGATCGACAGCGTCGGATTTGATAATAGCGGAGCTTTTCCGCAAATAGATGGGCAAAAGCCCAGAGCGATGACGTCGGTATTTGTAGGGTTGCGAGATGTCCCTGAATGTAAAAAGGTCACGCCGCGGCCGCAAGCTGTGGTACAATAACGACGAGGCCGGTTTTCCCGGCTCCGCATCAGACTGCTCTCGCAGATCGATCCACGTAATGATCAAGGCCACCACGATAAAATTTGTCGTCGTTTTCGCGTCCCTGGTTTTCGGATCTTTTGCCGTGCAGGGACAGGCTACACGGCCGCTGCTTCAGGACATCAAGATCTACAAGCCGGAGCCTCAGCCTTCCGACGGCTCGCTAGTAAAGCCGACCGGCATTTCGACAGCGGCGGCCACGCAGCCCGTAAACGCTGTCCGCACAACGTTTCCGCTGCTTGCCGAGCAGACGATCCCCGGATACTCGGGCATCTTGGTGGAAACGATGGATGGCGGCGTGGTCGTCGAATCTAACTCTTCTGCACTCTTTAACCCGGCCTCGAACGTAAAGATCGCGACGGCCTACGCCGTCCTTAAGACCTTCGGCCCCGATTTCCGTTTTGCGACGAATGTCTATACGAACGGCACCATCGACCGGACCACGGGAACGCTCAACGGCGACCTCTACATTTCCGGCAAGGATCCCGTGTTCAACTACGAACATGCGATCCTGATCGCGAACGAACTCAATCGACGCGGGATCCGCTCGATAACCGGCAACGTCGTCGTCACGTTCGATTTCGTGATGAACCTCTCCGGCTCATCGCAGCGTTCTGCCGACCTGCTGCTGTCAACGCTTGACCTTTCGAGGCGCTCGCCTGCGGCGGCACGAGCTTGGGTCGATTATTTGAACAACTCCGGCCGAATGGGCACGATCCCGAGCCTACCGAGCGTTTCGGTAGGCGGTACGGCGTCCGTACAGCCGATCCCGAGCGACCTTACGCTTCTCTTTTCGCACGAATCCGCGAAGATGCGTGAGATCCTGAAGGCCACTCTCTGCTATTCGAACAACTTTCTTGCAGAACGCCTCGGCGATATGATCGGCGGGCCGTTCGGCGTTTCCCGGATCGTTGAGCTGAACGCGAACGTGCCCGACAGCGAATTCTCACTTGCGACGACGAGCGGCCTCGGCATAAACCGGGTCTCGCCGAACGCGATGATGCGGCTTCTGCGTGCTCTCCAGAAGGAACTCGGCCGTTATCGGATGAATTTTGCCGACATTATGCCCGTAGCGGGCCTCGACGAAGGGACGCTCGAAAATCGCTTCGATAATGATTTCTATGCGGGCAGCGTCGTCGGAAAGACGGGAACTCTGCGGCAGACCGACCACGGCGTAAGTGCACTCTCGGGCGAAGTGAACACGCAAAAAGGCAAGCTGCTCTTCGTGATCTTCAACCAGAGAGGCAGCGTGAATCAGTTCCGCTCTTTCCAGAATCTTTACGTCTCGCTCGTGCAGGGACAGTTCGGCGGCCCCGTCTCCTTCAATTACACGGCCGTTTCGCTCGACAAACGAATGGCGACCTCGCGGATCTCTTATCCGCGCAATGCATCGCATTGACGGCAAGGTTCGGCATGGCTGCGGCCGTTATCGAATTTTCTTCTCATTCTCTTCCCCGATTCGCTCGCAAGCATGCGATAATCTTCGATTCTAGTCGCTAATGCCGTCGATCGAAGATACCAGGCCATTTCAAACCGCTGAGAACGCCGCCGAACCACCGACGCCGCGTCCGACGAGCGTTGCGCGTTCGGCCGGTATCGTGTCGATCGCCGTGATGTTCTCCCGCCTTTTCGGGCTCGTACGGGAGATGATCTTTGCACGGTTCTTCGGTGCGGGATTCTTGACCGATGCGTATGTTGTCGCATTTCGCCTGCCGAATGTCCTTCGCGATCTTTTCGCCGAGGGTGCCCTTTCGGTCGCCTTCGTCAAGGTCTTTACCGACTACCAGATCAAGCTCGGCGAAAAGGCGGCGTGGCGGCTCGCAAGCCTGATCTTCAATCTGCTCGCGGTCGTCTTGAGCATCATCTGCATCGTCGGCATCATTTTTTCAAAAGAATTGGTCGGCGTTGTTGCCGACGGCTTCTCGCCCGAAAAGGCCGCACTCGCGACGACGTTGACGCAGATAATGTTCCCGTACATTTTGCTGGTCGCTCTTGCCGCGGTCGCGATGGGCGTACTGAACACGAAGAACATTTTCGGCATTCCCGCCTCGGCCTCGACCGTCTTTAACATCGTCTCGATCGGCGTCGGCCTCTCGCTCGCATATTGGCTGAGCGGCGGCGGGTGGACGGTGCCCACGGACAAGAACGTGATCCCGAACGAGGGAGCACAGTGGGCGATCATCGGAATGTCGATCGGAACGCTCATCGGCGGCGCGGCCGGCCTCGCGATGCAGCTGCCTTCGCTCTTCCGCGTCGGGTTCCGTTTCACGCCGGTCATCTCGCTTGCAGATGAGGGCGTTCGAAAGGTCGTCGCCCTTATGACGCCCGCGATCCTCGGCACGTCGGCCGTGCAGATAAACGTGCTCGTCAACACCTATTTCGTCTCGTCGATCGACGGCGCACAAGGCTGGCTGAATTACGCTTTCCGCCTTATGCAGTTCCCGATCGGCCTTTTTGGTGTTGCGGTCGGGACGGCGGCGATCCCTGTGCTTTCACGCCTTGCGGCCGAAGGCAAAAAAGGCGAGTTCCGCGATACGATCTCGTCGTCGATGAATCTCGTTTTCCTGATGACGCTGCCGAGCGCCTGCGGCCTGATCGTGCTGGGTGAACCGATAATTCGGCTCATCTATGAACGCGGGCGTTTTGACGCGCTCGCAACGCAGATGACGGCGACGGCGCTTGTCGGCTATTCGATCGGATTGACGGGCTATGCGGCCATAAAGATACTCTCGCCGGCGTTCTACGCGCTGGACGACGCGAAGACGCCGATGATCATCGCACTTGCATCGATCGTCGTTAATTTCGTTGGGTGCTACGGCCTTCGCGAATGGTTCTCGCATTACGGCGTCACGCCCGAGACGCCGTTCGGATACGGCCACTTGGGCGTCGCACTTGCAACGTCCCTCGTCGCGCTCTTTAACTTCACGGCACTCGCTTATCTTTTGAGGCGGAAGATCAGCCGTTTGAACGGCCGCAGCATCGCGACGGCCTTCGTGAAGATCGCCGTCTCGTCGGCCGTTCTTTCCGTCGTTTGCTACGCAAGTTATCATTTCATCGTCGGGCGATACGGCTCGCAGGGCATTACGCTGCGGCTTGTCGAAGCATTCGTGCCGATCATCCTAGGCGGGGCGGCATTTGTAGTTTGCGCTCTCTTGTTGCGGGTGCACGAGCTTCATCAACTCTATACGATGGCCCAAAAACGATTTGGACGGGATCCTGTATGATCAGACGTTTCGAGAACAACGAACCACGCATTCATGCGTCCGCCTTTATTGCCGAGAACGCCGAGGTGATCGGCGATGTGGAGATCGGCGAAGATTCAAGCATCTGGTTCGGCACGGTCGTCCGCGGCGACGTTAATCACATTCGCATCGGCGCACGCACGAATATTCAGGACAACAGCGTTATTCACGTCACGGGCGGCACTCATCCGACGATCCTCGGCGACGAGATAACGGCCGGCCATCGCGTCCTTCTCCACGGCTGCACTGTCGAGAACCGCTGCCTGATCGGAATGGGTGCGATCCTGATGGACGGCGTCCATGTCGGGGAAGAATGTCTCATCGGCGCCGGTTCGCTGCTCACGCCGGGGACGATCGTGCCGCCTCGGTCGATGATCCTTGGTTCGCCCGCTCGTGTAAAACGCGAACTGACCGAGGACGAGATCGCATTCCTCGACCGCTCATGGCGAAATTACACGGAGCTGAAACTTCGCTATTAGCTGCTCTTTTACGGATTTTCGCACCTCGTTTCTCATTTTGCCGCAGGCAAGGCCCTGATCGCCGCGGCAGTTATTGTAAAATACGCTTCGATGGCTTCAACAAATCCGGCACGCGGGACACGAGACTTCCTGCCCGCCGATATCAGAAAACGCGAATATGTGATCGGCATCATCAAAGAGGTGTACGAATCCTATGGCTTTGAGCCGCTCGAAACGCCGGCGTTCGAGAACCTCGAAACGCTCACGGGAAAATACGGCGAGGAAGGCGGGCAGTTGATGTTCAAGATCCTGAAACGCGGCGAGAAACTCGACATCGCGAACGCCAAAAAAGTCGCCGACCTTGCCGACCTTGCCCTTCGTTACGACCTCACGGTGCCGCTCGCACGTGTCGTTGCGGACAAACGTGATAAACTCCCTAAGTTCTTTAAACGCTATCAGATACAGCCAGTCTGGCGTGCCGATCGCCCGGCACGTGGCCGCTATCGGGAATTCTATCAATGCGACGTGGACTCGATCGGTTCGACGTCGCCGCTCGTCGAGGCTGAGCTGATCTCGGCCGCCGCTGAGATCTTCGAAAGGCTGGGTTTTACGGACTACGTTTTTCGCCTGAATGATCGTAAACGCCTAAGCAAAATGGTCAGCGACGCGGGCATTGAGGCATCGCTCGAGACCGACGCAATGGTCGCGCTCGACAAGCTCGACAAGATCGGCGAAGAAGGCGTCTTGAACGAACTGCAGGCTCGCGGGATCTCAAGAGAAGCAGCGGGACGATTCCTTTCATTCGCGAAAGATCCGGAAGCGGCTCCTCAAAGCGAAACGATCGCAAAGGTCGTCAGCCTTTTACGTTCGAGCGACCGGATCAAGGATGATCCGAGCCTTGCTCGCGGACTTTCTTACTACACCGGAATGATCATTGAGGTGAATGTGCCCGACCTTCCCGGCAGCCTCGCCGGCGGCGGCCGTTATGACGGCCTTATCGGGATGTTCGGCAAAGAGCAGATACCGGCGTGCGGGATCTCGCTTGGGTTAGAACGGATCCTTGTGGTGATGGACGAGCGTGGAATGTTCCCGCCCGAGGTCGCCGACTCGACGCCTGCAGACGTGATGGTGACGGTTCTGGACGAAGAGACTGCCGCCGAGACTATAAAACTCGCCGCAGAACTGCGGGCCGCCGGACTTCGTGTAACCGTCTATCCCGACGCGGACAAGCTCGGCAAGCAGCTCAAATACGCGGATTCGTTAAAGGTTCCTTACGTCTGCGTCCTCGGTGAAAGCGAACTCGCCGAAGGGAAAGTTACGCTCAAAGACCTGCGGACAGGCGAACAGGAATCACTTGAGCGTGAAAATGCGATCAAAAAGCTTGGTGCGGCCATTCGTTGGAAGGCCTGATCAGCCGATCACTCTCGATGACAAAGCTCGAACCGAAACTACTTTCAGTCTTCCGCGAAGGCTATACGAAGGCATTGCTTCGCGGCGACATCCTCGGCGGCCTGACGGTTGGAATTGTTGCTCTCCCGCTAGCCATCGCCCTTGCTATCGCGAGCGGCGTCAAACCCGAACAGGGACTCTACACAGCGATCTTCGCCGGTTTCACGATCGCCCTGCTTGGCGGCACACGAACGGGCATCAGCGGCCCGACGGGTGCGTTCATCGTCATCGTTTACGGCATTGTTGAGAAATATGGATATGACGGCCTGGCGGTCGCGACGCTTATGGCCGGGGTCCTGCTGATACTCATGGGCCTTGCCCGCATGGGCGCCTTTTTGAAGTTCGTCCCCTACCCGGTGACCGTAGGATTCACGTCGGCAATTGCTCTGATCATCTTCTCATCGCAGGTTAGTGAGTTTGTCGGGCTGAAGATCGATAAGGTCCCGGCCGACTTTGTCGAGAAGTGGGTCGAGTATGTTCGGCACCTTCACACGGCGGACGTTTACACTGTTGCCGTCGGTGGAAGCTCCCTTCTTATCATCATACTTTGGAACAAGTGGGTTAAGAGGATCCCCGGCCAACTGATCGCGATCCTTGTTGTGACCTTTGTTGTCCAGTTCTTTGACCTACCGGTCCAAACGATCGAGACGCGGTTTGGGAACGTACCGAGCGGGCTGCCATCGCCTCATCTTCCGAACATCTCCTTCGAAATGGTACAGCAGCTGTTTATGCCCGCAGTTACGATCGCCCTGCTTGCCGGCCTCGAGTCCTTATTGTCCGCGGTCGTCGCCGATGGTATGACCGGGGCAAGGCACCGATCGAATATGGAGTTGATCGCCCAGGGTTCAGGCAACATCGTGTCCATCATTTTTGGTGGGATCCCGGCAACTGGAGCCATCGCACGAACTGCGACCAACATCAAGAGCGGCGGCAAGACGCCTGTCGCGGCATTGATACACTCGATATTCCTGCTCTTGGTGCTGCTTTTCATAGGCAAATGGGCGGCCCTGATACCGATGGCCACTCTCGCCGCCGTCCTCATCATCGTCGCCTACAATATGAGCGAATGGCGCGAGTTCGTGCACCTTCTCAAGAGTCCGCGAGGCGATGTCGTCGTACTGCTTGTCACATTCTTACTTACCGTCTTTATTGACCTCACGGTTGCGATCCAGATCGGGATCTTGCTGGCGGCCTTTCTCTTCCTTCAAAAGATGTCGAGCGAAACTTCAGCTTCACTCATCACGGAGAATCTAAAGGATGACGAGGAGTTCAAGGCGCGCGATATGTCGGCCGTCGAGATACCCAAAGGCGTCGAGGTATTCGAGATCTACGGTTCGCTTTTCTTCGGCGCTGTTCGGCAGTTCAAAGAGTCGATCAGGGTCGTTGCGAAACGGCCAAAGGTTATCATCCTCCGGATGCGGCAAGTCCCAACGATAGACGCGAGCGGCATCCACGTCCTAGAAGAACTCGCAGCAGAGGCTAGGGAGAATGGCCAACTGCTGATTTTCTCAGCCGTATCGAGAGGTGTTTACCGCGTGATGCGACAGAGCGGCTTTGTCGAGACTGTCGGCCGGGACAGTTTTGCTCCCGATATCTTCGTCGCACTCGAACGGGCCGAGGCAGTTTTGAAAGATCGGGTATCTAAATAAGCTGCCGAGCGTGATCGGCTGAAACGTATTGCATTTTGGAGGACTCGTATGTCTTTGATCGAAAACTATCATTCCGATGCGCTTCAAGCCTTTCGCAGTTACAAGAAACTCGCCGAACGCGCGCTTGAACAGGTCTCGGACGAAGAGTTCTTCGGCCAGATCGACGTTGAGAGCAATTCGCTCGCACTCATCGTAAAGCACGTTGCAGGGAATCTGCGTTCGCGTTGGAAAGATCTCTTTACCACGGACGGGGAAAAGCCGGATCGGAACCGCGATACGGAATTCGAGCTGATCGGCGATACGCGCGAATCGCTGATGAAAGCGTGGGAAGACGGTTGGCAGACCCTGTTCGACAGCCTTGAACCGCTGGAGGAAGCCGACCTTTCGCGGACGGTGACGATCCGGGGCGAACCACACACGGTCATCGAAGCGATGAACCGCCAAATGACGCATTACGCATACCACATCGGCCAGATCGTCTTCCTTGCAAAACACCTCCGTGCAGCGGGATGGAAGACGCTGAGTGTGCCAAAGAACCGGTCTCAGCAGTTCAATGAGTTCCTCGCAGAAAAGCAGGCCTCGGGGACGGTAAGGTCCGATCGTATGGAATCGGCGATCGAGTTCTCGCAGGACGAGGGTTGACCACCCCGCACATTCTTTCACCCCGGAGCGATGTGATAATCTAAGGGCGTCCTCGTTTCGTATGAAAGCGATCTCAATCCTTGGCTCTACCGGCTCGATCGGCTGCAATACTCTGAAAGTCGTCGAACATCTTGGCGATGTGCGTGTCGTCGCGATGGCCGCAGGCCGAAATACCGAAAAATTCGTCGAGCAGATCGAGCGCTTCTCGCCGGAACTCGTCGCCTGCGGTGACGAGGAATGTGCCGTTTTCCTTGAAAAGGCGGTCGCAAAGCTCGACAAAAAACCGCGCATCGAATGCGGGGAATCGGGGCTTGTCGCCGTCGCCACGCATCCGCAAGCTGAAACGGTGGTCTCCGCAACTGTTGGTGCTGTTGGGTTTATCCCGACGCTTCGTGCGATCGAAGCGGGCAAACGCATCGCGCTTGCGAACAAGGAAACGCTCGTAATGGCGGGCGAACTGATGACTGCCGCCGCGGCAAGCTCGGGTGCCGAGATCGTCCCCGTCGATAGCGAGCACAACGCGATACATCAATGCCTTCGCGGCGAACGCGCAGGCGAGGTCCGGCGTCTTATTTTAACGGCTTCGGGCGGCCCTTTTCGGACCTGGACAAAGGAACGGATCGCCGCGGCGACGCGCAAAGAGGCGCTCGACCATCCGAACTGGAAAATGGGCGAGAAGATCACGATCGACTCTGCCACGCTAATGAACAAAGGGCTTGAGGTGATCGAGGCAAAGTGGCTCTTCGGCTTTGACGCCGACCGGATCTCGGTGATCGTGCATCCGCAGTCGGTCGTGCATTCTATGATCGAGATGATCGACGGTTCCGTGATCGCCCAGCTTGGCGTCCCGGATATGCGGCACGCGATCCAGTACGCCATTACCTTTCCGGTGCGGCAGGAAGCCTCTTGCGGCCGTCTCGATCTCGCTGCGGTCGGCAAACTTGAATTCGAGGACCCCGACATTGAACGCTTTCCGTGTCTCGGGCTAGCGTTCGAAGCCCTTGCGGCCGGCGGCACGATGCCGGCGGTGTTGAACGCCGCGAACGAGGTCAGCGTTCAGGCGTTCCTTGACGGGAAAATTGGCTTTGACCACATCGGCGAGACGAATCGGCGCGTTATGCGCGAGCATACGCCGACACCCGCGGACACGCTCGCGGCCGTTCTTGCAGCCGATACTTGGGCGCGTGAACGCGCTATAATGGCAATTGGCCCGGCCGCGGCCGGCACTAGCGGTAAAAACTGATGTTGGACGTTCTAATAGCTATTCTAGCGATCATTTTCGTACTCGGGGTCGCGATCAATATCCACGAGTTCGGGCATTTTATCATCGCGAAGCTCTTCGGGATGCGTGTCGAGGCGTACTCGCTGTTCGGCCTCGGACCGAGGCTTTTCGGCGTGAAGATCGGCCACACGGACTATCGCGTTTCGGCGATACCGCTCGGGGCTTATGTGAAACTTTACGGGGACGATGTGACCGCCCCGCTGGAAGGTGGAAAATCGGCGACCTGGAAACCTTCATGGACCAGCGCAACATCGGCGCGGCTGAGGAAGGAAAAGGGGCGGCGAGTTACGTCGTGCCGCCTACCGAGCTTTACGAACTTCGGCCGCGTTGGCAGAAATTCTTTGTGATGCTCGGCGGGCCTTTTATGAATTTCGTGCTCGCGCTTGCCATCCCGCTCGGCATCGCCCTTTGGCTCGGTGTTCCGGTAAATCCCGCTCCGCTCGTCGGCTTTGTAACGCCGGACGGGGCCGCCGCACACGCCGGGATCCAGGCCGCGACCGCATCGTCGCTTTTCAGGGAACGGAGAATCCGTCCTGGACGCGGATCGAGGACGACGCACTCCTCTTTGCCGAAAAGCCGGTCCCGATCAGCGTCGAACGCGACGGGAAACGCCTCGATCTTTCGATCACACCGTCGAACCTTACAATTAGCGGACAGTCCATGGGAGTACTCGATATGGAAGCCGACGCGGCTACTGAGCCAGTCGTGGTCGGCATCCTCGATACGTCGCTTCCGGCTGCAAAGGACGGCGTACAGGTCGGCGATTGGATCAAGGCGGTCAACGGTATCAACATTACGAATGTTCGCAAGATGCAGTCCGTCGTCACGGACTCAAAGGGCCAGCCGCTAACGCTCTCGATCGACCGAAAGGGGCAGCAGTTGACGGTCACGACCCACGCCGAGCAACGAGGTGACAGATTCCTGATCGGCATCGGCTTCGACCCGAGCCTTCTCGCAAAACGCGAGGCGGTCGGGCTTGGCGGTGCTGCGGCATTCGCACTCGACCAGAACCTGCGGATACTGCGGCTTACGGGCGTTGCACTCGGCCAGGTCAGCACCGGCGAACGCTCTGCGCGCGACACACTGTCCGGCCCGATCGGTATCGGACAGATGATCGTCAAGACCGTCTTCGCAGGCGGCTTCTTAGGTCTTTTGCCGCTCCTGATGGCGATCAGTTTGACGCTCGGCGTTATGAATTTGCTGCCGATCCCGATGCTCGACGGCGGCCAGATCATGGTGCTCGGCATCGAGAAGGTCCTGTCCTGGTTCGGCAAGACGCTTTCGCTTGTCGCACGCGAACGGATCCAGCTTACGGGCCTCGGTATCGTGCTGCTTTTGATGGTGACAACTATTTTCTTCGACGTTTCAAGGCTCTTCGCGAAGTAGATCTAAAAACGGCGAGGCCCGAGGCTGCATCGGCTGCGGATCGATCTAACCTCGAGCTTTCTCCTTTTTTGTGTGCTGCCTTTCGGCTGATAAGATTAGGTTTGCTGCGTTTTTCAAATGGGTAAGACGACAAGACCGGTAATGGTTCGCGACATACAGATCGGCGGCGGTGCACCCGTCGTCGTCCAGTCGATGACCAAAACGGACACGACCGATGTTGACGGCACGCTGAAGCAGATCGAGGAGATGGTCGCCGCCGGTTGCGAGATCGTCCGCATCGCGGTGCCCGATGACGCCGCCGCCGACGCACTAAAAGAGATCCGCAAACGCACGGACGTCCCGCTCGTTGCCGACATTCATTTCCATTACAAGCTCGCACTAAAAGCCCTCGAGGCCGGCATCGACAAGCTCCGCATAAACCCCGGCAATATCGGAAAGATCGAGCGCGTGCGCGAGGTCGTCCGTGCCGCAGAAGCTCAAAAGGTGCCGATCCGCATCGGCGTGAATGGCGGTTCGCTCGAAAAGGATCTGCTCAAGAAATACGGTTCGGCAACGCCTGAAGCGATGCTCGAGAGCGGGCTTCGGCACGTGCACATCCTCGAAGATCTTGGCTTCGGCGACATCATCATTTCGCTTAAGGCCTCGGACGTGAATCGAATGGTCGCGGCCTATCGCCTGATGGCCGCAGAGGTTGATTATCCGCTTCATCTTGGAGTCACGGAAGCGGGAACGCCTTTCGGCGGGACGATAAAGTCCGCGATCGGCCTCGGCATCCTGCTAAGCGAGGACATCGGCGACACGATACGCGTTTCGCTTGCCGCCGAACCGCACGAAGAGGTCCGCGTCGCCTGGGAAATACTGAAGTCGCTCGAACTGCGCAAACGCGGCGTAACGGTCGTCGCCTGCCCGACATGCGGACGGCTTGATATCGACAACTTCGTCGAGATCGTTACCGAGGTCGAGCGGCGCCTCGCACACGTCGAGGAACCTCTCCATCTTTCGATCATGGGCTGTGCGGTGAACGGCCCCGGCGAAGCTCACGATTCGCAGCTTGGGATCACCTTCGGCCGAAATGTCGGGATGATCTTCAAGAACGGCGTTCCGCTGCGGCGTGTCTCGGGCGAGGACATCGTTGAGGAATTCGTAAAAGAGGTCGAACTTCTCCGCACCGAAGGGCCGTCCGTCTCGCCCATCGAAGCCGCAAAACGACTTGTCCCGTTAGGCTAAGGGTAAAGGATCGTCAAGGGCCAGGCCGGGATATTCCGCAGCACGCCGAAAACAAGCAGGACCGCAAAGAACCCGTAAACGAATCTCGGATCCGTCGGCCACATCGGCAGCCCTTTTTTCCTAAATCCGAAAAGCAGCAGCGAGACGAACGTCCATGCAAAAGCGACCGCCCACACCGGCACGAGCAGATTAAAATCCAATGCCGTCACGATGTCGCCGTGGAAGAGCGCGTGGAAAGCACGCGTGAGCCCGCAGCCCGGACATGCGATCCCGGTAAGAGCAAGCAGCGGACAGACGGGAAAGAAATGAGCCTTTGAGGGGTCGAAAGCTGCGACCATCAACGAGCCGACACCGAGCGCGCCGGCGCCCGCAACGGCCGAGGCCCTCGTGAGCATTGATGGATCTTCCAACGCGAGTACGTTCATTTCACCTACATCCTAATTACCGCTTTCCCGCGGCCATTGTCAAAAACATCGCGTCCGTTGCGACCTTCCGATTGATGTTCACGGCAAGCGTACGTCGAAGCATCTCGATCTCGCCGAGGTTGGCGGCAAGCTGGGCAGGCTCGGCAAATTCGGCGATCTTCTGATACTCGGCGGCCATTTCCGGGTCGAGCAGTTTTGCGGGATCGATGCCGCACGCAAGCCTCCAGACGTCGCGAACGACGGCTTCGAGAGTATCGAGCTCGGCCTCGAAATTGTCCTTATTCTTTGCGTCATTGATCTCTTCGGAGATGCGCATCAATGCGGCCGTGTCGGATTCAACGGCCGCTGCCCTAAGCACGCGGACCGCACGATCCCGCATATTTCGATAGTTCGCAACATCGATCCCGACGGCGCGTCCGATGCTCCCGTGAGCGACGCCCGCGGCAAGCCTCGCTTCATCGTGCGAGAATGCGCGATCCTCGATCAGGTATTCCTCGATCAGTTTTCGTTCGACAGGTGCAAAATGCACCACTTGGCAACGCGAACGGATCGTCGGAAGAAGAACGTCCGGCCGCGACGTGATCAGTATGATGTGCGAGGTCTCGGGCGGCTCTTCAAGCGATTTTAGGAGAGCGTTCGCTGCCGCATCGTTCATCAGATCGGCATCGTCGATTATGAACGTGCGCGCCGCGGCCTCGTATGGTTTGAAATTCACCTCGCGTTCGAGGTCGCGGATCGCATCGACACGAAGGATGCGTTTGTTCGGGAGGACGAAACCGAGGTCGGGATGCTGCGTGAAGAACACGCGTTTATAGTCGTCGGCATTCGAGGACGGCGGCGGAAGTGCGGCCATCCGCACGCAGCTCGAACACGCTCCGCAGGCCTCATCGTTGTTCGGCTCTGTGCATGCGAGAGCACGGGCCGTCTCTATCGCGAACTGCTTTTTGCCTACGCCCTCCGGTCCCGAAAAAAGGAGCGAACCCGGCAGCCGCCGTTGATGGATCAGGCGGCCGAGCCCGATCTTTGCGGCTTCATTCCCGATAATGCGGCTAAACACGATCTAACATCTCCGTTACTGCTTCGAGCGTCTCTGCGGCGATCTCGTCGATGCCGCGGCCCGCGTCGATAACACGAAAGCGTTCTGGTTCGGCGGCGGCGATCCTCAGGTAAGCGTCGCGGACACGTTCGTAGAACTCCAGCGGTTCGAGATCCATACGATTCTTTTTGTGCGCGGCACGAAACTCCATTCGATCGACGGCGGCCTGCGGCTCGATATCAAAAAAGAGCGTAAGATCGGGCTTTAATCCGCCGGTCGCGATCGCGGTCACGTTCTCGATCAACTTGAGGTCGAAGCCGCGTCCCGCCCCTTGATACGCGGTGGTCGCGTCGGCATACCGATCTGAGATTACGATCTTGCCCTCGGCCAGTGCCGGGCGGATCAGATGCTGAACGTGCTGCGCGCGGTCGGCCGCAAAAAGCAGGAGTTCGGCGAGAGGTTCAACGTCCTGCTTTGTTTCGAGGAAAGCCTTGCGGAGCTCGCGGCCGAGCGGCGTCCCGCCGGGTTCGCACGTAATGAGAACGTCCCGGCCGGAGTGCCGGAGGCTTTCGGCAAGCCTTTCGAGCTGGGTCGTCTTGCCGCTGCCGTCGATCCCTTCAAAGGTAATAAAACTGCCTTTCAAGCCTGGTTCTGTTCAGCCGGGGCCGGCGTTTGCGGGGCAGGCCGACGCTCCTGTGTTATGGACGAGATCGCGTGCTTGAAAACAAGCACGTCGGGGCCGCCAACATCAAGGAGAAGGGAGAACTTATCAAAACTTTTTATACGGCCGGTCAAAGTTGCCCCTTGCAGCAAATGTACAACGACATTCAACCTCTCTCGCCTTGCCGAATTCAGGAACGCATCCTGGATATTCTGGGCAGCCTGCTTCTCCATGTTCTCTCCTCTCCGATAAGCAAAATTGTGATGGCCAACAGCTAGTGCCGCGATTATAGCAGAAAAATGTTTTATATTTGAATTAGCTCATTTAATGTCGAATTTTCACAGAATTCGACCACTTTTTCAGCCAAAAGCGCCTCCGTGCCAAAGCCTTCGAACCAAACGGCCTCTTTCTCTTTACGAAACCAAGTGAGCTGACGTTTCGCATAATTTCGCACATCCTGCTGCGAACGCTCGATGGCGCTCTCATACGTCCGCTCTCCGCGAAGGAATTCGCAGACCCGCCGGTAAGCGTGAGCTCCCATAGCATTGCCGTTGTCGCGAACTCCGGCGGCAAGAAGGCTTTCGACCTCCTCGACGAGTCCGGCCGAAAAATGGGCTGCGGTTCGGGCGTTTATCTTCTCGTAAAGCTCGTCTCGCGGCGGTGAAAGGACGATGCGGCGAATGCGGCGGGCAAGCTCGGGCGGTGCGGGCCGCTCGGGCTGCAAGGCGGAGATCTTCTTGCCCGTCTGTTCGATGACCTCAAGAGCACGTATCACGCGGACATAGTCGCGGACGGGAAGGTTCGCCGCGGCCTGCGGATCGGCTTCGGCAAGAAGAGCGTGAAGGTGTTCGGCCCCGCGTTCGCTGTGGAGCCTGCGATACTTTTCGCGAAGCTGCGGGTCGGTCTTCGGGCTTTCAAAAAGAGGCTGGCAGAGAGTTCGCAGATAGAAACCCGTGCCGCCGACGAGGATGACGCGCTTGCCGCGTGATTCGATCTCGCTGATCTTCGCTTTCGCATCTTCGGCCCAATCTGCGGCCGTATAGTCGATATTCGGATCGACATATCCGATCAGATGATGCGGGATGCCGCGCATCTCGGCGGCCGTCGGCTTTGCGGTCGCGATCTCGATGCCTCGGTAGATCTGCACGGAGTCGAAATTCACGATCTCCGCGCCGAGCTGCCCCGCAAGGTGAACGGCGAGAGCCGTCTTCCCGGACGCGGTCGGGCCGCAGACGGCAAATATCGGCATTTTGCGTTCCTGCTCTCTCATCGACCTCGCCCGAACGTGCGTCACATCATCCGTATCAAAGACAATATCAGAATGACGAAGAGGATGATCACAGCGCCGATGATCTGCCTTTGTGAGAATCTCATTTTGCGTTAAAGAGCTCTACTGGATCGATCTTGAATTGCAGCATCTTTGCGGATTCGCGGCCCGCGTCGCCGCCCTTTCGCTGCATTGTGATCCGGCCGATCTTCAGGTTGCCGGAGCGCGTGAGTTTCACGTCGCCGTCGCCGTAGAATTCGACCGCCTTTGCCGCAGTGCGAATGATCCACTCCGTTTTTCGGACGGTTTGAACGCGACCATGATCCAACCGGCATCGTGGTCGCCGTCTCCGGCAAAAAGGTCGGAGACGATCCGCTCTTTGTTCTCCGAAAAGAACTTAATGACGGCGTCGCGTGCCTGCGGATCGATCTCATTCAGGAACATCCTGTCTTTCGAGCGTCCCGGCTTCGTTGGAGGCGTCTCACCGACGAAGAGCTTTAGAGCGGCAACGACCTCGTCCGGCATTTTCCACATCTCGCGATAATGGGAGAGCCTGCGTTTGTCGATCTGATTGAATCCGCGTTGGCCGGAGACGAGCTTTATCGAGATGCCTTCGCGCGTCTTGCCCTTTGCCGTCTCGATGACGATCTCGACATCGGCCTTTTCGCCATGAGGTTTCGAGGCCGCGAGTGATACGATCGCTGCCGGATCATAGCCCATCGCCCGCAGCCACGCTTTCGCATCGTCGTCCGTTCGGAACGCGTTGAATTTGTCGCGGATCGCGTCCTCATTCCTAAATCCGCCTTTCGCCGTGTCCGATCCGAGTTTTGCCGACGACGACTGCCCAAAGGCGGCAGTGACGGATGCAAGGACGATAAAGGCGATCGCGATCCGCCGAGAAATAAAACGCGAGAGAGACATTTAATTAGTATGCTTTCGTCAGATCGACGCCCGTGTAGTAATGCTTGATGATCTCGTCGTATTTCACGCCCATTTTTGCCATTCCGTAGGCTCCGTATTGGCACATTCCGACGCCGTGTCCCCAGCCGCGTCCCGTGAACGTGTATGACGCGACAGTGTTGCCATTGTAGCGTTTATTCATCACAAAAAGCTGTTCCGGGAGGCGAAGGGCCGAGCGGATCTTGCCGCCCGAGAGGGTCTTGATGCCGTTGGATCCGACGATCTCGATCTCGATCGGGCGTCGCGAATAACCTACCTTTTTCACGTTCACGTCATATAGCGTTCCGATACCTCGAACATAACGCGAAAGGCGGGATTGGAGGGCCGATGCGGAGACCGTCTTGTTCCAATTAGTGAACGGCGACATATTCTCAGCGGCGGTCGGCGACGAGGTCGGCTGAACCTCAAGATAAGCTACGGCGCCCGTCGCGTCGGTTTGGAACGCAATGTCCTCGCCGCCGACAAGCGCAACCTCACGCACGGGGTAGAGCGTCTCGCCGAACTGCCTGAAGAGAAAAACGTCCGGCCGCACGGTAAGGCTTCGCGCACTTCTACCCGAACCGATCGAGATCTTGCCATCCGCCGCTGGCTTCGCCGTCGCTTTCTGAAGATCGGGAAGCCATTTTTTCTTCGCGTAGATCTGCCCGATCAGCGAGAGGAATTCCGCCCGCGTAAACGGCATATTCGGTTTGAGCGTAAGGTCCGGGCGAAGCCGAAAATATCCGTCGCGAAGCAATGCCGCAAGGTCGGGACGCATCGCTGCGGGTACGTCCGCGGCATCATCGAACGAAAGCTGGTAGAGAACATCGGAATTCGACAGCAGCGTGTCGTTGGCTCGCGGTTCGTAGAACAACTTTGCTAGGACGGCGGCGGCCTCGAGCGGCCGGGCCGTAGTGTTCGACACGCTCGGTAGCGGCTTGCCGAGCTTCGACGCGATCTGCCCCAGCCAATTCGCCATCTCGGTTGCGTTCGGCGCGGAATCGAACCAGTCGTCGGTCATCTCGGCGGCCGAGAGATATGCACCGTTCGCTGCAAGACGCGACATCAGGCGTGTGAGTTCGAGGTGGCTGCCATCGCGAAGTTTTGCCGGCGTGCGAGACGTGCGGATCGTGAACGGATCGAAATGCCGCCTGCCCTCGAGCGAGCATTCCACACCCTTCAGATACGGCTCGTCCTTACCGAAGATGTTCACGCCGTCCTCTGTTCGGCCGCCGCAGGTGGAAGTGAAATACGCCATTATCGGCTCGCCTTTGTATGTTGCGACCATGCCGCGCGTCTCGCGAACGGCCCGCGTACCCATCGCCGTTTCGATCGAAACGCCTTTGTAAACCTGGGAATAGACGGTCGGAACCATATCGAAGCCTTTCGTGCCGTAGCCGCCGATATTCGCTATCGCGTACGTGCGGGCGGCGACGGCTTGCGCCTTTTGAGCTTCGAGCTGCGGGAGCGAAAGCTCGCTCGGGACAACGCCGAGGAGATAATCTTCGAGCGGGACGACGTTCACGACCGAGAGCCTTCCGGACGCATTCACAAAGACCTCGATCTTCCCGCGATATGCCTTGCCGTTCAGGCGAACGGGCGTCGAGCGTTCATTAAGAGACCCGAAGGCGACGGTCTTGAGCGAGGAGAATTTAGATTCTTCCGACGAACCGCTTACGATCACTTCGCGAAGATTCGGATCGATCGATTCGCCCGGAGCGAGCTTTGCGGAACCTGTCGTCCGCACGAGGCTCCGAACTTCGCTCTTCTTTGCATCGCGAACCTGCCGCGTGAGTGCGATCGCGTCGGGCGAGACCACCTGTTTCTTTTCAACGACGACGACCGCATCATCAAGGTCCTTGTCGGCGAGCCGCTGTTTGAGTTCGAGAGCTTCTTCTTCGGTCGCCTTGATGCCGCCGACCCAAACGCGCCAAGTGTTCTTTTCGACATCAATGCTTGCGATCGCAGATTCGCCGACTGCCGCCCGAACGTCGTCCGCGAGCGAGTTCGCATCGACCTGCGACGGCAAATTCTGAAATTCGATGCGGAACTGCTCGATCTCCGGCGGGTTATATGCACGTGCGGATATCGAAACGCGGTTGGAGGCAAGCATGCGGCTCGGTTCGTCCGGGCTGAATGCGACAAGTGACGGATCGCTCGTCGTGATCGAAACTTGCGAGGCGTTCGTTGCAAGGCCGATGCGTATCAACGGCTCCGCGGGCAGGCGGAAAAGGATCGGATCTGCTGATGCCGTGCCCGAAAAAACAAAAACTGTTGCTGCGAAAATACTGAAGGCCTTGAAGAACATCAACCTCAATGATAGCCCAAAACGCAGGTTCGCATCCAGACTTCGAAGTTCCGTATTTCTAAGTGGTCCCATCGCGAACCCGAAAAAAGAAAAAGCCGCACATCGCGCGTTTATAATATAATAGGATGTCGCGGCCGAGCGGTCGCCCTCTCCTGACACTTTACACGCCATGCGCTTCACCATTATTCCTCTAATATTCCTCTTTGCTCTTGGACTGTTTCAAAATGCAGACGCGCAGTTGCTCTACAACCGCGTCGGCGCGCTCGACACGACGTTAAATGGGGTCGGATACACGACCATTAGCGGCGGTGCGACATATCCAAGCCGCGTAAGGCAGCTTGAAGATCGGTCTATCATTTTCCTCGGTCAACAAGAACCAAATATCCATGTAGTAAAGTTTCGTCCAGACGGAGTGCCTGATACCACATTCGGTGCAGGCGGTTTCGTGTCGATCGAGTGCCCGCATTGCATTGCAAAGGATGTTGTTGAGCTTTCGGACGGGAAGTTTCTGCTTGCGGGCGAAACGAATTTTATGGTGCCCGAGCAACCGACCGACCTGCTGCTGGCAAGGCTTAACGCGGACGGCTCATTGGACACTACCTTCGGAACGAACGGATTCGTTTTTCACGATCTTCAGATCGAAGCCGGACGGTTCTCCGACGAACATCTGTTCGAGATCGCATTGTCGCCTGATGGCGGCATCCTTGCCGCAGCGATAACGGGCCTAAGTACGAATCATATCAATAAGGATGCTAACGGATTGCTTATCAAGTTTCTTCCAAACGGCAATCTGGATCCTTCATTCGGTTTCAACGGTTTCCGTCGCGAGCCCTTGGGTACCGGACCTACGGCGAATGCCGCATCCATGGCTAATATCAGCACCTTTGCGAACGGCAAGATCGCGGCATCTTTCTACGCCCGCGTACGAGCGGCGAACGGAACAGATCTCATTGAAAAGTCCATTCTAAAGAAATATTTGGCAAGCGGCGCAGCGATGACACGTTCAGCACCGTTAACTTCGACAGCTACCCCGTCATGGATATCGCGGCGGCGGCCGATAACGGCACACTCACCCTTTCCGGAAAAAAGTTGTACAAGTACACGCCTGGCGGCACACTTGACCTGTCATTCGGAGCATCGGGCGAGGTCACGTTCCCAAACGCAAGTTTCCCTGGATTTCTCTCACTTCAGTCATCGGGCAAGATCTACGTGACCGGCTATAAAGCAGCACAAAACGGCAGAAATCCGGGCGAGATCTACCGCCTTTGGCCGAACGGCCTTCGCGATCTCAGGTTCGGTCGCAGCGGCTCCGTTTTAGTAAGGATCGCTCCACAGCACACGTTCCTCGGGCCCGCTTTTAAAGAGAGCGATGGCACCCTCGGTCTCACCGGAACGGTAATTCCGAACAATGTTCATTATGTTCGGATCCTGGTTGCAAAATAGGCCAGATCATTTCTCAAGCGCGTCGAAGATGAGCGAGAATGTCGCCCAGGACTGGCCGCGGTGCTGCGGCCGGAAGCCGAACATCACGATCGAGCCTTTGCCGTATCTCGCCTCAACGATGGCCGCTTTTCCGTTAAGAAATTCTTCGCCGAGCATCCAGCCGGAAAGCAAGGCGTTCGCGGCGGCATATCGTGCTGTCACGCGCACGTTCTTTGCGTCGGGCAGAACGTCATACGCGGAACTCGACGCAAAATAGGCAGGGACTTCCTCGGGTACGCCCTCGCCTCGATCGACCTCGATCCGGACGATCGAGCCCGGATCGTAGAATTCGCTGCGCTTGAGGCCCGATAAGGCTTCGCGAACCGGAAGCTCGAACTTCCCGATAACGAGGTCGCATCCGCGATCGAAGCAGACAACGCGGCCGCCGTCCTCGACGAACTTCTTGAGAGATCGAACGCCTTCATCGCCAATGCCGCCGGCTAATTCTTCCGGATAGCGGCTTGCGGGCAGCCCTCTCAAAACGGAGGCCTCGCCATCGGACGGCAAGATGACCGAGTCGCACAGACCGTTGCCGCATTCGAATTTTCCGCTTCGCATCTGCTCATTCGTGATCCGATAGTTCGGGATGCTGAACGTATCAAGCACAAATCGCGTCCAGCCTTCGTCCATCGACCCCGTAAAGCCGCGATAAAGCCCGATCCGCGGCGACGAAAGCATTGGGTTCTTGATCTTCGCAAAAGGCGCCTTTGCGTCGGGAAGGCCGAGTTCATCACGGACGTCATTCACGCTCTCGACGAGTTTCGAAGCGGCCCGCAGCTTTTCAAGTTCACCGATCTCTCGAAGCGGACGATACGCGACGCCCATCTGAAGCGGCAGCGTCCAACCGGCGACGTCATACGGCACTTCGGCATCTCCGTTCGGGAGCAGTCGATGCGGATATTCCTGCCGCTCGAAAAGGCTGAGGACGTTGTTCTTCTGCGGCTGATCCACGAAGACGATCCAACCGTCCTTTGGAACCGAGACAGGCGAGCGTTCCTTTTCGCCGCCGACCGCGTTGAACGCCCGCCCGACCTTGCGAACCTCGATCCCTTGCCATCGCAGGATCTCGATCAAGCGACTCGTCGATTCGGGCCTTTCCTGCTCTTTTGAGATATAGAACGCCTGCGGGCCGCCAGAGACCGGAGCGAGATTCGCCCGCCCGAGATCGTAGAAATTCCGCAGATATCGCTCACGGTATTTTGCCGCAAGCGAAAGAAGCCCGCGTGATGCGATCATCTCGATGCGGTTGATGTCGCTCGCATGCCATTCGCCTCCGAGCCATGGATCGGGATAATTCGTCATCGGCGTCGTAAGGTCTGCGAGCCCGCGGACGCCGCGGCTTCGCCTCAGGTCTTCGAGCTTGACCGTGACCGGCGTCATCAGTTGGACGCTCGCCGCCTCGGACAAAATGCCGATCGAATTGTGATAATACGGCGCCGAGCGAAAACCGCCGTGCCACCACGTGTCGTAGGTAGAATTGGTCGCTACGCCCGCGATATTCGCGGCCTGGAGGTCGGCGGCCATCTTGTATCCGATCAAGCCTACTTCTCGAAGAAGCGTCGGCGCGATACGCGGATTTATCGGATCGAAGAAAGGCGGAATGATGAATCGCGATGAGTATTGTCCCTGCTGATGCACGTCATAGACGATCTCGGGGAACCATTCCTGCCAAAAGAGTTTAGTAACGGCACGCGTCTCGACGAGGTTCATCATGAACCAGTCACGGTTGTCGTCGTGGCCGGCGTAGTGATGATAAAGTTCGGGCGGTGCCGTGCCTTCGCTTTTCGTGCCGAGCGTCTTTTTGTACCAATCCGCGACGATCTCGATGCCGTCCGGATTTGGCGAAGGGATGAGCAGCAGGATCGTGTTCTTGAGGATCTCTTTTGTTGCGGGATCGCCCGCCGTCGCGAGCTCGTAGGCGAGGTTCATCGACATTTGCGAAGCTACGATCTCCGTCGAATGGATCGAGCAGGAGATCGCGACGATCGTCTTGCCGTCCTTTACGAGTTTGCTCAGTTCCGCTTCGTCCGAAATGGTTCGCGGGTCGGCAAGCTGTGCATTGATGCGCCGATATTTGTCGAGTTTCTTGATATTGTCGCTGTCTGATATGAACGCGACGATCAGCGGCCGGCCCAGCGTCGAACGGCCTATCTCCTCGACCTTTACCCGCGGGCTGCCCTTGTCGAGCTTTCGAAAATAATCGACGATCTGATCCCAATCGGCGACCTTGCGATCGTCGCCCGGCGTGAAACCGAGAACGGAATTCGGGGACGGAGCCTGCGCAAATGCGGCGGCCGCAAAAATTGCGGCTGCGGCAAGACACAGAACGATGGACTTTGGACTTTGTCTATTAGCCATTAGACTTGAAGGTCGATGCCGACGCTCGAAAATAAATTGGTGGAGTTTCCATTGCCAGAGTCTCACAGATCGCGAACTTTCGGCAAACTCCGATATTGGTGGTGTTGGCTTGCGGCAGGCTCGATGCTGCTCGTGCTCGGCATCCCATCGCTGCTCTTTCTTTGGCTCATCAACCGAAAGATCTGGCTCTATCCACTCGCCCTTTTCGGCGCCCGTACGTGGCTTAAGGCGTGTGGAGCGAAGGTGCAGGTCACCGGCCTTGAGAACCTCGACCCTGAAAGGTCCTACGTCTTTGCCGCAAATCACCGCTCTTATCTTGATACGGCGACGTTGTTCGCGTATGCGGGAAAACGGATGGGCCTTGTTGCCAAAAAGGAACTTCTGAAAGTCCCTGTCATGGGCCAAGGGATGTCGTTCGTGAATATCATCGCGATCGACCGAAGCAACCCTGAAAAGGCGCGCGAGTCGATGGCAAAGGCTCGCTCGGTGATGGACTCGGGCTATTCGTTCGGCGTTTTTGTCGAGGGCACGCGCGCCTTGCCGGGCCAACTGCTCCCGTTCAAGAAAGGCGCGTTCCATCTTGCTATCCAAACGAACGCGGATATCATTCCCGTTGCGATCAAGAACACTGACGTGTTGATGGGCAAACGCACGGGCGTCGCGTATCCCGGCGTGATCGAAATGGTGCTGCTCCCGCCCGTTCCCGTAAAAGAAAGAAGCGGAGCCGTAACTCCGCTTGATCTCCTTCTCGAGACGCGTGCTGCAATCGTCGAGGAACTTTCCAAAGGCTGAACCTTACTGTTTCTTCTGCGGTGTTTCGTCCGGGTTCTCCGGATCCTCCTTGATGACGATGTCGGTGCGTCCCTGCCGATAGTCGCCATAGGTCACGCGCATCCTGATCTTGATCACGTTACCGTTGTCAAAAACAAGTTCGTCGTCCGAGCGTGCATCGACCGGGAACCAATACTTTCCGTCGATCTGCGCCCGCGTCGTAAGCACAACGGGAAATTTATTGTCCTTTGTCTCGGGCACGGCCTTGCCCTGCGACCGCACGATCATCAGGTCGTCCTTATCGACCCAGATCCGGCCCGTAAAAAGCCTGAGCTTCGACTTTTTCGGATCTGGTATCTCCTTTGGCCGAACGTCAAAGACGTAAAGTTCGAGCTCGTCAATGTGCTCCGTGCCGACATAGCGGAAGTTGTAGTGCGAGATCGCCGATGGTTCGAGTGCGAACGGATTGATCCCGCCCAGGTCTTCGAGATCTTCCGGCGTGACGAATCCCGGCGGCGTCGTCGCGATCGGAGCATAAAGCACTTTCTCGAACCGCCCGCCGTCCGAACCGAACGTCATAAAGGAATCGCGCCGGTAAGTTCCGGTCACCTGGCCGCCAAGCCCGATCGTCTGCACAAGCGCCTTGCGGTTGAATACGTAGTCTGTGAAGGCCGCGCGGAAAACGTTCTCGTTGTCGGTGAATTTCTTGATGATCTCGTCGATCTTTTCGCGGCTTAGGTCGCCGGGCACGACCGCAGATGTCTGGGCAAAACCCGAAACCGCAAGCACAAGCACAAAAAATAGAAGTCCCGTCTTTTTCACAGATCTCATATCGTTCGCATTTCCCCGCATCGAGTATAGATGCATTTTCGCACAGAGAGGTTTGCAAAGCTTAGCCATTTCGGCCGAAAACCGCTGAAAACTTAGGAATCTGCACCGTATTGCTCCTTTTGTCGAGCGGATGCTCTTTTTACATCCGCCCTTGTTCGAACACGGCAAAATGATGGATTCCCTCAATATTCTGCTTGAGAAAGGCACGTCAAAGCCCAACTTTGGCCGCGACCTCAAGGTTCTCGTGCTTTTCGGCACAAGGCCCGAGATCATCAAACTCGCTCCCGTCATCGCCGAGCTTAAACGCCGAAGTTGCCGGACGCTGACCGTTTCTTCCAGCCAGCACAAGGACCTGCTCGCTCCGTTCCTTAAGACGCTGAACGTCGAGGTGGATCGCGACCTTGCGGTAATGAAACGCGACCAGACCCCGAATGACGTGCTAGCGGACGTGATCGCCGGCCTTGACCGCATCCTTGTTGAGGAAATGCCGGATCTTGTTCTCGTACAAGGAGATACGACGACGACGCTTGCCGGTGCGCTTGCCGCGTTCAATCGGAAAATTCCCGTTGGGCACGTCGAGGCGGGACTTCGTTCGGGCGACATTTCGAGCCCTTTTCCCGAAGAAGCGAACCGCAAACTGATAACTCAGATCGCGGCATTCCATTTCGCCGCGACCTCCGAAAATCGTGAGAACCTGATCGAGAGCGGAGCTCCGGCGTCCCGCATTTTCGTAACGGGAAACACGGTCGTGGATTCGCTCGCGAAGATGCTCAAGACGCTTTCCGTAAGCGATCCGATAACCGATCTGCTCGAAGCTACGGCCGGACAAAAGCGCATCCTGCTTACGACGCACAGACGCGAAAGTTTTGGCGATGCGATGGGCAAGAACCTTGAGACGCTCGCCCGATTCATCGACCGACACGCCGACACGACGCTGATCTTTCCCGTGCACCCGAACCCGAACGTAAGAAAGGCGGCCGACGCCATTCTAGGCGGCCGCGAGCGAATTCATCTGCTCGAACCGCTGGATTATTCCGACTTTTTGGCTCTTATGAAGGCCTCGTGGCTCGTGGTGTCCGATTCGGGCGGCGTTCAGGAGGAAGCTCCGAGTCTCGGCAAACCGCTCTTCGTGCTGCGTGAGAATACCGAACGACCCGAAGGGATCGCGGCCGGTGTCTCGAAGCTCGCTGCCGGCGGCCATACCGTGCTCGAACACCTTCTCGAAGAGAATTATGCCGATCCGGAATGGATCGATTCCGTACGGGAGATCCCGAATCCTTTCGGCGACGGGAACGCGTCAAAGAAGATCGTTGACGCGATCGAAACTCATTTTTCCGTGTCCCGAACGCCCGAACTTGCACGAACCGTATCGAGATGAAGTCAGCCGACAACAAAATTCGGAAGCCAAGGCATCTGCTGACCGTACTCGTCGAGGATTATTTCCACGTCGGCGCGTTCGAGACGCTTATTCAGCAGCGGAATTGGGAGAATTTTGAACCGCGATACGAGCAGAACACGCTCAAAACGCTCGATCTTCTCGATGAGTTCGACACAAAGGCGACCTTCTTTATCCTCGGTTGGATCGCAGAGCAGAACGCCGACCTTGTTCGCGAGATCGCCGCCCGCGGGCACGAGGTCGCAAGCCGCGGATACTATCATCGGTCGGTCAGGCAGCTTTCGCCCGAAGAATTTCGCGACGACATCGCCCGTGCGACAGACGTACTTTCCGACGCGTCCGGCCAGCGGATCGTGGGCTATCGTGCGGCCGAAAAGTTGAATTACGAGCGCGACGGCTGGATCGTCACACCGCTTTCGGATGCTGGCTACAAGTACGACGCTTCGTTTCTGCCGACGCGCAGCTCTAGGGCCGAGCAGCGTGTCGCGCATCGGATGGATGCCGGCGACGGCATCTGGGAGTTCCCGTACTCGACCCGAAATATGGGCGTCGGCCTTTTGCCGATCTCCGGCGGGAATTATTTCCGGCAGATACCGTACACGCTGATGCGGTTTGCCGTCCGCGCTTGGGGCGAGACGACGGAGGAACCTTTTGTCAGCTACTTTCACGTTTGGGAGCTCGACCCCGAACAGCCGCGGATCTCCGCCGCATCGAAATACAATCGGATCCGCCATTATCGCAAGCTCGACAAGATGGAATGGATCCTGCGCGAGAATCTCTCCGCGTATGACTGCGTCAGCATTGCCGACCACCTCGGACTTGGAGAAAGATCGCTGCGGGCCGAGCAGGCCGAAGCCGCCGAGGAGATCTCCGTCGTACCGGCAACGAGAACGCGCGACCTAACGCCCATTACGATCGGCATACCTTGCTACAACGAGACCGAGGCTCTGCCCTACCTTGCGAACACGCTTCGCAGCGTCGAGAGAACGCTCACGGACGCCGGATATTCCGCGAATTTCATATTCGTTGACGACCACAGCAAGGACAACACACTCGAACTCCTCCACGAGCTTTTCGACGGCCGGCCAAATACGCGGATCATCAGCCACGAGCAGAATCTTGGCGTTGCCGCCGCGATAATGACGGCGATCAAGGCAGCAGAGACCGAGATCGTCGCGTCGATGGACTGCGACTGCACCTACGACCCGCACGAGCTTGCACGCATGCTGCCGCTCCTTGAGAAAGACTGCGCGTTGGTCACCGCTTCGCCGTACCACAAGCAGGGCGGCGTTCGGAACGTCCCCGGCTGGCGTCTATTCCTATCCAAAGGCGCATCGGCTCTTTACCGTGCCGTTCTCAACCAAAAGCTTGCGACCTACACGAGCTGTTTTCGCGTCTATCGCCGCAGTTCGTTCGAGGGCCTTGAGATCGACGAATCCGGCTTTCTGGGCGTTGCGGAAATGCTCGGCCGCATCGATCTTGACGGCGGCCGCATCGTCGAGTTCCCCGCCGTTCTTGAAGTTCGGCTGTTCGGCTTCTCAAAGATGAAGACCGCGGCGACGATCGTCGGCCACCTAAAACTGCTCGCAAAGCTCGCAAAATTGCGATTCTTTCGGAAATCCGCGGCAATTCGACCTTCTATTGCACTTGAGGAAGAAACTAGGTAGCTCGCCGGGACGCCGCTTTCGCTTGGGTTCTCGGCACATTTCCCGACCATAAGAAAAATCACACATCCAAAACTATGACACCTGTTGCAAAACCCGAACTACTGATGTCGCTCCCATCCGATCAGGACTCAAGCGGCCGTACCTTTGACGAGACCGAGATCGGATACGTCACCGAAGCGCTTCGCAGCGGCACACTGACCACGACGAAGGGCAAATTCGGAAAGATGCTCGAGCAGAAGTTCGCCGAGAAGCTCGGAGCGAAATTCGCCTACGCCTGCACGTCAGGCTCTGCGGCGATCCATATCGCCGTTGCCGCGATCAATCCCGAGCCGGGCGACGAGATCATAACGACTTCGATCACCGATATGGGCGCTCTTACGCCGCTGATGTACCGTGGCGTAGTTCCCGTCTTTGCAGAGGTTGACCCCAAAACGCTGAACGTCACCGCCGAAACGATCGAAAAGAAGATCAGCGAACGCACAAAGGCGATCATCGTCACGCATCTGTTCGGGAATCCGTGCGAAATGGGCCCGATCATGGAGCTCGCACGAGAAAAAGGAATTCCCGTGATCGAAGATTCTGCCCAGACGTTCCTTGCCCGCAAGGGCGAGGCTTTCGCCGGCACGATCGGCGACATTGGCTGCTTTTCGCTTCAGCAGGGCAAGCATATGACGACCGGTGAAGGCGGAATGGTCGTGACGAATGACGAGAAACTCGCCCGCAAGATGTTCCTCTACATCAACAAAGCCTGGGGCTACGGCGACGCAGATCCCGACCATTACTTCATGGCGTTGAACTACCGTATGAGCGAGCTTCAGGCGGCGGTCGCCGTCGGCCAATTGGAGAAACTCGATGCGTGCGTCGCGAATCGCCAAAGGACCGCAGCTCTCCTGACGGAACTGCTTGCCGGGATCGACGGCGTCGAAACGCCCGTCATTGCCGACGACGCAACGCACGTCTATTGGAAATACTGCCTCACCGTCGATGACTCGAAGATCGAAGGCGGCTCGGTCGGTATGGCTCAGCTTCTCAAGGAAAAGAACATCTTCTCGGCCCCGCGTTATATCGTAAAGCCGGCCTTTATGTGCCAGGTCTTTCAGGAAAAGAACACGCTCGGCACAAGCCAGTTCCCGTTCAACCTGGCACGCGAAGGCGCCGTCGATTACGAGATCGAGAATTATCCGCTCACGGCAAAGGCCCTTCACGATGTGCTCGTGCTTCCCTGGAATGAGAAGTACACCGAAGAACACGTCCGCTACATCGCCGACAATGTGAGGATCGCCGCAAGCAGGCTGCGCAAATAGATATGACGAAATTAAGATTCGGGATCGTTGGAGCGGGCGGCATCGCCCAAGCATACGCACAAGCTTTTAATCAAAGCACATGCTGCGGTCTTGCTGCCGTAACGGACACACGTCCGGATGCGGCCGCGGCTCTTGCCGAAATGGTAGGCGGCAAGAGCTACGCGACCCTCGACGAGCTTGCGGGCCTAGGCCTCGACGCGGTGATCATCGCCACGCCGCCCGCAACGCACGCCGAGATCGCGTGCTTCTTTCTCGATCGCTCGATCCCGGTGCTCTGCGAAAAACCGCTCTGCACCACGACGGGCGACGCCGAACGGATGATCGCGGCGGCGGCCAAGACGAACACGCTCTTTACGATGGCATCGAAGTTCCGCTATTGCGAGGACGTGATCAAGGCAAAGAGCATTCTTGCCTCGGGCGCGCTCGGCGACGTCCTTCAGTTAGAGAATGCCTTCACCGCAAAGGTCGATATGTCGAAGCGTTGGAACTCAGACGCGGAGCTTTCCGGCGGCGGCGTGCTCATCGACAACGGCACACATTCGGTCGATATCATTCGATATCTTCTCGGTTCGATCGATTCGGTACTCGCGGTCGATGCAGGCGGAACGCAGGGCCTCGCAGTTGATGAGAACGTCAAGCTCTTTGCGAAAACCTCGGCGGGCGTGACCGCAAGCGTCGATCTTACGTGGGGCATCAACAAGGAACTGCCGTATTTTCTCAGCATTTACGGCTCAAGCGGGACACTTCACGTCGGCTGGCGTGAATCGAAATATAAATCCGCATCGAATCCGGACTGGACGGTCTTCGGCACGGGCTACGACAAGGTCGCCTCGTTCAGGGGCAAGATCGAGAATTTCGGCAACGCCCTTCGCGGTAAAGAAGATCTTCTCATCACGCCGGCCGACGCAATGGCGTCCGTGCAGGTGATCGAGGCCGCATATCGTTCGATGAGCGAGAAACTTTGGCAGCCGGTCGTCGAGAAGGCACTCGCCGCCGCTTAAGATCACAAGGATCACAGAGGCGAGGCCCGAAGAGAAATAGAAACCGTAGTTTCTAGCACCTCCGTGCTCTTCGGGCCCCTCTGTGGTGACAAAAGGACTAGAGTTATGGCACGCGTACATCCGACAGCAATTATCGAAGAGAACGTTACGCTCGGCGAGGGCACAAGCGTTTGGGACAACGTCCACATTCGCCACGGTGCAACGCTTGGCGATGAGTGCATCGTCGGCGAAAAGACGTATATCGCTTACGACGTAAAGATCGGCCACCGCGTGAAGATCAACGCGATGGTTTACATCTGCGCGGCCGTCACGATCGAGGACGGAGTGATGATCTCGGCCTCGACAACGTTCACGAACGATCGATTTCCGCGTGCGACGATGCCCGACCTGAAGGCCTTGCGTCCGAGCGAACCCGACGAACACACGCTCCCGACACTCGTCCGCGAAGGCGCAACGATCGGCGCCGCGTGCACGATCGGCAACGACCTCGAGATCGGCCGCTGGGCGATGATCGGAATGGGCTCGGTCGTGACCAAGTCGATACCGGATTTTCATCTCGCTCTCGGTTCGCCGGCACGTTCGATCGGCGTCGTCTGCAAATGCGGCAGTCTCGTTCACAAGTTCGCCGATGGCGATACGGCAAACGTCGCGTGCAGCTGCGGCCTAAGGTACGAGATCACAGGCCGCGTCGTTACCGAGCAAGATTCAGCAGCGGCGGCAGCATAAGTTTTCTTTTTCAGGAAAGGCAGGGAAAAATTGGACAACAGCTCCCGGAAAATAGCGATAGTCGGCTCCGGCTTTCTCGGTATGACCGTCGCACTGCGTCTGGCCGAGGCCGGACATCGCGTCACGATCTTTGAAGCAGGCGGCGAGATCGGCGGCCTCGCATCTGCGTGGCGGATCGGCGATTTCACTTGGGATCGGCACTATCACGTCACGCTTCTCTCGGACGAACACACTCGCGGACTGGTCCGCGAGCTCGGCCTCGAGGACAGCTTTCGCTGGGTCGAGACGAAGACGGGTTTCTTCTCGGATGGCGAGCTTCACTCGATGTCGAACGCGATCGAATTCCTGAAGTTCCCACCGCTCGGCCTCATCTCGAAACTGCGGCTCGGACTTACGATCTTTCGCGCATCGCGTATCACCGATTGGAAAGAGCTCGAAAAGATCACGGCCGAAGAATGGCTCACGCGTCTCTCGGGCAAAAAGACATTCAACAAGATCTGGCGGCCTCTCTTGATCGCAAAACTCGGCGCGTCGTACAAGGACACGTCCGCGGCGTTCATCTGGGCGACGATCCAACGAATGTATGCCGCGCGCCGCTCCGGCCTGAAGAAAGAGATGTTCGGCTACGTCCGCGGCGGCTATGCACACGTGCTCGAACGTTTTGGCGAGGTACTCGCGGAAAAGGGTGTTGAAGTTCGCCTGAACTCGCCTGTCCGTCTCGTTGAAAAGCAGTCCTCGGGCAGATTCGCCGTTAAGGTCGTTGACGCACGACGAAAGGCCGACCTCGCCGCTGGTTACAATTCGCATCGAACAAAGTACGCTGCCTTCAACTCCGCCGTAGCTGTCGTTCCCGGATTTTCCGGCGCGTTCATCACAGAACCTGACCCGACGCCGCGACGCCGCCGATCCGACATTCGGCCGGCCGCACCGCCCGAAGAATTCGATCGCGTTATCTTGACCTGCCCGTCGGCGAAGGCCGCCGAGATCACACCGCAGCTCGATGGCCGCGAGCATCTCGACCTCGCGAACATCAGATATCAGGGCATCGTCTGTGCGTCCGTCCTGATGCGTTCGTCACTCTCAAAGTTCTACGTGACGAATATCACGGACGACGCTCCGTTTACGGGCGTGATCGAGATGACCGCACTCGTTTCCAAGCATGAGTTCGGCGGCAACTCGCTCGTCTATCTTCCAAAATACGTCGATCCGGACGACAAACTCTTTGATGCATCCGACGACGAGATCCGCGAGAGCTTTCTTGCAGGCCTTGAGCGGATGTATCCGCGTTTCAGGCGTCGCGATGTGCTGGCTTTTCGCATCTCGCGTGTGCGAAAGGTCTTTCCCGTGCCCGTTCTGAATTACTCGGAAGATCTTCGCCGATCGAGACCTCGGTCGATGGGCTTTATGTCGTAAATTCGACGCACATCGTGAACGGAACGCTGAACGTGAACGAGACCGTCGCCCTTGCAAAGCGGTTCGCAGGCGAATTGATCGAGTCCCTTGCCACAGCGGAGGAAGCTCGATGAAAGACCGGATCGCGAGCCTCTCGCTCGACCTCGACAATCAGTGGTCGTATATGAAAACGCACGGCGACGCGGGCTGGGAAAGTTTCCCTTCGTATCTCGACCGCGTTGTGCCGGCCGCCCTTTCGTTCCTTGAAAAACACGATCAGAAGATCACGTTTTTTATCGTCGGGCAGGACGCCGCTCTTGAAAAGAACCGCGAGGCACTCCGCTCGATCGCCGACGCGGGACACGAGATCGGGAATCACAGTTTTCATCATGAACCGTGGCTGCACCTTTACTCGAAAGCGGAACTGATCGAGGAATTCGAACGTTCGGAAGCCGCGATCGAGGAAGCGACGGGCCGCCGCCCGAAAGCGTTTCGCGGGCCGGGTTTCAGCTTGAGTCCGCTCGTCCTCGAAACACTCGCCGAACGCGGCTATGACCTCGACTGCTCAACATTCCCGACCTACATCGCACCGCTTGCGCGTGCGTACTACTTTTTTACGGCACCGAAGATGTCGGACGAAGAACGTGAAAAAAGGAAACAGCTCTTCGGCAAGTTCTCGGATGGTTTCAAACCGCTCAACCCGTACATCGTCTCGACAGCGAAGGGCAAGATCGCCGAGATCCCGGTCACGACGTTTCCCGGCGTAAAGACCCCGATACATGCGAGCTACGTGATCTATCTCTCGACGTTCTCGCTCCTTGCGGCAAAGGCGTATTGGCGCTCCGCACTTTCGGCCTGCCGCATCGCGAACATACAGCCTTCGCTGCTGCTTCATCCACTCGACTTCCTTACGGGCGACGACGTCCCTGAACTCAAATTCTTCCCCGGAATGGGACTAGCCGCGGACCGCAAGCTCGGCCTTCTCGATTGGATCGTCTCGGCCTACAAAGAGGCATTCGACGTAACGACAGTTGGCGGCCACGCCGCCGGCCTTAGAGAGCGACTTTGCTCCGCGAACGAGGCACAGCCCGCACTTCCGTGAAACCGCTTGAGATCGATCGGCCCGCGGAATTTACGCTGCGAGGCAACATTCGCGGCCTGCTGGTCGAGATGCGTCCGCAGGAATGGGCGAAGAATCTCCTCGTTTTTTCGGGCGTGATATTCTCGCGTTCCCTTCTCGACCTTCACGATATTTGGGCGAGCCTGCTCGGCTTTCTCATCTTTTGTGCGGCAAGCAGCGGCATCTATCTCTTTAACGACCTTTGCGATATCGAGTCCGATCGTGCGCATCCCGTAAAATCCTTGCGGCCGCTTGCCGCCGGAGAACTCGACATTAACCTCGCACGAATTACGATGGTCGCCCTTTTTGCGGCCGCGGCGCTTGGTTCGCTCGCATTAAGTCCAAGATTCGCACTCATCATCGTCCTGTATCTTGCCGCGTGCGTCGCCTATTCGCTCCGGCTAAAGAACGTGGTCATCCTCGACGTCATCATCATTGCGAGCGGTTTCGTGCTTAGGGCCGTTGCGGGTGCGGTGCTGATCGACGTCGTGGCCTCTGAGTGGCTCGTGATCTGCACGTCGATGGTCGCGCTTCTTGTGGGTTTCGGAAAACGCCGCCACGAGCTTACGCTTCTGCGTTCGCAGGCAAGCAGCCATCGCAGGAACCTGAGCGAATATTCGGTGCGTTTTCTCGATTCGATAATGGCGATCTGTTCCGGTGCGGCGCTGATCACTTACGCTCTTTACACTCGCGCTGATGAGACGGTCGAGCGTGTCGGCTCGCAGTGGATGCTGATCACGATCCCGTTCGTCGTGTACGGGCTTTTCCGCTATCTCTTCCTCATCCATCAACGCGGTGCAGGCGGCGACCCTGTGAAGATACTCTTTCGCGACCGCCCGACCGCCCTGAACCTCTTGCTTTGGATAGTCGCGGTCGCACTCGTCATCTACCTTCCGCATTTTTTGGGTAAGGGATGAGGGCACGCCGCGTCATCCTTGCGGCGCTCTTTGCGGCCGCCGCCCTTGTGCGAGTGATCGACGCATTTCGTCCGCTCGACCGCGCTTCCTGGCGTGAATCCGATATCGGCAGCATCTCGCGAAATTTTACCCGCGAGGGAATGAACCCGTTCTATCCTCGGATCGATTGGCGTGGGAACGGGCCCGGTTTTGCCGAAATGGAACTGCCGCTTTACCCCTGGACGATCGCCGTCGCGTACGAGCTCTTCGGCTTTCACGACGAAACGGGACGGATCATCTCGATGCTCCTTTCGCTCGGCGTTCTCGCCTTTTTCTGGTTCTTGGCACGCGACACACTCGAACCGAACGAGGCCGTCGCGGCATTCGCGTTCTTTGCGTTCAACCCGCTGATCTTCGAGGTCTCGACCGCCGTGCAGCCGGAAGGTTTGACGATGTTCGCCTACATCGCCGCCGTATATTTCTTTGCGCGTTGGACGCGTACCGACAGGACGTCCGGCCTTTTCGCCGCGGCCGTATTCACCTCGCTTTCGGTTCTCGCAAAGGCAACTTCGATCCACATCGGCCTTCTCTTTGCCGTTCTATGGCTCAAAAAAGAAGGGCGTGCCGCGTTCAGGAATTGGCGAACTTACGCCTTTGCGGCCATCGCTCTTATTCCCGGAATTATCTGGTACGCACACGCAAAGAACCTTTGGCTCACTTACGGAAATTCGCTCGGCGTCTCGAACGAATATCATTGGATCGGCCTCGACTTCTTCACGAACCCGTACTTCATCAACGGTATTCTTTCGAACGAGATCGAATGGGTCTGGGCGGGCGTCGGCGTGATCGTCGCGATCGCGGCCGTCATCTTTGCTCGACGTGAGAATGCCGTCTCGTTCTCGCTAATGTGGTTCGCCTCCGTGCTCGCATTCCTCGTCATCGCCGCTCGCACGACCGCTGATGACTGGGCGAATTACTACCACGTTTTTGCCGTCGGCCCCGCGAGCTTGCTCATCGGCATCGGGGCGGGAAGAGCGATCTCCATTTTTGCGGAGCGGGATCGCCGCGTGCTTATGCGCTTTGTCGTTCCCGTCGCGATCGTCATCATTTCACTCGCGGCGTTCTTTTACGATCTGCGTTCGATCAGGCGACTGTTTCTCGAACACCGAGCGCTCGATCCGGCATTCATCGAAGCACAGCAGATCGAACCTTACCTGCGTCGTGACGGCCTGATACTCGTCTCGGGCGGCGCCTGCGTGGACCGGGACGGCTACGCGCTCGCCTACAATGCGTCGTATATGTTCTATTGGCTCGGCCGCAAGGGGTTCAATATCTGCAGCGATCGGCAGACGGCCGCGGCCGTCGATGAATTTCGGTTGAGGGGCGCGCAGTATTTCGTCGCGCAGAAGAGCGATCTCGCAAAAGCTCCGGGTTTTGGAGCTCTCCTCGATTCAAAATATCCGTCCGTTATCGAAACCGATGAGTTCGTCGTCTTTGACCTGCGGTAGAATAATCTGATCGTTTGCCCGCGATGCAAGACACACAAGACAAATTCGCTCGCTTCGCACTGCTTGCGGTGATCGCCGTCCATCTCGCGATCGTCCTGCCGCTCGCCTATTGGCTGACCATCTGGGCCGACGAGGCGTCAACGCTTTATACGACGCAGAATGGGCTGCTTTACGCCTTTCGGCACGCGTGGGTGGACGAGAAGCAGGCTCCGCTCTATTTCTGGATAATGGCGCTCTGGCGTTCGATAAATGATTCTGTATTCTTTGCACGCCTTTTTTCGATCGCCTCGACGACCGCAGCCATCTACCTTGTTTGGAAGTTCGCCCGCTGTTTCCTGTCCGGCCGTGCGGCGGCGATAACTGCCGTATTTTTCGGGCTGCACCCACTCACGATCTGGGCAGCACTGGAAGTTCGCGGCTACGCCGTCGGCCTGGTGATCGCGGCCGTCCTGGTTCATTTGAACGAAGCTCTGATCGCACAAGGCGAGAACGCGCGGCTGCGCCCGCGAATACTCTTTATCGCGACGGCCGCCTTCGCTCTCTATACGAATTACTACTTGGGCTTTGTCCTTGCGGGATGCTTTGCGGCAAATATCGTTTCGGGCCGGGCGAAGAATGTTGTCAACTTTCTGCTCTCGATGATCCCGGCCGCGATCCTTTTCCTGCCGCAGGCCTTGCTCGTAAAGAGCCAATTCGCGATCAACACCGGCGGCTTTCAAGACCCCACTTCCGTCATCGAAGGACTGCGTCTTATTTGGCAGCATCTCGTTACGATGCTGCTCCCGGCGGGCGTTTTTCCGACCGAAGACTTTAGTTACCTTGCGTTCGCGCGTCTTTGGATCGTGCGCGTAGTGCTCGCAGCGGTCGTTTTCTTTGCGGTGATTGGCCGCCGTAATATTTCGAACCGGACGTGGCGTCTTGCGGCGCTTGCCGCAGCGACATTCGGCGGTTTGTTCGCAGCGTACCTTGCGGTCGGGAGCGACCTCGTCGAGCTTCGCCATGCAACCGTCGCCTTTGTGCCGACGCTGCTCGCGGCGATCTCGCTCGGATCCGACCTTTCGGATGCCATCGTCTCGCAGACGTACAAACTCTCGATGGCGGCCGCGGGCGGAGTGATCTTTGCGGTGTTCTTTCAGGCGTCGATCGTCGGCCTTTATCCGCAGCTTACGAAACGCGGCGATTGGGATCGCGTCGCGGATTATCTCGCTCAAAGCTCTGAGTTCAGGTCGATCTATGTGTTCCCGGTCTATGATGCCCTTGCGTTGAAACAAACTTATACCCGTTCGCTTAAAGGCAAGTTACACATCGCCCCCGAGGACGGCTTCTTCCGCTTTACGCGGGACGCCCCGCAGGGCTCACCGAACAGCCTTGCCGTCGAGACGGAATTCTTTATTTCCGCGATAGACCCGAATGCGAAAGAGATCTGGCTCGTGACCGGTTCCATCTGCACCGAGACTCTCGCTTGCACGCCTCTGGAAACTTACGTAAAAGCAAATTACACTATAGTTACCGAGCAGGATTTTTATCTCGAGAAGGTCAGATTGCTGAGAAAGATCGAAAATGATCCAAACCCTTGATCCCAAACTAACTGAAAAGCCGAGCGTCCGCTGCATTAGCTGCGATCGCGAGATGGACCACTACAACACGTTCTATACTCCTACGAATCGCCCGCAAAATATCTGCTGGCAGTGCCTTGCGCGTGAGGAGAAGAACTTCTTCGCACGCCGGGGCTATTCGCGGCTTGCGCGCAGTGGGGTAATTCCCCGCTAATGGCTGTCCGCAAGATCACAGAATACCCTGAGGCGGTACTCGGAAAAACGGGCGAACCCGTCACCGAGTTTGACGACGCGCTCGCGGCGCTCTGCGCCGATATGTTCGAGACAATGTACGAGGCCGAGGGCGTCGGACTTGCCGCTCCGCAGATCGGCCTCTCGCTTCGCCTCTTTGTAATGGACTGCGACGGCGTCAAACTCATTGCCGCCAATCCTGAGATCATCGAAAGATCCGGCGAGCAATCCGGCCACGAAGGCTGCCTCTCGGTCGGCAAGGTTCCGGCCGTGCTCGTCCGCGCAGAGACCGCAAAGCTACGCGCACAGAACGAAAAAGGCGAATGGTTCGAACGCGAAGCTTCCGGCTACGCCGCCCGTGCCTTCCAACACGAGACCGACCATTGCGACGGAAAACTCTTCATCGACCATCTACCGAAACTCCGCCGCGAAATGGTCCTAAAACGCTTCAGAAAAGAAAAAAGCTGGAAATAGCCTCGCTTCCCGTACCGGGCTGGAACTGCAGGCCCGTGCAAACCGCAGATAAAAAGAGACGATCTCGGACGCTGTTCACGCCCGAGATCGTTATGCCACAAGGCATAGTGTGAGGACTGTATCCTTTCGAAAAGGCAGTATGGCCTTTCCCTGTCGCGATCAATTTCGAGCCGGTTCCCGAAGACAGAAGGTTCCCGGCCCCGAGGGCATCGCGATATGCCCCGTCGGTGATGTTCATCTTAGGTAAATTGCGTATCCAAAGTCCTTAAAGCCTTATTAAAAAGTTCTTAAATCTTGCCAATTGCGGCTCTGACCAAGTAAAATGGGGGCATTCCAGGGGTAATTTCGTTTATTTTTTTGTGCTGTTTTAGCGGTATTTTCGTGTCCTCATGCCTGAAATTTATAAATTTGGTGATTTCGAGCTCGATCCAGAGGACGAAACTCTCGCAAATGACGGCCAAGTCGCGGCGATAAACCGCCGTGCGTTCCAGGTCTTGCTGCTACTTGTTGAGCGGAGCGGCGAGATCGTGTCGAAGGATGATTTTTTTAATTCGATCTGGCAGAACGCTTTTGTAGAAGAAGGAAATCTTACGGTCGCGATCGCAACACTTCGCAGGGTTTTGAATGATGACCCGCGTCAGCCGAAGTTCATTCAGAATCTGCCTCGCCGCGGTTACCGATTCATCGCCCCGGTTTCCCGAGTCCCGAAAGAGCAGCCTGCCGTCGCAGACGATGGGCCTAGCGAAAATGTCGCGGCCGAACCGGTAGATCTGGCTGCACCACCCCACACGGCCGACATCGAGACGCCGACCAACTCGCCCTTGCCATGGCGAAAACTCATCCCGATCGGCATCGGAGCGGCGGTCCTGCTCGCCGTTCTTTCCGCCGCAGCGACGTATTTCCGCTCGCCAGTTGAATCGAATGCAAAACCTGCACCGGCCACGCCGTTGATAAGGTCGATCGCCGTCCTTCCCGTGGATTTTGCCAACGACGAGAACGAATATATCGCCGAGGCATTTGCGGACAGGCTTACGCGGGAGCTTTCCAAGATCCCGGATCTTCGTGTCGTGAGCCAACGCTCGACGCAGGCATTCAAGGGCAAGACGGACGACAAAGCCGCCATCGCACAGAAACTTAATGTTGAGGCCGTCATCACGGGCCGCATCGAGGGTGCAAGTAATAATCTTACGGCCGGATTTGAGCTGACCGACCTGCGCTCCGGGAATGTCGCGTGGTCGAATCGCCGTGCGTTCTCGCCGGACATACTTCTTACCTGCCACAAGCTGCTCGCTTCGGAATTAGCGACCGCCCTTCGTCCCGGATTTGAGCCCACCGCGGCGTCGATCGGCACGACCGACCGCGAAGCATACCTTCTCTATCTAAAAGGCAAATACTATTATGAGCGGCGGCAAGAGCTTACGAGCAGCAACACGTACGACAAGGCCGTTGAATATTTCAAGCAGGCGATCGACAAAGATCCGACCTTTCCCCTTCCATACGTCGGTATGGCAAAGGCGTATGCGCAAGCGTCGGTCGGGAGCAATATCGTGCCGCGGTCTGTGCCTGAAAGATATCAGATAGTCGGCGCGTATATTCAAAAGGCACTGCAGATAGACCCGAATTTGAGCGAGGCCGTCGCAGCACGCGGACTCAACGAGTTCTTCATTGCGCAGATGCCTCAATGGGAGCAAGCCCGACAGGATTATGAAAGGGCCATTGAGCTTGACCCGAACAATGCTCAGGCCCGGCATTGGTACGCCGAATATCTTGCACTTGTCGGACGGTTCGACGAGAGTTTTGCCGAATACGATCGAGCGATCGCCCTCGACCCGCTCTCAATGGCAGTTCGCGGCGACAAATGCTTTGCATATATGTTCGCAAGTCAGTTCGACCAGGCGGCAGGCTGTATCGAAGATGTACAGCGGGCCGACCCTGCCTTCCAACGTACTTACTATTGGGCCGCGAGCATCTACCTCTCGATGCACCGATACAAAGATGCGACTGACTCGTTCAATAAAGCCATCGTCGGAAGCGCGGAAGACGCCGAGGCCGCGGGTTACCACAAGATCCTAAGTGATGCAGCGAACACGAACGACGACCGCACTTTCTGGCGCGCATTCGCGAGAGTGGCTGAAATGCGAAAGAATAAATTCGAAGTTGCGTATTCCTATGCCCAGTTAGGCGAGGCCGACAAAGCTTTTGAGATACTTGAAGCGAAGATCGGAAACTGGGAAGGCACCAACCCATTTCACCTCGCCGATCCGAAATACTCTCCGCTCTACGGCGACCCGCGTTGGGCGGAGCTTCGAAGAAAACTCGGCAGGCCGGAATGATCTCGCGAGACGCGTCGCGTCAATTCCGCACGAAATTCGTCCGATAGATCGGTAGGCCTTTGTCCTCGACGGCCTTCTCACGTTCGCTCTTTACTGAGAAAGGCACCGCCGCGAGTTCCCGTTCCGTAAACCTCTCATCACTCCGAAACATCTCTGCCATCTCATCGAACAGAAAATCGACATCGGATCGCACGACGACAAGGCCGCCGGCCCGCAGATGCCGGGCGAGCGTCTCGACCATCTGCGGGTTTACCATTCGCCGCTTCTCGTGCTTTTTTTTGAACCACGGATCGGGAAACTGTATCACCGCGACGGCAAGCATCCCTTCCGGCACGTTCTCCAGCAGGCGGTCCAGCCAGAGCATCGCATTGCAAAAACTGTAATGCAGGTTCGCAAGCCCCGCCTCCGCCGCGAGTCTGTTCGCTTCAACGACAAGAGGCTCGCGTATCTCGACGCCTAGATAGTTGAACGACCGATCTTCGTCCGCAAGCTTCAGCAAAAAACGCCCGCGTGCGCACCCGATGTCGACAAACAGCGGCAAGCTGGGGTCGCCGAACGCCTCGTGAATGTCCAAAGGATTCGGTGCCTGTCGATAGAACGGCGACAGCGGATTTACGTGCTGGTGGACTCGGACTCGTGCCATCGGAAAAGAACTCGTTAGCGAAGGATCTCCAATATCGCGACGGCGCAGACCGCTCCGTAGCCGACAAGAGCAAGCACGCCCGCAAATTTGATCGGCGGAAGTGCCGCACGCGGATCCTGATACGGATCCGACGGCACCGCGAAAAGCGCGTACAAACCGCCCGTGAGCAGGCCGCCGATGTGGGCGAAATTATCGACCATTCCGCTCAGGACAAGTCCGTAAAGCAGGATGAATCCGATATTGATGATCAGATTTCGACGAAACTCGGGCGCGATGAACTGCCTGCGTTTGAATGAATATACTGCGAGAAAGCCGATGATGCCGACGATGCCGCCGGATGCCCCGATCGAGATGCCGACCGGATTCAGCACGAGCGTAAGGACGCTGCCGCCGATCGCCGAAAGTAAAAAGACGATCGAGAGATGAGCACGATTAGCGAGAGCCTCGAAAGGGCGTGCGAAACTGTAAAACGCTAGGCTGTTCAGCCCGATGTGCAGAAGGCCAGCGTGGAGCGCCGTGCCCGTAAGCAGCCGCCAATGTTCGCCGTTCTCAAGATACGCCTGCTTATCAAAACCTGCGGCCAGGATCGCGGGTTCGATGCCGCGTGCAAGTTCCGCAAGGAAGACGCACGCGTAGAGCGCGATGATGATGCTCGCGTAAACAGGCGGCCCGGGACGGAAAGCGATCTCGTCCGGCGGACGCCGTTCGAATTGCTGTGGGGCTTCCTGGCGAGTTTCCTCGTCCCTGTAATCGAGTGACATCAAAAAACTACATCGCAAGTCCGCCGTCAACCTGTATCACCTGTCCGGTGATATAGGCCGCGGCCGGTGAGAGAAGGAAGCACGCGACCTGCGCTGCCTCGTCAACGCGTCCAAGTCGCCCGAGCGGTATCATTGCGAGGATCTTTTCGCGATATTCCGCATTCATCTCGCTTGCCATATCGGTTTCAACCAGCCCGAGAGCAAGCGCGTTCACGGTCACTTTCTTGCTGGCGATCTCTTTTGCGAGCGATTTCGTAAGGCCGATCATTCCGGCCTTCGATGCGGAATAGTTCGACTGCCCGAGCATACCGACGACGCCCGAGATCGACGAGATGTTCAGGATCGAACCGCCGTTCTCGTTACGCATCATCGGGCGAAGCACGGCTTTGGAAAAATTCCACGCACCCTTGAGGTTCGTGTCGATGACGGCGTCCCAATCCTCTTCCTTCATTCGCAGGATGAGTTGGTCGCGCGTGATGCCGGCGTTGTTGACAAGGAGATCCACCGTACCGAAAGCCTCTTTGACCTCGCCGACGAACGTCGCAGCGGCCTCGGTATTCGCGACATCGCACTGCGCAGCGTGTACGCGTGTGCCCGCAGCCTCAAGCTCCGCTTTCAGGGCCTCGGCCTCGGCGGCGCTTTTTGAATAATTGAAAGCGACGTTCGCCCCGTGTTTTGCGAGTTCGCGAACGATCTCGCGGCCAATTCCGCGCGTACCGCCAGTGACGATTGCCGTCTTGTTTTGAAAAAGTTTGTCTCCCATAAATTCAGCCGGCAAGTGCCCTTCGCTGCGTCTCAAAAAGTTCCTTCACGCCCTTTTCGGCAAGTGCGAACATCTCATCCATCTGCTGGCGCGTGAACGGCTCGCGTTCGGCCGTGCCCTGGATCTCGATGAATTTCCCTTCGCCCGTGCAAACGATATTCATATCGACCTCGGCGGTGGAATCCTCTGCGTACGCAAGATCGAGGATTGCCGTGCCTTCACAGATTCCGACGCTGACGGCGGCGACCTCGCTCAAGATCGGATTCGTGCGGACGGCGCCCGTCTGGACGAGCCGCCGGCATGCAAGAGCGAGAGCGACATACGCGCCCGTGATGGACGCGCAGCGAGTGCCGCCGTCGGCCTGGATCACGTCGCAATCGAGGAAGATCTGCCGTTCGCCGAGCAGTTTCATATCGACGACCGCGCGCAGGCTTCGTCCGATCAGCCGCTGGATCTCCTGCGTGCGGCCCGTTGGCCGCAGCGTTTCACGCTGCGTGCGTGTGTTCGTCGCACGCGGCAGCATCGCGTATTCGGCCGTCACCCAACCCGTCCCCTTGTTACGAAGGAACGGCGGCACGCGATCCTCGACGGACGCCGTGCAGATCACCTTCGTTCGGCCCGCCTCGATCAGCGCCGAGCCTTCCGCATAGGGCGAAATGTTCGGCGTGATCCTTACCGAACGGAGTTCGTCCGCTCGGCGTTCATCTTGTCTTGTAAAACCCATACTAAATTCCGTCGCTCAGCCGTGTTTTCGGCCGAGTTCATCGACGCCGTAAATCTCGATCGCCTCAAGCTTTTGCGGCCTCGCACCGAGGAATCTTTCCGCGACGCGCCCGAATCTCTCTGCGGCATCCGTCACGTAAAAATGATCGAGGCTGTCGCACAATTCGCGTTTCTCGCTCGGTCCTTCCGCGTTCGCAAGGCCTTCTTTTGCGAGGATTATCGCAACCTCATCGGCCGTCGCCTCGCCCGAATCAATTAGTTTAACATCGGCCCCGACGGTACGCTGAATCACTTCACGCAGGATCGGGTAATGCGTGCAGCCGAGGACGAGTGCCTGCGGCGCGAAGGCTTTGATCTCGGCAAGATATTTCTCCGCGATGCTCGATGTCTCGGGCTGATCGATCCAATTCTCTTCCGCCAGCGGCACAAAAAGCGGACAAGCGGCCTGTATCACTTTTGGTTCGACGGACGCCCGCCGGATCGCGTCGATATACGCGTTGCTTGCGACCGTCGCTTCGGTCGCGATGACGCCGATCCTTGCCTCGGTGCCGAGATCACGCACGATCTCGACCGCCTTCCTGCCGCCCGGGCCGATAACGCCGACCACCTCGATCCCGACCTTCTCGCGGATCGCCGGAAGCGCAAGGGCCGAGGCCGTGTTGCAGGCGACGACCAGCAGCTTGATGCCGAGCGACGCGAGGAACGAGGAATTCTCGAGCGCGTATCGCTCGACCGTCGCAAGCGATTTTGTCCCGTACGCACGCGCGCCGTATCACCCAAATAGATGAAACGCTCGTTCGGCAGCCGCTCGCGCAGCGCGCGATATACGGTCAGGCCGCCGACCCCGGAATCAAAAATGCCAATCGGTGCGTCATTCATCGCTAAAAACAAGTAAATAAAGACTATAACGTAATGGCTCGGTTTCTGCATTGCAAGCAGGCGATATGTTTAATGTTGTTTACAATAACTTAAACTTCTTGACACATTATTGACATTTATGGCATTCTTGATCTTGACCCCCTTCGATACCGGAGCCACGGCTTCGTGGCCTCCCCTTGTTCCACTACGTCAACCGGGCGTATGTGGTCCGGTATTTCGTCCTTCCTACGGGTCACCGCGCCTCCCACAGCGCGGATCGTGGAGCAGATGACCAACTAAGAAGTTCGAGATCGGCAATCTGGTAAACGGAGAATAATTTAAATATGAAAGTGACCCTCAAAACTCTCAACCTTCTGATATTAGCTACCCTATTTTCGGCATCAGCCCTTTCACAGAGCAATTCGTTCAGCGGTCGGGCCGCCGCGGTGCAAGCCTCGGTTACGGCTGTTGGCCAGCCCGTTATCACGACATCCCTTACTGACACCGGCTACTTGCCGTCCACGGGCGGTGGTACGACCTTGGCCGGCGCAGATGCGGACCTTTTGAAAATACTCACTATCCACTCGTCGAACGGCTCAACTTCAGGGGTCGGCAATACAAGCTCGTCCGCCGCGGGTGTCGACCAGTTGAACATCACCGTAGGCGGCGTTACGGTCTCGGCGAGCGCAGTACAGGCTCTCGCTCAAGCCTCATGCCCGGGTGGAACCCCAAGCGGCGGTTCCACGATCACGGACTTGATGATCAACGGAGTCCCGATCGCCATCTCTGGCGACCCGAACCAAACTGTTCCGGTGGTCCTCGGCGATGTCACGCTAGGTACAGTAGTGATCAACGAGCAGGCCATTGATCCTTACGCGGCGCAGGTTAGAGCCCTGCACGTGCGACTCACCCTGGCGGATCTCACAAAGGTTGATGTCGCTGTTGGCTTTGCGAGAGCCGGCATCGGATGCTCAGAGGCACCCGCGGTCAATATTTTTGACAGTTATTCGACCGGTGTTTGGGTCTATCAGAAGAGCGAGCCGCAAGCCTGGTGACAACGCTTGCTGCGACGGACAATGTCAGCGGCACGGGCGGCCAAACTTCTGCGTCAGTACAGGGCGCAAGCCTGCTTGGCGGCTTATTGACGACGGGTGCGATAACATCGACCGCGTCCGGAGGAGTACCGGCAAATACACCGGATTCGACGCAAGCCTCGTCAGACGTCGCGAACTTCGGAGTAAATGTCGCGGGAGTGCTCTCTATCAGCGCGACCGGCATCAGGAGCAACACGCAATGCCAATGCTCGACGCAAATAGCATCCTGCTCCGCAACGAGCGAGGTCGGGACACTCTCGATATCTATCCCATTGCTACCTCGTATCGATGTTCCGATCACGGGTGAACCCAACCAGGTGGTCACTCTCCCCCTTGGTCTCGGTACGATCATTCTGAACGAGAGGCAAACCAACACGATAGGGTTCCGCGGACGGGCGCTAGCGACCGCGATCCGCCTGAACCTCAACGTCTTGGGCCTGTCTGAAAGTCACATCTATGTTGCCGAATCGAATTCGGCGGTGAGCTGCAGATTCATGCCGAGCTCGTCCTCCGTGAAAGTAATAGGAAGGGTTGTCTCAGACCAAGGAGAACCGCTCTCGAACGTTCGGGTGGGCTTAAGGGATGAGAACGGAAGTCGCCGCTATGCGATGTCCAACGGCTTTGGCTACTTCCAGTTCTCTGAAGTTGCAACTGGCCACACCTACTCGGTTGCTGCAAAAGGCCGCACATACTATTTCCCGGCCCAGACACTAACCGTGAAAGATGAGATCACCGACCTGCAGCTGGTCGGCATCAATATGGGTCGGCAGGCCTCGAAGTCAGCAGCTTCTCCTCCCGTAGAGAAGTAGCTTTGGCATTAGGCGACGCGTTCTTTGTTTGAATGCGTTCTACGGCCGTACATCGCTTTCACAGTGATGTACGGCCCTTTTGTGCCAACGCAACTTCATCCACATTCGCGAACAAATGCCGCGGCTTCTTCGTTGAAGTTCTTGCGTCGCGTGCGATAATACGGATATGTTTTGCCCAAAATGCGGATCGACACAGGATGACGGCCTCAGATTCTGCAAGGCCTGCGGAGCGAACCTCGAGGCGGTAAAGGCCGCACTTAAGTCGCCTGAGCGAAGAGAAGGTTTCGAATGGAAGAACACTTGGGTCGCCGAAATGATGATGTCGAGCGAGCAGGCCGTCCGGCGCAAGGCCGAACTTGACCGCCTAAAAGGCGTCACACCGGACAGCAAGCGCCGCGCAGAGATAAAGGGCGGCGTCATCTCGGGCAGCGTCGGCATTGCCCTGATGATCTTCCTCTACATCTTTATGCGGGGATTGATCCTGAGCGGCAATATCCCTCCCGGAGAATCCGAGATCGTGAGTCGTTTATGGATCGTCGGCATAATCCCGTTGTTTGTCGGCGTTGCGATGATCGTCAACGGCGTCTATATCTCGAAACTCTTCGGCGGTTCGCGCCGAGAGCCCGCCGAGATCTCTCCGCCCGAACAAGGTCGCACGACCGGCGAACTTCGCCCCGACCAACCCGAATATCTCGGCCCGGCAAAAACCACACGATTCCCCACAACCCCCTTCAGCGTAACGGACGAAACCACCCGGCATTTGCAGCCCGAATCCGCAAAGCCAGACACAACGAAGCAATAGAGACGCAGACTTCTTTGTCTTAGACCTTGACTAAGGCCATAGGGCCAAGTCAAAACACCAACCACCGCCATTCACGCGGACGCGTCCATACCATCCGGAATCGTGCTACACAAGCGAAGGGATATGTGCTTTGGTTACTTCATGATTCCCAAGGTCATTCCACCTCATCCATAATGATCCTCAAATCGTGAAGGTGTCTCTCTACGAAACGGATGCTGGTTTTTTCATCACCGAGCGATATTGGGATCTCAAGATCCTTAGCGGTGACGATCGCCTCTTTTACCTTGTCCATTACCACCCTATCCATCTTGACGAATTCGCCATACTTCGCCGCGCAGAGCGGACAAAGTGCCAGGTGCTGTGCTTCATGTTCCTTGGGTAGAAGCTCTGTGGAGAGCACTTCCCTATGCTCGAAGTAGTGCTTTCCGTCACGTTTTCGGAACGGCATCTCCTCCTTGCAGATCTGACAGACCATTTCCCCATCCTCATTCGTGTATAGATCTCGGAGCCACGTGCTTGGATCAATCCTGCTATTGGTCGTTCTGACACTTCTGTTTCGTTGTTTGTATTCCTTTTTGTGCGCGAACGAGAGCTGCTCAAGAAGGCGTTCGTCGTGGCGTTCCGGATTGACTACTGACTTGGTTGGGAACGCTGGGCGTTCCTTGCGAGCAGCCAATGTGGCTTTCAACTGCTCGAAGTCGTCACGATGGTTTTTCAGGAACTCGATGTCTTCAAGGCTTACGCCGAGTTCTGTCGCGTGTTGACGTTTCCGCTCATCCTCGCTCTGGTCAGCACCCTCGACTATCCCGATAGCCTTAGTAAGCTCAGTCGCGCCCAAGAATTCATCCAAGAGTTGGTCTGTAGTTATCTCGCCCGGCTTTTTAAGTGAACCATCTTTTGTCGGGACCCATTTTGAGTTTTTCAGCCGAACAAGGATTATGGAGCTGAAATCTTTCCTCAGTGAACTGTAATAAAACCACTGATACCTGGCTTTGAAAAAGCGTGCGTCCAACTCCAAAGAATCCCGCAAAAATCCCCACAACACGGATGCGGAGCTTCTTTGTTCTTCAAAATCTGTGATCTCTTGGATGGCTTCCAGGAACTGCTCAAGACCGTCCAAATCGTAATTTTCTATAGTTTCTGCCCGCGTTGAATATTCCTTTTCTCCATCGGGCAAACCTTCAGATGTCGGCAATTTTCGTGGCAGACGGGAAACACCAAGATCATGCCAGACATCAATGTCTATATCAGGCGAGGTGTACTCATCATGCAGGAACCACACTTCTTGAACACCAGAAAAATACCGTAGCAGCTCTGCTGTGTTGAGATAGATATCTGTGGGCTTTTTGAATACAGTGTCTCCGGTTGGATTGGTGGCCTTCAGAAATGGCGTTCGCCTTGCCGCCTGGATTACTTTTCTTTTTCCGGCTTCCGAGTCCGAGCCCATGGCGCGAACAATCTTTTGTATATCCGCCTGATGTTCGGTGTCTGGAACCAAGTTTCCGTCAGTTTGGTCGTATTTGGGCAGAACCCTTTCCGCGATATCGTCAAAAATATCGGGTTCCGAGAGTCCCAACCGGTCGAGGAATGTACGAGCCTGCTCATCGGTGATGATGGATCGGCTAACAATCGGAAAAGCAGTTTCCTCAGGTGGAGGCAAAAAAGCGTTGGGAGTGCTGCTATCCGGTTTGAAAGGGACCTCCTGGCTGCCATTGGCAAGACGAAGAATAGGCTTCGAACGAAGAATTCCGGCCGAATCGCCGTCCCCGCGAGGCGGTCTCCAAAGCGCCTCCTGGCCGGATAGATATCTATAGAAATCAACAAACCATTCATCTGGCTGGCTGCACAGAAAGGGGTGACTGATTCTTCGGGCTAACCCTTCCGGAGTCACTTCCTCTACCTCAAGTTCGCTAACCAAGTAGGAGCGTAGGTCAGGCGTTCGGTCCTGGGTTATCTCCCCGGCAAGCCATTTGATCGTGGACGGGGACTGAAACAACTGACCAAGCTGCAACTGGCTCAGTAGTTTTCTAAGGTCAGCGCCGCGAGCGAGTTTTGCGTCCCGTGCGGATACAAACGAACCGTCATCAGCCGGGAGGAGTGCTTCGTTGATCAACGTGTTCCGAACAGACTCGACGATGGGGTAAAACATACTGTCGTCTGGAAAATCGTCGGTTCTAATCGGAAGCGCCTCGAGAAAGGATACCGAGAGCAGGCCAAGATCCTTTATCTCAGACAGAATGTCTCCTATAAGTTTAGCGGTTTCTTTTACCAGCGTCTCATTCCAGTCGTCGTCTTTTGGGATATTGTCGCGTGATGGTGTTGTCCTGTATGGCCCTTGAATGAGGAATCCGAACCTTGTAGCCTTCTCTGTGGGGAAATAAACGACCAAGGGAGAATCCTTGACTTTGATTATACGTTCGGGATTTTTTCCGACCTTGTCTTTTGCCTCCAGCCGGAAGCTGACTTCAACATGCACAGTTTCCGAATTCCCCGGTACGGGTACCGGTCGTTCAAAAACGAGCCAGTTTTCCTCCTCGTCCTTCCCGTTGATTTGACCGATGACGCTGACTTGTCTGGCGGGTCCTCGTACAATCTCTTCTCGCAGGTAGACACCGCCTGTTGAGTTTGGAAGCCTGTACTCGATTTCGTTGATCCTTCGGAGGAACAAAAGTGTTCTGGCACTCAGGTTTCGAAGGCGAGCGCCGATTTCCTTGCATGCGGTTTCTGGCGTTATTTCTTCCGTATTGAAGGGAAAGACAAAGAGCGTGGTCCAAGAGTTACCGGCTGGCTTGGACGTCACCGCGTAAGGGCGCACGTAGTTCTCTATCCTGAAACCTTCTCCGCCGGAGTGAACTTCCGGAGTAGCCGTGTAGGCGTATACCGACTTGAAACCGATCCCGAACTTTCCTATTTGCGTCAGATCTTCGGATTTAGTTCCTTCTCCGACACCGCACACCCCTCTGACATCCCGCTCATTGAAAAGACGGCCGTCATGGGTCACTTCAAACCTGTCGTCGAAAAGGCTGAAGAGTATTCGGGTAGCACCCGCATCCTCCGCATTCTGAAGAAGCTCGAAAACGAAATGGGTTCGATCTGTGTACAGCCGGCCCAGAAAGGACAGGTGACGTGTCCCTTGACCGTACTCACGGATATTGTCCTCTCGTATCCTGTCGTAGTCAGTCGGCATTGGCGCTTCTCCCGGAAACATGAATCACACCATACGCGACCGGATCTGCGACGATGTCCGCTCGTTCAAGGGCTATCTCCAGTTCCTGGCATCGTCGGGCGTAGTCCGCCTCTGCAGCAGCGATCTGGGACCGCCGCATTTTCTGGATCTTGTCGTTTGTAGCTTGAGCAAGCTGTTCTTCCAGAAGGGCGATGCGCGCCCGGTGACTAGTTGACAAGCTCTCCCTCCTATACTCGACAAGCTCTAGGGTCCGTTCCCTGTGCCTGGCCCTTTCCTTATTCCAAGAGTCGTAGTGCTGGGTGTCCAGGTCATCCCAACTCAGTGCATTAGGTCCGCCGGGTATCTCATTCGGATGGTCCGTTGCCCTTTCGAGAAGCCGGCCAAGGTGCTCGGTCACGGCGGCGTCCGAGGCAATGGGTGTAAGTTTGAGGTCTTCCCTAAGGCCATAGTAACGCCATTGGTAAATAGCAAACTCGTATCGTCCGGCAGACACCTCATTTGATTCGACCGAGAGGCTGGTAAAAGCGGCAAGCTTAGTACCTACTGAATGAGCCGCCTGCTTGACAAGCGGATGAAGGGGCATAATGAAGGCGGCCTCCGGATGCTCCATAGCACAATCAGACTCAAACGTTACCGATAAATGCTGGCTTCCGCCCTTGAGCCAATTTTCCCATTCACGGTAAGCTCCCTGTCTGGGCAGCTCCTCGAGATCCCTCAACAGCTCCTTACGGAACTCCTGTGCTATCCGGAGTGTTTTGAGGGGCTTTTCCCCAAGAATGAACTCCTGATCCTTTCCACATACTCGTTGGAGATAAATGGTCACAAGCCTACGGAGTGAAGCCGGTGATAGCCAAAAACTCGTTGCATCGGCAATTTGGCGGTTCTCCTGCTCTTGAGGAAGACGAATACCGAATAGCTCCGTCTGCTTTTGCTCGAGCTCCTCTTGCTCCTGTATCAATAGGATCTTGTTGTCGGCCAGCTGTTGGAGTTTCCTCTTTCGATCGTCATCACTTAGCTCAAAGCTTTCAGCAATATTCTTGATCTCTCGAGTGATCTCTCCAAGTATCTCCTCACTCCCTCCAAGCGCGTTATTAAAGACCCCTATGCGCACGAGGCACCGTTGGTAGATATCTGCATCCACTGTCCCTGGTGTGATCAAATTTATTATCGCGACGCTCTCACTCTTTTGCCCGTTTCTGTCGATCCGGCCAATACGCTGTTCAACCCGCATTGGGTTCCAAGGCAGGTCATAGTTGACGATACAGTCACAGAACTGGTAATCAAGACCTTCGCAACCGATCTCAGAGAAGAGTAGCAGGTCGAGACAGTCCGCATCTTCTTTTGGCTTCTCAAAACGCGCACGGAGGGAAACTCGATCCTCGTCCGGCGTTCCCCCATGCACAAGGCCGACGCGAAACCCATCCTTGCTTAGGTGGTCAAAAAGGTAAGCAAGGGTGTGTCGGAAGCTGCTGAACAGCATAACCTTGTTGTTCGGAAGGTCTTGCTTCTCACGCAAGAGATTGCGTAAAGCTTCGAGTTTGGGATCGGTCGGCTCTAGGCTTCGAGCGGCCCTCAGAAGGGTCTGGATCTGGTTTTCAATAGGTGCTATCGCCTCGTATTCGGGAATTCCGGAATCATCAGCCTCTTCCCAGGACAGTTCATCCAAGTGGCGATTGAGAATGTCCTCAAGCAGCGGTGCAAGTCCGAAGAGGCAACTGGCTGCCTGTCGCCTGATGGTGGTCATCATGAACTTCACGTTAACCCCGTTGTGAATCTGACTGAATATTTCAGCCTGAATTCTCAATAGTTCGTCGTGTAAATGCTGCTGGGCGGGGGTGAAAGGCACGTCGACCGTCTCGGGCTTCCTGACCGTGAAATTCCCAATGTCGCGGCGGCGGGTTCTGTTGATGATACCAGCGAAGGTGTGCATCCCCTCGGTGTCCGAGATCATTCGTATGCGTTCCTCGTGTGTAATCCCGCCCTCCAAGAGTTCAGAGCGGACCCGACCAAAATCCGGATTGTGCCTGAGTATGGCCCGACCCCAGGGCGTGGACGCAGCCTGATCTAGAGCTTCCATCGCCAAGTTTTGCCAGTCTGGCGCTTGAGAGCGCATCGCCGACACCGCCTGATTGATGAACGGGTTCGGCTCAGCCATGTGTGCGAAGCTCTCCTGATCGATGATGAGATCGGGGCGGAGTGTATTTAGAAGCACAAAGAGATCTTTGCTGCCGAGTTGGATCGGTGTAGCAGTCAAGAAAACGACCGCCTCGGCATGGTCACAGAAAAACTTAACGGCCTTATGACGAAATGTGTCTTGGTTTCTGATATGGTGCGCCTCATCGACAATGACAAGATCAAATCGAGGTGGTGGATCAAGGTCTAGCAAGCCTATTTTCCACTTTCCCGTTCCCTTGCGACCTGAGCCATAAAGCAGCGATTCGTCGAAAAGAGAGTACGGGATGATGATTTTTCGTTGTTGCTCGGGCCAAACACCATCCACATCCATCTCGTTCATGCAATTGCGCAACGAAGCTCCATCAAGGTGGTTAAATCGCTCATCAAAGCGTTTCATCTCGTTATGCCACTTTTTCTCGGTAACCAAGGGACGCGGACATATAACAAGCACAGAGCGGATGTCGCGACGAGCCTGGAGTTCACGAAGGATGAGTCCCGCTTCGATGGTTTTACCAACCCCGACACCGTCGGCTATGAGCAGACGGGAGCGGTCGGACCGGATAAATCGCAAGACTGGCCTGAATTGATAAGGTATGAAATCGATCCGGGCAGCATTGAGCGAGTAGAGTGCTGATAGTCCCGGATACTTGATCTGCACCGCAGTTAGATAGGCATGGAATTGGTCGCACGGTACAACGTCTTCACTTGCCTCACCTTGTTTTTCAATTCGCAACTGAGATTCGTAAAAACGTCTGCGTAGCTCCATCCATGAACACCCTAATCCGGTTCTCAGGCCTACCAACCAAGACGTCAACCACAGCACCGCGTTTTGACGGATCTGATTTGATGACAACGATCTGTCCCGGTTCGATTCTGGCCTCATCATTCCGAGGTTTCGAAGGAGCAGGCGCATTCGTCCCCATGTAGCTAGATAATGCCTGAGACTGCTCCGCGATCAGGACCGCCTTTGCTCTCTGTAGGTCTGAAATCAGTTTGTCATCTGCATCGATGACGGGTGCGAAGCGTTGGATAGTATCTAGATCTCGGTAGATATCATCAACGGGGAGCCCCTCAACATTGGCGTGCGCCCACCGATTACGGACCGTCTGCATTTCCTTGGCGAAATGACGAGCTTCAACAGTCAATTCTCGGCTCTGTGATATCTGATACCAATTTTTATCCAGAACCCGCAGAAGTCCCGCGAGGTCAAGGCCTCGTAGTGACGTGATCTTGAGTTGGTCAAGCCGTCTCTTTTGTCCAACCGACAACACACTTACGACAGCATCGGCCCACCAGTCATCATAGAGTGATGGCAGTATCTTTCCTAGAAACGCAGAGAGTTGTTCGGCAACAACACTTAGAAGTCTCGACATTTCGCTTTGCACGGTAAGTCGTTCGTTATTCATTTCACCTTTCCAGTTATGCGAGTAAACCGATCACTTGAAAAAATCCGATCGCTATGAGGGATAGATTTCATGCTGCTCTCCCACCTCCGACCTGAGCCAGCAGCATAGTTCTGTAGTCGCCAACCACCCTCCATCTCGGTAGTGCTTCCGGCACCACATGGCAATCGGTTTTCCTGCGATGCGTTATGAGACTTGTGAAGAGACGACGCGTAATCCCTCGCTTAGATTACCTTCAAACTTGTTTAGACCCAAGTCGATTTGTCAAAGGCCCGGCATTTGCAGGAGCGGGTTGACGCCGACAAGCAGGAGCCGCATCGCGCCTTGCATGAGAAATAAGCTATCCTGTTTACAGGATAGAAATTTATGACACGATCAATCGCCGTTTTCGGCCTTACGCTTTTGTTCTCGGCCCTCGCCTTTGCACAGGTGAACATCACCGATGCGAATTACCGCGTTTTTGATTCGCAGGGCGGAGCTTCGAGCCTTGATAAGATCATTGAGGCGGCCGGCAAGGCCGACGTCATCTTTCTTGGCGAGCGGCACGACGACGCGGTCGGGCATTTTATCGAGAGTGAGATCTTTCGTCGTGCCTTTGAGGCCTACGGGAAAGAACGGCCCGTCGCGCTATCGCTAGAGATGTTCGAACGCGACACGCAGATCGTGGTCGACGAATATCTGCAGGGCCTGATCACCGAAAAGAAATTCCTCGACGACAGCCGCCCGTGGGGCAACTATAAGACCGACTATCGCCCGCTCATCGAATTCGCAAAGGCGAACAAGCTCACCGTCATCGCCGCGAACGCCCCTCGGCGTTACATAAACATGGTGTCGCGGGGCGGCCGCAGCTCGCTCGATAAGCTTTCGAAGGATGCAAAGAGATGGCTCGCTCCGCTTCCCTATGCCGAAGCCTCCGAAAGCTACGCCAAAAAATTCACGGCCCTGATGAGCGGCAGCGGCGAAGCCTCAATGGGCATCAAGAACATCCTTGATTCGCAATCATTGTGGGACGCAACGATGGCCGATTCGATGGCGAGATACCTGAAGAAGAACAAGAAGGCGTTGATCGTCCAGGTGAACGGATCGTTCCACAGCGAGAGTCGTCTCGGCACGGTCGAGCATCTCCTGCGTTATCGGCCCGAGACAAAGGTCCTCGTCGTCACGATGCAGTACGAGGACGACTTTCAACACTTCGACAAGGCGAAGGACACGAACATCGGCGACTTCGTCATCCTGACGGACGCAAAGGTGCCGCGAAGCAAACGTTAATGCGTTCTTTTGAATGATCCGGGAAGGATCGAGGATGGTGGAGGCGGCGGGAATCGAACCCGCATCCAAAGGTTGCGACCAGTAAGATCTACACGTTTAGTCCGTTCACTTGAATTTCGCCAAAGACGAGCAGATGAACTGACAAGACCTCGTCAAAGGCTAACCCGACTAAATTTAACGTCACGCCGCAGGTGTAGGCGTGATGCGAGCCTGAACTGAGTTATGCCTCCACGGGTCGCATCAGGCGAACTTCCCGCGAGACATCGCTGTAGCTAAATTTAATTAGGCAGCGAGAGCTAATTCTTGATTAGCATTTGTGTTTTGCAAGTTTTTTTAACGAGCTCACCTACAAAAAGCCCGACGTGCACTCAAAGATCAATACAAGCCCCTGTCGAAGCCTGTCGCCCCCATAACTGCCAACGCCGTCCGCCGAAGCGGCCACGCGGGCCAAACTGCCAATGCCGCCCTCGCCTGCAATGCAACGTGCGGCACTTCCCCGACCGGGAAGCTCGAGTTTAGCCTATCTTCGATGAAATACGAAGCCCCCGCGTTGCTGGAAACCTAAAGCCGAGGCACGCATTCTGCTAGACTTTTTGAAGTGTATATTCGCGACAAACGCTCTCCGACGCCAAAGAGTGAGGCTGTCTCACGGGTCATGAGCGCGAATCGTTCCAAGAACACTAAGCCTGAAATGTTGCTCCGGCGGTCGCTATGGCGTGCGAACTTGCGAGGCTATCGCCTTCACTACAAGCGAGTTCCCGGCCGTCCGGATATCTCGTACGTCTCCAAAAAGGTTGCGATCTTCGTTCACGGCTGCTTTTGGCACCGATGCCCGAAATGTAACTATCCGCTGCCAAAGACCAACACTCAATTCTGGCAAACGAAATTTGACTCAAATGTCGAACGTGACCGGCGTAAGAAGGCCGATCTCACTAGGCTCGGTTGGAAAGTGGTCACGGTCTGGGAATGCGACCTGAAATATCGCCTTGACCTTACACTCCGCAAGATCCAAAACTCCCTCCGCTAACTTCTAGCGCTTCCAGCAACCACAAAACGCCACCACGACGAAAGGTCGCGAATAGTCGTTTTTGGACTATGCGAAATCCGACTTTACGCTGACCGTAAAGGAAAATCTCAATGGAAAAATCTATCTATTCGAAGGAGTACTCCCTCTTTCTCGAACATCTCCGAAATGCCCGCGAGGAAAAGGGTTTAACGCAGATCGAGGTGGCCGAAAAGATCGGACAGACGCAGAGTTTTGTCAGCAAGGTCGAACGCGGAGAGAGGCGACTGGACATTATCGAGCTTCGAGAGTTTTGCACCGCCTTTGGAATGCCTTTCGTGAAATTCGTCACGCATATCGAAAAGGTCTTAAATGCCAAATAAAACCTCAGAGAACAAGATTCGCGTAGCCGAACTTTTCGCCGGTGTCGGCGGCTTTCGCCTTGGCCTTGAACGTGCATCCGACAAGTTCGATATCGTATGGAGCAACCAATGGGAACCGGCCACCAAAACCCAGCATGCCTCGTATATCTACGTTAAGAATTTTGGCCCTCACGGGCACTTCAACGATGACATTTCGAAGGTTCCCGCGTCCGAGATCCCTGACCATGATCTATTGGTCGGCGGTTTCCCTTGCCAAGACTATTCGGTCGCCAAGACGCTGAATCACGCGAAGGGACTTGTTGGGAAAAAAGGCGTTCTTTGGTGGGAGATCCATAGGATCGTTGATGCGAAGAAGCCAAAGTATCTACTTCTCGAAAATGTTGATAGGCTTCTTAAATCACCGGCAAAACAACGCGGACGCGACTTTGCGATAATGCTGGCGTCCCTTTCTGACCTTGGATATGCCGTAGAATGGCGTGTAATCAATGCCGCGGACTACGGAATGCCCCAACGTAGGCGGCGTATCTTCATTCTTGCCTATCATAACTCCACCGCGATCTATGACAACTTATCAGCGGTATCGAATCTGCCGGACTGGACCGCGAGGACAGGCTTATTTGCCAACGCCTTTCCCGTGGCCGACGCATTGCAGACAGAGGGTTTTGCTGTTCGTGGAAGGCTTGACCAGATCTCTAAGACCTTCAATGGTAATGTCGCTAAAAGCGACAATCCGTCCCCGTTCTATAACGCGGGCGTAATGATAACAAGAATGGTGTCAACCTCGAAGGTCACGCCGCACTACGATGGCCCCCAAACGACGCTAAAGCAGATTATCCAAAAGAACGGAGCAGTTCCACTTGAGTACTACATCTCGCCTGAGTCGATCGACCGCTGGAGATATCTTAAAGGATCAAAGAGCGAACAGCGAAAAAATAAGACGACCGGATTCGAGTATAGCTACACGGAAGGCCCGTTGCCTTTTCCGGATCCGCTCGACAAACCTTCTCGAACCATCATCACTGGTGAGGGAGGAGCTACTCCGTCGCGTTTCAAGCATGTGATCCAAACGGCCGACGGCAGCTTCCGCCGCCTCACGCCAATAGAACTTGAAAGGCTGAATATGTTTCCCGACAACCACACGGAAGGTGTCTCCGACATCCGAAGGGCATTCTTCATGGGGAACGCTCTGGTAGTCGGGGTTATATCAAAAATCGGTACCGAACTGGTTGATCGGGTTGCTCGAACCAAGAGAAAAAAATGAAAGGGTACGACTCATCCGATCCTCACTCATTAGAGGAGTTTGCTCAAAGGCTGGTGGGAAAAACTCTCCGTCAAGTAGTAGCTACTGAACCAAGACTAAAAGGAGCTCGGGGGAAGGGGCGGCTCGGCCAGCTCGTGGAAGAGCTGTATTTTGGATATAAGCCGAACTCGAACAAATCGGCGGATTTTGCCGAGGCCGGCGTCGAACTCAAGACGGCTCCGTTGAAGTATGTAAAGAAGCATCTAGCCTCAAAAGAACGCTTAGTACTCAACATAATTAACTATATGACCGAACCTGCCAGCACCTTCGAAACAAGCAGTTTCTGGCAGAAGAATCAACTACTTCTGATCCTTTTCTATCTGCATGACTCGGCAAAACTTGATGTTGACCTACTATTCAAGATAGTCCGCCTTTGGAATTATCCAGAAGCGGATCTGAAAATAATAAGAGACGATTGGCTTAAGATCGTCACAAAGATCCGAAAGGGTGAGGCCCACCTTCTCTCGGAAGGCGACACCTTATACCTTGCGGCATGTACAAAAGGGAGCACGGCCGCTTCCTCAAAGCGTTCGCAGCCGTATTCGCCGATAAAAGCTAAACAGCGCGCGTTCTCGCTAAAGTCGAAGTACGTCAACTTCATTATCGACGACAGTTTGCAACAACAATCAGAGCTTGCAGCAAAGGACGAAAAAGCGTATGGCGATGGTCAAACATTTGAAGGGTTTGTCGAACAGCGATTCGCCCGATTCTACGGCAAGTCAGTAGCTGAAATAGCTGCGGCAACGGGCGTCACGCTGTCTAGTTCAAAGCACAGGTATTACATGCTCGCGAAAGCAATTCTCGGAGTGAAGAATGATCGGATCGAGGAATTTGAGAAAGCGAATGTGGAGCTGAAAACCGTTCGGCTAAAACCGAACGGTGTGCCGAAAGAGAGTATGTCGTTCAAGCAAATCCAGTTCCGTGAAATTGTCTCTGAAACTTGGGAAGATTCGGCTTGGCTAGAAGAACTGACAAAAAGATTCTTCTTTGTCGTCTTTCAGTACGATGCGTCAGGCACCTTACGCTTAAGAAAGGTATTCTTTTGGGCCATGCCTGTTAGTGACCTGGAGATTGCCCGGAAATTTTGGCTCGATACACAGATGAAGATCGCCGCAGGAGACCACGCCAATTTCATCAAGGAATCTGACGATCGGATCTGCCACGTTAGGCCAAAGGGTCGGGATAGTTCAGATAGGATGCTTGCTCCATCTGGCAAACTAGAGAAAAAGATGGCGTACTGGCTAAATTCTTCCTACATCAAAAAGGTGATAGATCAGAACTGAGCGGTGTTTCTTGGCCTCTAGCCTTTGCGGCCCCAGTGCCATTTTGGGGGTTCGCCTTTGGCGAAGCAGACGGCGATGAGGGCGATGATGAGTGCGAGGGTGCCGAGGACGAATGTGAATGTGTGCTCGGGCGGCGGAAAGAATTTCAGGAGCAGCACGAAAAGGGCGATGAATATCGCAAAGGTGAGCCAGCCTTCCCAAGTTGCGGGCAAACCCCAGCCCCAGCCGTAGCGTTTTGCACGGAACCAGTATCTTCGGGGCGTGTCCATCGCGTTCTTCTTCCTAGCCGGCGGCCGCGTCGGCGATCAGCGTCGGGTATTTGCCTGTCCAGCAGGCGGTGCAGGAGGAATCATTATCGAGGCCGACGGCCTTGAGCATTCCCTCGAGCGAGAGGTAGCCGAGCGAATCGGCGCCGATGTACCGCGAGGTCTCTTCGACCGACATACGCGATGCGATCAGGTCCTTGCGATGCGGCGTATCGACGCCGTAGTAGCAGGAATGTGCGGTCGGCGGGCAGGAGATGCGCATATGCACCTCGGTCGCTCCGGCATCGCGTACCATCTGCACGATCTTCTTCGAGGTCGTGCCCCGAACGATCGAATCATCGACAAGCACGACGCGTCGGCCCTGTATGAGATCCTTGATCGGGTTGAGTTTCAGCCGCACGCCGAATGAGCGTATCGATTGCGAAGGCTCGATAAAAGTGCGGCCGACGTAGTGATTCCTGATAATCGCCTGCCGATAGTTGATGCCGGACTGTGCGGAATAGCCGATCGCCGCCGCAACTCCCGAATCCGGCACGGGCACGACGATGTCCGCTTCGACGGCATGCTCGAGGGCGAGCTGCTTGCCCATCTTGTGCCGCGATTCGTTCACCGAGCGGCCAAAGACGATCGAATCCGGCCGCGAGAAATAAACGTGTTCGAACGTGCAGACCGCGCTCGGCTTCTTCTCAAAGGGAAACGTCGATTCGACGCCGTCCCGCGTTACCACCAGCATCTCGCCCGGCGCGATCTCGCGCACGTATTCGGCGTCCATCAGGTCGAACGCGCAGGTTTCCGACGCAACGCACCACGCGTCCTTGTATTTGCCGAGAACCAGCGGCCGAAATCCTCTCGGGTCGCGTATGGCGATCATGGCCTCGGGCGTCAGGAAAAGCAGCGAGAACGCTCCTTCGGTCGCGGCAATGACCTCGCGGATCGCGTTGAGAGCCGAGCCTTCGTGGACGCGTGCGATGCCGTGAAGGATCGTCTCGGTGTCCGAGGTCGAGGAGAAGATCGCACCTTCGCGTTCGAGTTCGCGGCGGCGTGCGTCGGCAAAAGGCAAATTCCCGTTGTGGCAGACGGCGATCTTGCCATGCTGGCAGGCGACCGAGAACGGCTGCACCTCTTTGATCGTGTTCTTGCCCGCGGTGGAATAACGCGTGTGGCCGATGGCGGCCGTGCCGTGGAGCTTCTCGAGCGCGTGAGGGTTGAGAACGTCGGCGACGAGGCCGTTATTCCTGTGTTCGAAGAAATCGCGGCCGTCGGTCGAGACAATGCCGCATGCTTCCTGCCCGCGATGCTGAAGCGCGAAAAGGCCGAGCTGCGTCAGCGTTGCCGCTTCTTCGTGCCCGAAAATGCCGAAAATGCCGCACTCTTCGTGAAATTTATCGAAAACGTCCTCGATCACCCTTTTGCTATTTTACATCGCGGGCGTACGGAATTACGAACTGAGACGGCGGGCTTTTTCGAGGTCTTCGCGGGTATTTACGTTGAGGAATTCGTCGGGCGAGGCTCCTTCGGAAGGCTCAAGCACGGCCGCGCCGATGTCCTCGACGAACGAGATCAGCGAAGGAAGCCGCATTTCCGATGCGATCCTTGCATCGACGGCCGCTAGCACCGGCCCTGTGCGATAGATGCCGCAGAGCGGCTGAAGGCGGCCGTCCGGCTGACGCGGCACGACCGCAGGAGCGTCCGTTCGGGCGGCGGCCGTGACGATATTTTCGAGGAGTTCGCGGCCGACGAGCGGCAGGTCGCAGGCGAGGATGAACGTCATTTCGCATTTAGAGGCCGCTAGAGCCGTCTGAAACCCGCTCCAGGCACCAAGGCCCGCATTCTTGTCAAAAATGGCTTTACGGGGCATTTCTGCGTCCGTAAACTGTGTTTCATTTGCCGACACGAGCGTAACATCCGCACATCCCGGAATTCTCTCGATCGAGCGCGCCGCAGTCTCGGCCAGCGTCATGGAGCCAAGATCGGCGAGGGCCTTGTCCGAACCGAATCGGGAAGACCGCCCGCCGACGAGGATGAACGCATCGAACCGCACTTCCGCGCCTATTTGGCGGCAGGCCGCGGTTTCGCTGTGAGGATATTCAAGTCGATATCGACGACATCGCCCATAAAATCAAGGTTGTCCTTGCGTTCGTACGCGATGCCGTAATCCTTGCGGTTGAGCTGCAGCGTGGCCTTGAAACCGCACGGCGGCTCGACCGCGGCCGCCTTCTTGTCGGCGCAGTTGCCGTGGATCGTGAACGGGAAAGAGATCTCTTTTGTCACGCCGTGCATCGAGAAATCGCCCGTGAGAATGTACTTGCCGCCTTTCTTCTCGACCTTCTTGCTCGTGAATGTGATCTCGGGGTATTTCTCGACGTCGAAGAAATCGGCCGTCTTCAGGTGATTATCGCGTGCGCCGATGCCGGTGCTGATGCTGTCGACCTTGATCTTGGCCGTCACGGAGGACTTCGTGATGTCCTTCTCGTCAAAATGGATGTCGGCCGAGAACTGGCCGAATTTGCCCGTCACCTTCGACATACCGCCCAAGATCGGCAGGCTGAAGCTCACATTCGAGTGAGCCGGATCCACCGACATCGGAACGGCCGCGTATGCAGCGACCCAAAGTGCAGCGACCATACCGATCGCGAATATCCGTTTGAACATATATCTTTCTACCTCTGAACCTTTAGTTTTTTTATTCCGCAGGAATGATGCGCCCGCGGCATTCGCCAAGCCCGATGCGGCGGAAGCCTTCCCGCTCGCAAAAGCCCTTCATAATGATCTCGTCCCCGTCCTCGAGGAACCGCCTTTCTTCGCCCGTCGGCATCTCGATCGGCTCTTTCCCACGCCACGTGAGCTCGAGCAGACAGCCTCTTTCATCTTTTTCACGGCCGCTCACAGTTCCAGTCGCCAAAAGGTCGCCCGTCTGAAGGTTGCAGCCATTGGATGCGTGGTGCGTCAGCATTTGCCCGATCGTCCAGTAGAGGTCTTTCGTGTTCGAGCGGCTCAGGCGGAACGGCGCAGCGTTCTCCTTTCGCATCCGCTCGGTCTCGATGTAAACCTCCAAATTGATATCAAGCCCGCCGAATCTGCGGTCCCGTTCGCTGCTCAGGTATTCGAGCGGCCGCGGATCCTCCTCGGCGCGTTCGAACGCCTTTGTCCTGAACGGTGCGAGCGCCTCCATCGTCACGACGAACGGCGAGATGCTCGTCGCGAAATTCTTCGCTAGGAACGGCCCCAATGGCTGATATTCCCAGCCCTGCATATCACGCGCCGACCAATCGTTAACGAGACAAACGCCGAAAATGTGTTCTTCGGCCCGTTCGATCGGGATCGGCGAGCCGAGTTCGTTCCCCTGCCCGACGAAAAAGCCGAGTTCCATCTCGTAATCGAGATTTCGCGAAGGCACGAAGATCGGCGGCTTTTCCGCGTCGCTCCGATTTTGCCCGTGAGGACGTTTGATGTCCTCGCCGCTCAAAACGATGCTTGAGGCACGCCCGTGATAACCGATCGGGATGTACTTGTAGTTCGGCATCAGCGGATTGTCAGGGCGGAACATCGACCCGACGTTCGTTGCGTGAAAGATCGAGCAGTAGAAATCCGTGTAGTCCCCGATGCGGAACGCCGGCAGGATCTCGCAATCATCAAGCGCGTGAAGGTCGAAGGAAAGCGTTTCACGCACATCGTCCGCGGCATCACTTGCGAGCCCGCGTGAAACGGCACGCCGCAATTCCGAAAGTCTTTGCGGCGAAACGCCCGTGATCACTGCCTGCGAAGTTTCGCCGAACGGATACGACGTTCCGAGTGCGGCACACACATCGTCGCTCAATTCGAGCACCTTGTCGCCGATCGCAACACCGACGAAGATGTCGCCGGAGCTTTTTGTGTCCAAGGCCCTGCAGAATGGAAGGTTCTGTATCGGAAGATCCGTGTTGGGATCGTTCGCCGATTCGACCCAGCTTTGCAGTTCCGGGTCGTGAGTTTCATTGATCTCGTAGGTCATAAAATGGATGCGGCCCGTGTCAGAAAATGCCGAGCTCTTTAAGGTCAACGATCGGTTCGACGAACGAACACGAACCGAACGACTGAATGCCGGAGAGACGGGCTTGTTGGAGCTGCCAAAGCGTCAGCACGTACTCGTTCCGCCAACGGACGCCCGTCTCGTCGAACCGGAATTCACTCGCATCGCGCGCTGCCATCAATTCGTCGAGCAGAGCGATGTGCCGGCCGTCGCGGACGAACGCCGCCATCAGGAAAAGGTTCAGGAAGCCGTGCATCCTGCCCGTTACAGCGTCCGGCTCGTAGGTAAGCGGGCGATGGCATCGCAGAGGATGATGAAGCCCGGCCGTCGCCTTGAACGGCAGGTTCGCGGCCGAACACGCACGCACGAACCGCACGATGTCGTGCTCCTTCGGAAAAGCTTCGGGCGTAATGCCGCCAGTACGGATCTTCGCCCGCTGGTCGCGCAATGCAAGCGTTGCGATCAGCTCGGGCAGGCGTTCGGTGAGCGGGACCTCGTAATACGCGGTAACGGTTCGCGGGATGATGCGGTATGCGTTCTCGATGTCCTCGACCGTCGGTGCCTTCACCTCCATCACGTCTGCGATGAAGCGCGTGCGCTCGACCGCGTTGAACTCGACCACCGCATACGTCGAAAGCTCGATGTCGTCGCCGGCGACCACCGCCACGTGCCACGGCTTTTCGCCCTTCTTCAAGACCATTGCGGCCTCGGCGGCGAATTCATTCAGACGGCTTGCGGTCACGACAAAGCGGCCGAGCATCCAGGAATATTCGCCGTGCTTGTAGGCAGCGTAATTTGCGACCGCCTCACTCATCGAAACGGCCGACGGCGGGAACAATCCCGCGTAGTCGATCGCTCCGGCCAGAAGCACGCGGACGCTCGAGAACGGCTTCTCCGGAGCTGCCTCGCCCGCACTCGTCATTGTCAACGGTTCTTGCATTTCTGCTTTTGATGATAAGAATTACAGCGGATTTACGCAAAAACGCGGCCGGCCGCCCCGACTCGGGCTTCGTAAGTTTCGATGGTTTTTGCTAAACTCGCACTCGATCTTTACTGCCTAAAAATGCGTGTTCTAGGAATCGATCCCGGCAGCGAAACGCTAGGTTGGGGCGTTGTTGAAGGTGCGAATTCGCGATATTCACTCGTTGATTTCGGGACCGTCCGCTCCGATCGGCGGCAGGCCTTCTCGCGGCGGCTGCTGAATATCTACAACGGCGTCGCGGAGATCGTCGGGCGGTTTTCGCCCGATGTGCTTGCGGTCGAGGATACGTTCTACGCAGTGAATGTCGGCGTCGCGATCAAGCTTGGGCAGGTTCGCGGCACGACCCTGCTGCTCGCCGAACAATACGGCCTTGAGATCGCCGAATATGCTCCGCGGCTCGTGAAATCGACCGTTGCAGGCTACGGCAACGCCGAAAAAGCGCAGGTCGGCGAAATGGTCCGCGTGCTTTTAAGGCTAAAGGAAATACCAAAGCCGCACGACGCCGCAGACGCGCTTGCGATCGCGATCTGCCATTTTCATCACGCAGGCACGGCCGCAAAAGTGCTCGCCGCAAAAGAAAAACTTAAGAAAAAATGAGGAAAACCTTTGCTCTCACGCTTCTCCTACTCTTCCTTCTCGCACCGGCCTTCGGCCAGAAAAAAACGCCCGACAACGGCATCGGCCGCACGAACGCGCGCGCCGGAGATCGGGAAGTCGGCGGTCGTTATCGATGTACGCCTCTCGGTCTTGCGGATCAAGCCGAGCCTCTTTTCTGAGGCCGTCCACCGAATGCAGCGTGGCCGCACGGTCAGGATCCAGGACGTAAAAGAGGCTGACGGCGTAAAGTTCTACAAGGTGATCGCGCCGCCGCAGAACTACGGCTGGGTGCAGGCCGAGGCTTTATTCTTTTCGTCCCGACAAGAGGACGAGGAACGCCTTGCAAAGCTCGTCCTCGCCTCGACCGGCTTTGATAAGATCGAGATCGCCGGCCAATTTCTCAAACTCTACCCGAAGGCGAGCCTTCGCCCCGGGATCTTGCTGCTCTATGGCGACATCATCGAAGAGGCGGCCCTAAAACTCACGAAGGATGCGAATTCCCGCCTCAAACGTGCGGAAATGGCGGCGTCGTCCGCTCCTCTGCACAGCTACTTTCTGAACTTCAATATGCTTGACCGTTATCGCAAGGAAGGCATCGTTTTCCTGTTCGATACCGAGGCGAGAGCTTTTCATTACGACGGTGCGGCGTGGATGGAGATCCTTAAGTCCTACCCGCGATCGGATGAGGCCGCCTTAGCGAAGAAACGCCTCGAGAATCTCGAATCAAAGATTCCGGGAGCGACCTCGAACTAGATAGCTTTTAGAGCAACGGCGATCTCGGCCGCGACCTTCGCATTGTTCTTGAGAAGGGCGATATTCGCGGCAAGCGTTCGGCCGCCGCTCTTTTCGACCAGCGAAGAAAGCAGGAACGGCGTCGTCTCCTTGCCCGAAACGTTCAGGGACGCGGCCTCGTGCAGGGCCTCATTAAGAAAGCTCTCGACCTCTTCAAGTTCGATCTCGTATTCGGCGGGAACGGGCGCCGTGACAAGTACCGCACCCTTTAGCCCGAGCTTGTCGCGGCCGCGAATGATCGCTGCGGCTTCCTCGGCAGAATCGACACGCTCATCAACGGCGAGGCCGCTCGTTCGCGAATAGAATCCGGGCATCTCGTCGCATTTCCATCCGAGGACGGTAATACCGTATGTTTCGAGCCATTCACGCGTCGCCGCAACGTCCAAGATCATCTTCGGCCCCGAACAGACGACCGTGATCGGCGTATTCGCAAGTTCGGGAAGGTCGGCGGAAACGTCCGCTGAATAGCCGCGATGAACGCCGCCGATGCCGCCGGTCGCAAAAACGTCGATGGCCGCCGCGTGTGCGATAAGCGTCGTCGTTGCCACGGTCGTCGCCGCAGTAAGGCGTTTGGCGGCGGCGACCGCAATGTCGCGGCGGGAGATCTTTCGGATGCCGTCCTCGGTCGCAAGTCGGTTAAGCTCGTCCCTCGAGACGCCGCAGCAGATCACGCCGTCGAGAACGGCGATCGTCGCGGGCGTTGCGCCTACGGACTCGACGATCTCCTCGACCGCAGCGGCGGTCTCAAGATTCTGCGGGAACGGAAGGCCGTGCGAGATCACGGTCGATTCGAGTGCGACGATCGGCCCACGCTTTTCGCGGGCGGCCTTTACCGGATTCGTAAATTTGATATCCATAACGACTTGCTTAACGGATCAATGTGCCGATGCGGCTCAAACGCGGATTCGTGATGCAGCCGAGCATACTGCCGTTGGAGGCCTCGCGGTCGCACGACCAATAGACGAACATCGCACGTCCGATGATCAGCTCACGCGGCACGAAACCCCAGAAACGGCTGTCCTCGCTGTCGTCGCGGCTGTCGCCCATACAGAAAAAATTGTTGGGCGGCACGACCATCGGCTTTCCCTTCGTCGCGAATTCATATTGCGAGGTCGGCAAATGCTGGCCGGCATTTACTGCATCCATCGAATCCTGGCTGTAATAAACGTTCCATTTATCCTCGGGCTTCCGCTCCTCGAATTCGTGGGTTACAAGCGCGGCATCGCGGCTCGGCGCATCGCCGATAATGCGATGCTCAGGGAGGAGTTCGCCGTTGATGTAAACGTGGTTATCACGGAATTCGACGGTTTCGCCCGGCAACGCGATGACGCGTTTTACGTAGTTGAGCTTGTAGGCCTCGAGCGGCACGGGCTTGCGGTCACGGTCCTTGTCCGGACGCACCCTGTTGCCCGGATACTTGAAGACAATAACGTCGCCTCGGCGGATCTCACGCTGGGGCAGGAACGGCAGGTCGTGGCCGCCCGGAGTGAAAATGAATTTGTTTACGAGCAGATAATCGCCGACAAGGATCGTATTCTGCATCGAACCGGTCGGCACGGTCACGGCCTGAACGATGAACGTCATCCCGAAAAGGGCCATTATCAACGTAATGACCAGCGACTCGAAATATTCTCGAAAGGTGGATTTTGGCGGGCCGGAAGGCTTTGGTTCCTGCTTCTCTTCCCCGGCCGTCTCGACGACGGGCGTCTCTTTCTCTTCACTCATAAAAAACGCGTCAAATATCTAATTGTCGTTCCCCGAAGCTTCCGAAGCAAGTGATCAAGTGCCGCCCGGGCGGCAAGCATCTCGGCGGCCTTTATCGAACGGCCCTCGCCGCGGGAGCTTCCGCCTTCCCAGACGGCCTCGACGAAGAATATCCTTTCGTGCGGCGGGCCGTCGGTGTTGATCAGGCTGTAAACCGGTGCGTTCAGCTTCGCACCCTGGAGCCTTTCCTGAAGCAGCGATTTGTAATCCAATGAGCGCTCGGGCGTCGCGGCCTTTATCTCGCCTCCGATGAGGCGTTTTACGACCGTGCGGGCCGCAATATATCCACTGTCGAGAAAAACGGCCCCGATCACGGCCTCGATCGTGTTCGCGAGCAGTGCACGTTTCTTTCGCCCGCCCGTTTTTTCTTCACCGCGTCCGACCCGCAGGAACTTGCCGATCTCTATCGCCTCGCCCGCAGCCGCAAGTGTCGCCGTTGAGACCAGATGGTGCTTCATCAACGTCAGGCCGCCTTCGTCAAGCGTCGGATGAAGCGCAAAAAGCTCCTCGGCAACGGCGAGCCCGACCACGGAATCGCCCACGAACTCAAGAACCTCGTTCTCCGCCTGCCGCGAACCGGTCTCGTCGGCTCCGGGAAGATTCTCGAACGCCCAAGAGCGATGGGTCACGGCCCTTTCGAGCAGTTTGATGTCGCGAAAACTGTGGCCGATGACCTTTTCGAGGTCATTAAGGTTCGCAAACATAGAGGAAAAGTGTAGCAAAAAAGAAAGCCGGACGCCCGATTGAACGAGGCGTCCGGTTTCCTGATCAGGAGGATCTCGGTCGAACCGGCCTACTGGCGCGTGCCCTTTGACTTTGCGCCGTCGGTCGAAGCCTTTGCGGCCGTCCCGGGTTTCGGCGAGGACGTCGAAGCTGCCGGTTTTGCCGGTGTCGAGGCAGGCGTCTCCGCATTCGCGTCGGCGTCGAGCACCGGTTCTACGGCGCTTGCCGGATTTGCAAGGTCCTTTGCACCCGAGGTGGCAAGGAAGGTATCAAAACCGTCCGGCTTGCCAAAGCGAATGTTGTAGATCTCTTTTGCCGTATCGGTAAGGGCCTTCGTATACGCCGCATTCTTAGGGTCCTTGCTGGCGATCGCGATTGCGTGAGCAAAAGCGTTGATCGCCCGCTCGGCGGTCCCATTTACAACGCCCTGCTTTGCCTTGATCTCGGCGACCTTAGCTGCCTTTACATCATCGGGAGCTGCCGGATCCTGTGCTTTCACGAGAGCCTGCATTTCCTCGATCCGCTTGTTCATCTCATCGATATAGAACGAGCCGATCGAACGGTAAACCTCAGCGATGTTATTGGTGGTCGATTTGATCTGAGTCGCCTTGTAGAGGTAACCGACACCCTGTTTCTTGTCGTTCTTGTCGAACGAGAGAATGTAGCCGATCGTATAGTTCAACCAGCCGAGTGCGTCCTCTTTGTTATTGTAAGCGAACGGCTTAAAGCCCAACGGCTCGAACTTCTTGCCGGCCTCGAGATCGGCGATCGCCATCTTTGCATACTTCAGCGTGTCGTCGTTCCAGGTATTTACACGCGGGCTTTTTGCGGTCTCGTCAAGTCCGATCGAACCAAGCACGATCTCGGCCGGGCGATACTTGTCCGGGTCGATCGCGAGCAGCTCTTTGCCGCTTGCATAGACCTGATTCCAATTCTTGGTGTTGATGCCGTCGAAGAACTGCTTCTCGAAAGCGACCGCCTTTAAGCGGATCTCCTCGTTGCGGTAGATCTTTTCATAAACAGGGATCTTCGCCTTGAGCCACTCAACAAGATCCGCGCTAATCGGGTTGCCTGCCTCGTCCTTGCAGGAGCTGTACTTCTCAATGAACTCCTTGCCGGCATCGATCGTCTTTTTACGAGCTTCCTGCGTCTTTATCGTAGAATTCTCGCGGATGGTCTTTTCGAGCGCATCGCGGGTCGCAGTGTCCGCACATGCGTCCTGTGCGAAGGCCGAAATGCCTCCGGCCGTCAGAAAGATCGCGAAAACCGCGCTCAAGACACTGTATCGAAAAATCGTCTTCATTACCTTAAATCCTCCGCCGCGTTGCCGCCCGGCGAGCGTGTAGCGTTATTTGCCCGTTACCGGCCATATCGGCCGGCCGTTTGCGTGAAATCAGATGTATTTATACCGCCGCGAGTTGCAAAGGTTCGCAAATACACAGGGCCGCCGTGTATCCAGGAGTCTTCCAAAACTTGCGGTCGAATGAAGCTTAAATAATCACGCACCGAAAGCCCGGCTGTCAAGCGAAAAGTCGCGAAAATATTGAGCGTTTTAGAAGGGCGAGCCTCTTAAACCGCCTCAAGGCCGTACCCGCGGCCGCCGCTGCAAAAGCCGCTATTGCGGATCCGCGAGCCTTTCGCGTTTCTGGCGGGCCGCTTCTTCCGGAGTAATGACCACGGGGGCAAAAAGCGGTTTTGAATCACCGGTGCGTTTTACGAGCTTCTCCGGCCGTGCGGGTTCACGCTCGGCGTTCCCGACAATGATCACCTTGCGGCCGTCTGGCGTCTCCTGCATCGTATCGGTGCCGTCGGCGATGCTGTCGCTGTCGTCGGAATCGTCATCGTTCACGACGACCTTCTTCGCGGCGGCGATATTCTTCGGCAGTATGTGAAACTCGGTCTGTGCTAGGTTCCGGTCGGTGCGAGTTATCGTTCCCGCGAGCGCGTGATAGATCTGGGCGGCGATCCCGGCGGCATAACGTCCGCGTTCGCTCTGGCCGCGTGTGATGACGGCGATCGCGTATTTCGGCCGTTCGATCGGTGCGACCGAGGTGAACAAGCGACCCACGAACCGTCGTCGATGCACGAGCCGGTCTTTCCGGCAACGCCAAGATCCTGATCCATTCCGCGGCGTGCGGTGCCGTATTCGGCCGCTCCCATCATTCCGGGAATGATCCGCCGGACATTCGCCTGCGGAAGGCCGACCTCGGCCTTATAGAAAGGCTGGAATCGGGCCTTTTCGACCGAATTCCGCGGCACTCGCGGCACGACTCGATGCCCGCCGTTCGTGATCGCGGCGGCCATTACCGCAAGTTGGATCGTGCTGACCTCGAAATCGTCGCCGTGCGAATAGATGCGTGCGTTGTTGTTGCCGATCGCAAGGCGGCCCGGCGTTTCGCCTTCGAGATTGATGCCTGTTGGCTGGCCAAGCCCCAGATCCTTCGCGTATTCGATCATCTTCTCGTTGCCGAGGATCTTGCCTACGCGCTGGAAGTATCCGTTGTCGGAATAGGCGACGGCGTCGTCAAGCTGGCGCCTTGTCTTCACGTTCTCGATCGAGCCGTCGGCTTTGTCGATAATGCCCTCGTTCAGGCCTGCGACGCCCGTGACGAGCTTGATCGTAGAGCACGGCTTGATGCTCTTTCGAACGGCCCAATCCTGATTGACGATCGTAAGCACCTTGCCGGTCTGCGCCTCCATAACGACGACGGAGCCGGCGTGGCCCCCGAGTGCGTTGACGGCGATCCTGCGGATCGCGAGGTCTTCGCCTTCGGTGTTGTCGGCGGCAATATTTGCTACTGTCTCGGTGCGAAGGCCGCGTTCAAAGGCGAGTTTCCGCTCGCGGGCCTCGCGTGCGGCGGCTTCGCGGCGGCGGCGTTCCGCAAGCTCCGCGGCACGGCGTTCGGCCTCACGCTTGCGGCGCTCGGCCGCTTCGCGGCGGCGGTCAGCCTTGGAACCTTTTTTTGATGTTGACGCTCGGTCGTCGTCCCTGTCTCGTTTCGACCGTGCTTTGTCCTTCTTGCTCTTTTTGTCGTCTTTCTTTGCGACGGCGTTCTTTTTTGGATGAGGACCTCGTGTCCTTCTTTGCCGTGCGGGACGACCGTGATGCGGTCGCTTTCTTCTTGTCGGCCTTCTTGTCAGCTTTCGAGGCAGATGCCTTAGACTTGCTAGAAGCTTTCGGCTTCTTCTGAGCCGAAACGATACCGGACAACAAGAGCAGTGCCGCAAGACAACTAACAAGCGGCCAAATGATCACTTTTCGTAGGGACATAAACCTCAATGCCTTGAACGGGAAGAAAAAACCGATTTGTCTTGTGTTTCGGGAGGGCCGGCAATGCGTCTTTTCGCGGCCCGAGTTTGCGAACAAACTAAGCGACAGCTTAACATTCGGCATCCGGCCTTTGCAAGTACTTTTGATGACGGCTATAAGAAAAGCTTTCGGGTAAACTCAAAATAATGCCATTCCTGAGCACATTTCGCGGACGCCTCGTCCTGATCCTTGCCTTGCTTTTGATAGCAACGCTTGGCGTTCAGTATTTCCTGAATCTAAGGACGCAGCAGGAGAACTATGCACTACGTGAAAGGCAGGAAAGGGCGATAGTTGCGGGCTTTGCCGTCGGGATAAGCAGTGTGACGAGCCCGGATCGGATCCGCGACCTGATCAATTTGCCCGGCCAGACGCTGCTTGATGAAGAGTCGCGGCGACGGATCCAGGACATCATCGTCATCGACAACGAATGGCGGATCTTTGATTGCCTTTCGCCCGAGAACCTGCCTTCGACGCTGCCGAACGGCGATATCGGCTACAAAAATTTAAGCGATCTTAAGGACTTGCCGCCTCTGCTCGAAGACAAGCGGCTCGGCAGCGACGTCTCAAAATTCCCGAATCGTCCTGCGACCGGCAGCGAAGAACACGACGGCGAAGCTCACGCCATTCCGATCGAAACGAGCCGCGGCCGCTGGTACGTGATGGTGCTGCTCTACAACGACAAGACCGCCGCGGCCGAACGCGCCGCGCAGCCGCTGCTCTATACGCTTGCCATCTTGCTGATCTCGTCGCTCATCACGATCTTGCTTGTGTTTCGTTTTACGCGCCCGATCGCGGACCTTTCGCGAGCAGCACGCGAGATCGCCGACGGCAACCTGACAGTTCGAGTCGATGAGACCCGGACGGACGAACTCGGCCGCCTCGCCGCAAACTTCAACGAGATGACCGCCGAGTTGGAGAAAAAGACCGAGCTCGAAGCAAAGCTCCAGCAGGCGGAGAAGTCGGCCGTTGTCGGTCGTCTCGGCTCGGCGATCGCCCACGAGATACGCAATCCGCTGAATTACATAAACCTGACGCTCGACCACCTGCGGAATAAATTCGCACCCGCAGACGAGGAAAAGCAGGCAAAATTCAACAAGCTCACCTCGCAGCTAAAGGAAGAGGTCGCTCGCATCAACCGCCAGATCACGGATTTTCTGAACTATTCGCGGCCCGCCACGGCGAACCTGCGTGCGATAGATGCACGGTCGGTCGTTGAGGATTCGCTCCGGATCATCGAGGCTCAGGCCGAGGAAAAAGGCATCACCGTTTCTGTCGCAGAGCACGAGAACGTGCCGCAGATACTTGGCGACCCCGAATTCCTGCGCTCGGTCTTCAACAATCTCTTTATCAACGCGATCCAGGCCATGGAATCTACCGGCGGCAAGCTTACGGCTAAGATCGCACCGTCGGACGACGGCGAATTCGTTGAGATCGAGATCCACGATACCGGCCGCGGGATACCCGAAGAGAATCTCACCTCGATATTCGAGCCTTATTTCTCGACCAAAGAGACCGGCACGGGCCTCGGCCTCGCGATCGTAAAAAAAGATCGTCGATATCCACAATGGCGAGATCGGCGTTGATTCGGTCGAGGGCGAAGGAGCCACGTTCCTAGTACGGCTTCCGCGTTGGCGGGAAGAAAGCTCCGAACCGCGAACCTCGGCCTCTTGAAGACAGCAAAGGCGCACAACCAAAACTGCGTTAAGCGCGTCGCAGTGAAAACGCCGTCGCCGAGGGTGAAGATCTTGCTTTGGCGAGCGGATGTGCTATAACTCATTTCAAAATACAGCTCGCGAATTCCTATGGCCCGTAAATCCATCCTCGTTGTTGACGACGAGAAAAATCAAAGAGAGATACTTGAAGAGATACTGTCCGGCGAGGGCTACGACGTAACGACGGCGGCTTCAGGCGAAGCCGCGATGAAGTTCGTTGCCGACCGGCACTTCGACCTTGTTCTGACCGATCTGAAGATGACCGGAATGAGCGGCCTCGACCTGCTCAAGGCCCTCACGGATTTCGACAAGTCCATCATCGTGATCCTGCTGACGGCACACGGTTCGGTCGATTCCGCGGTGGACGCGACGCGCCTCGGAGCGTTCGAATACCTGCAGAAGCCTTACGACAGCGAAAAGCTGCTCGAAACGATCGCACGTGCGCTAAAGAAACTCTCGACGCTCGACGCCGAGATCGTCTCCGTCTCGCCGGAGATGGACAAGGTCAAGAAACTCATACTGAAGATCGCAAAATCGAGCTCGACCGTGCTCATCCGCGGCGAGAGCGGCACGGGAAAGGAGCTCATCGCCCGTTCGATACACGCGAACAGCCTCCGCTCGAACGAAACTTTTCAGGCCGTCAATTGCGCCGCGATCAACGAGAATCTGCTTGAATCTGAGCTTTTCGGCCACGAGAAAGGCTCGTTCACGGGAGCCGTTTCGGACAAGAAAGGTTTGTTCGAGATCGCACACGGCGGAACGCTCTTCCTGGACGAGATCGGAGAACTCGACATCTCGCTGCAGGCAAAGATACTTCGGGCACTGCAGGAGAAACGGATACGGCGCGTCGGCGGCACCAGAGAGATCGATGTCGATGTCCGCGTCGTCGCGGCAACTAACCGCGACCTGCTGCATATGGTCGAGGAAAAACGCTTTCGCGAGGATCTCTACTACCGCCTGAATGTACTCTCGATCGAGCTTCCGCCGCTCAGGGAACGCCGCTCGGATATTCCCGTCCTGATCGAATATTTTGTGAAGAAACACACGCGCGGCACAGACCACAAGATCAAGATCGATGCCGCAGCACGCAAGATCCTTGATGAGTATTCGTATCCCGGCAACGTGCGACAGCTTGAATCAGCGATCGAACGCTCGATCCTGCTTTGCGAGAACGATACCGTCACATTCGACGACCTTCCGCCCGAGATGACGAACGCCGTTCGGCCTGCGGCTGCAGATGCGAACGCGGACTTCAAACTTCCGGCCGAAGGCATCAACTTCGAGGACCTCGAACGCAGCCTGATAATGCAGGCAATGGAAAGGACCGATAACAACATCACAAGGTCGGCCAAACTTCTCGGCCTGACGTTTCGTACGCTGCAGTACAGGCTCGAAAAATTCGGCGTAAAGAAAGATGATGACGCCGCGAGCGTAGAATGATATAAAGGCTGCGGGCCGACAAAAGAGGCAAGACTCAAGATGGAATGGTTCTCTACATTATCGCTCGCTCTTGGTTCGGCGTGGACGTCGGGCATCAACCTGTATGCAACGGTTTCGGTGCTCGGCCTTCTTCAAAAGTTTGCGGGCGTAAAGCTGCCGGGCGGCCTTGAGGTGCTCGATAACTGGTGGATCATCGGCATCGCCGGCGGGCTCTATATCGTTGAATTCGCCGCCGACAAGATCCCGTACGTCGATAGCGTTTGGGATGTCGTGCACACTTTCATCCGTGTCCCGGCAGGAGCGGTCGTCGCATACGCGGCGACGAGCCAGCTTGACCCGTCGGTCACGATCTCTGCCGCATTGCTTGGCGGCGGACTCGCCTTCGCTTCTCACGGGACGAAGGCCGCGGCCCGAGTGACCGCAAATCTCTCGCCCGAGCCGATCTCGAATTGGACGCTTTCGATCGTCGAGGACGTCATCGCCTTCGTAGGCGTTCTGCTTGCCGTCTTTGCTCCGATCCTGATCGCCGCGATCCTGGCGGCATTTCTTGTGGGATTCCTTTGGTTCCTGCCGAAGATCGTACGCCGGCTTCTTAGAATGTTCCGAGCGGTCTCGGGGTATCTTTCCGGCAAGAGTTTTGACAAGGCGGCACGTTAGCGATGTCCAGCCGCCGCCTCGAACTCGTCTTTTACCTCGCGGGGTTTCTCCTTGCGGCGGCGTTCGCATATTTCTTTACCGCCGGCGATCAAGACTGGGCCTTTTCCACGTTCATTCTTGCGTGTTCGATGTTCTTTTTGGGATATCGATTCCGCCTGAAGGGCCGCATCGAATCGCGTCAAGCGGCGAGCGGTCCGGCGGCCTCAACGGACGAAGAATGACACACCTAATGCCGTGTCTGCGTTGTCCTCACCGCCTAGGACAGATAGAATGCAGTTATGCAACGCATAAAGCGGCTTCTCGATAACAACAAGAAATGGGCGGCCGCACAGCTTGAAGGTGAGCCGGACTTCTTTGCGAAACTTGCCGCTCAGCAAGCTCCCGAATACCTCTGGATCGGATGCTCGGACAGCCGCGTTCCGGCCAACCAGATCACCGGCGTTCTGCCCGGTGAGGTTTTCGTACATCGGAACATCTCGAATATCGTTGCCCACGGCGACCTGAACTGCCTCTCGGTCCTGCAGTTCGCGGTCGATGTCCTGAAGGTCGAACACGTGATCGTCTGCGGGCATTACGGCTGCGGCGGCGTGCGTGCGGCCTTGGAGTCCATCGGCCACGGCCTTATCGACAATTGGCTGCAGTTGATACGCGAGACCGCATATCTCTACTCGGATGATCTGGACAACCTCGACGGCGAAGAACGCGTCGATCGTCTGTGTGAGCTGAACGTCGCACGCCAGGTGATCAATACGGCCGACACGACCGTCGTTACCGATGCCTGGGCACGCGGCCAGAAACTTATCATTCACGGCTGGATCTACCGTCTTCAGGACGGCATCATTCGTGATCTCGGCTTTGTGCAGGAAGGGCCGGACGACGCGAAAGAATTTCGCGAGCGGTTCCTGAAAAAGCAGGAGCTGAAGAGACGCACAGCCGCTTGAGCAAGATCGATATTAATGAAAGGTAAGCAATTTTTCCCCGTTCTGCTGTCGGCATTTCTCGTGTTCGCCGCCCTTGCCGGCACATCCGCGGCTCAGTCTCAAGGCGAACGCGTCAAGGGCGATTCACCTACAAAACCACGTCCGCAGATCGCGATCTCAAAGAATGACGCCGTCAAGGCGATCGCGTCGCGCGCAGAGTTCGATTCCCTGGCGCGTGTCTATCAGCAAGGAACGCCGTACGCACTGCCGCACGTGATGTTCGTCATCGACCGCCTCGCGAAGAACCGCATCTACTTCATCAATTCCCAGCGTTTCCGTTTTCACAAGGATTTTCTGCTCTCGCGGTATCTCGTGCCTCGCGGCGCGGACATTTTCAAGCCGATCTATATCGACGAGAATCGCCGTTTTCTGGTCGGAACGATCGCCTGGCAGGAACCCGTGGAAAAGTTCACTTGGGAGCTTTGGGAAGGCGATATGGCCACGAGCGAGCTCATCAAGCTCGCGGATGATGCGATAAACGCCGCGTTCTATACGCACGTCGCATTCAAACCGAACTCCGACCGACAGGACGCGGCGTCGCGCTCACTTGGCATCGAACGCGTCTCGCAGGACGAGCTGAATCGGAATCAGGTCTATCTTCCGCTGAATACAGGCAGCACGGTCGGACGCCTGCACATCATCGACAAGCTCGACGACACGGTCGAGATCGGCGACAACGAGATCATCGTCCTTCGCGAACTGCCGCAGTCTTTGCCGCCGGTTCGCGGCATCATCGTCGCTCGCCCTTCGTCGCCGCTCTCGCACGTGAATATCCTCGCAAGAGGCTGGGGCATCCCGAACGTCTATATCAAGGACGCCGATAAGCTTTTCCGCGGCCTGAATACGTATTGGATCAAGCTCGAAGCAAGATCGACCGACTATTCTTTCGAACGCGTGACACGCTCCGAGGATATTCCGAATCCGCCCGACGACCAGATACCGCCCGTGAATCTCACCGTCACGAAGCTTGCTCCGCTTGCCGCGATGCGGAAGCGCGACAGCATCGCGTACGGCTCAAAGGCGGCAAATCTCGGCGAGATGATTAATAAGAGGATCCGCGGCGTGACGATCCCCGACGGCTTCGGGATCCCGTTCCACTGGTACGACAAGTTTATGCGTGAGAACGGATTTAATGACGTCATTCTCCGCCTTTTGGACAACAACGATTTCGTTCATAACCCGCGAGTTCGGCGTCAAAAGCTGGTCGAGCTTCGCGGACAGATCGTTGCGGGAAAGTTCGATGAGTCGCTGAAGAAAGAGATCCTCGAAAGATGGCATTCGCAGATCGGCGGCAAGCCCGTGTTTGTCCGCAGCTCTTCGAACAGCGAGGACCTGCCGAACTTCAGCGGCGCCGGACTTTATTCGAGTGTTGCCAACGTGATAGATGACGAGTCGCTGATAACCGCGGTCAAGAAAGTTTGGGCTTCGCTTTGGAATTTTGATGCGTACGAAGCCCGCGTCCGGAATTACGTCAGCCAGACGGACGTCTATATGTCTGCCCTCGTGCAGGTCGGCGTCAATATGAAAAAAGGCGGCGTGATGATCACGAAAGACCCCTTTGACGATCGTGCCCGCGGGATGGTGTATATTTCCGCCGTCTGCGGACACAATTCAAAGGTCGTCGATAACGACGGCATCCCGGAGCAGCTTCTTTTCAATAGCTGGGCGAATTCCATCACAGTAAAGACGCTTTCCCAGCAGCAGAGCGCGCTTGAGTTCGACGAAAAGCTTGGCGACCTTCGCCCTGCGAGAGAGACGTGTGCCGGGCCGGACCAGCGTGTTCTCACGAACCGGGAAGCACGCGCCCTCGCCCGGGCGGCACTTTCGATCAAGCGTGCGTTTGGAGGCTCCGCTGCTCAGGATATAGAGTGGGGAATGATCGACGGAAAGATCTATATTGTTCAGGCAAGGCCTTACGTAGAGAAAAAATGAAGAATATCGGTAAACTTTGCATCCTATTGTCGGCCGCGGCTTTCGCCGCCTGCGGCACTAATGCAGTTCGTGTCTCGGAGAACACGGCACCTTCGAACAGCAATAGTCTCCCCGAGCAATCGGTGATCGCGCATTCGAATGAACCGACCGGCCCGGGACCGGCGGCCGCAGATCCGTCGAAGCCAAAGTCGAAATGGACCCAGAGCGGCACACCGATCGATACCGCGAAATTTGACGCCGCCATCAAGGCCGCAGATGCCGCTCTCAAGAAGTCACCTAAAAGCGCAGAAGCCAAGAAGGCCCTCGCCAAGGCGTATTTTGACCGCGGAATGGCCCTCACGGATGCTCGGCAGTACCCGTCAGCACTCGGCGATTATCGACGTGCACTCGAAGCCGACCCCGAAATGGCCGAGGCGAAAGAATGGGTCGATCAGATCATCGGGATCTATGCCGGTATGAATCGCGAGGCTCCGAAACCCGGCGAAGAACCGCCGCCGCTTCCGTTCGGCGACAAGGAAAAAGAAAAATGAGGCAGGCATTTCTGATCGCGGCAATGGCCTTTATCGCGTTCGCGTTCTCGACCGCCGCGTACGGGCAGCGACACCCGACTCGGATAAAATTCGCCCGCGGCGCGACCGAAAAAACCGTCCGCGGCACGCTTTCGAGCTGGAAAAGCAAGCGTACGTTCGTGATCCGCGTCCGCGAGGGCCAGACCTTAACTACTGAGAACACGGGAGATAACTCCATCTCGATCTCGGTCACGCCGCCGAAGGGCTCGCATTATGAGCAGGATATGGCCGCCGATTGCCACGATAAGAATAATGTCTCACCGACGGCCGCGGGCGACTACATCATCACCGTGACCGAGTGCAGGAAGGCCGATCCGTGGAAAGGCACGTTCAAATTTCTCGTCGTGGTCAACTAGACAAAAAGGACACGGGAAACCTAAACTTACTCCTTCGTTTTTTTCCTTCGCAAAAGGCAAGGAGCGAAGGAGTTTTTTATTATGGCAATTTCAGCAAATGACATCAGAAAAGGAATGGTGATCCTTCACGAAGGCGCTCCCGTAAAGGTAATGGAGTTCCATCACCACACGCCCGGCAATCTGCGAGCGATGGTGCAGGCAAGGCTTCGCAACCTGCTGACGGGCAACTCGTTCGAGTACCGCTTTCGCTCGAACGACACGCTCGAACGCGTAGTGCTCGAACAGCACAAGATGGACTATCTCTACTCGGACGGCTCGCATCATCATTTTATGAACAATGAGACGTTCGAGCAGGTCGCTTTGACCGAGGACGACCTCGGCGACTCAGCACAATGGCTGATGCCGAACCTGACGATCGAGGTCGAATTCTACAACGGCGCTCCGATCGGCATCACGCTTCCGGCGTCGATGGAATTGACCGTTACGACGACCGAACCTGTGATGAAAGGCGCGACCGCATCGAACTCGAACAAGCCGGCGACGCTCGAGAACGGAGTGACGCTTCAGGTGCCGCCGTTCATCGTCGAGGGCGAAAAGATCCGCGTAAATCCTGCGGAAGCCCGCTATATCGAACGGGTGAAGTAGGCTGCCGATTTTTGCAACTTCGCCCTTTTTGCGACTTTATCTATCTCGGGAGTTGCAATGTTCGTCCTTTACAGCCTCATCTACACGCTCGCTTTCCTTGCGATGCTTCCCGTTTTTGCGGTAAGCGCTGTCGTTCGGGGAAAGCGGGCGGCAGGTTTCTTTCAGAGGCTGGGCCTCTTTCTTCCAAAGTTCACGCCCGATGACCGCAAGGTCGTCTGGCTGCACTGCGTTTCGGTCGGCGAAGCGAACGCGGCAAGGCCGCTCGTCGATCGCCTTAGAACCGAATATCCGAATGTTCGGCTGATCGTCTCGACGACGACGCGGACGGGCCAAAACCTCGCAAAAGAGATCTTCAAGGACGCAGCAGCGATCTTCTACGTGCCGTTCGATTGGCGTTGGACGGTGCGACGTGCCATTCGGCATTTTCGCCCGTCGCTGCTCGTTATTTTGGAGACCGAGCTTTGGCTGAACCTGATCCGCGAATCGTGCAAAGCACACACACGGATCGCGCTCGTCAACGGCCGGATGTCCGAGCGTTCATTCAAACGCTACGCCGCGTTCAAGAAAACGATGAAGCGCCTCTTCGGCTACTTCGACCGTGCCTTGATACAGACGGGCGCCGACGCGAACCGGTTTATGGCCCTCGGTATGCGGGCAAGCAAGGTCAAAGTTACGGGCAATCTCAAGTTCGATCACTCGATCACCCAAACTGAAGAAGCTCTTACCGAAGAGTTTCGCGAGCGGTTCGCCCTTAACGAAGGCGCGCCGCTGATCATTGCCGCAAGCACGCACGAGCCGGAAGAAAAGCTTGTCCTTGCGGCCTTTCACAAGACCTGGGAGAAAACTCGCGAGGAGCTTCCGCGGCTGATGCTCGTGCCGCGTCATCCCGAGCGTTTTGACGATGTCGCTCGCCTGATCGCCGACTCGGGATTTCAGTGGGTCCGCCGCTCGGATCCTCCGGGCGCAGAGGACGCGGCGGCCGAAGTGATGCTGCTCGATTCGATCGGCGAACTGCGGGCCGCCTTGCCGCTTGCCGAGATCGTCTTTGTCGGCGGAAGCCTGATCGAGCACGGGGGCCAAAGCGTCCTCGAACCTGCAGCCGCCGGAAAGGCTATGATCACCGGCCCTTACACGCATAATTTTGCGGCGATCGTCGAAGAGTTCGTCGAGCGTGAAGCTCTCATCCAGCTAACGAAAGACGCGTCCGCGGATTTTTCGCTTGCTCTCGCAAAGGAATTTTGTGCCTTGCTCGATCGGCCCGAAAAACGCAAAGGGCTTGGAGAGCGTGCAAGAGCTGCTATGAACAACAACCGCGGAGCTATCGACCGAACATTCGAGCAGCTAAGGCCGCTCATCGAACGCTCTCCGAGCGACGGACACAAACGTTTCCACTAGAACCGGCTTGATCTACGTTTACTTCTTTTTTGCTGCGATCCTGATCTGGCTGAGCTATCGGTCATTTCGCGGAGGCATAGTTTACGAGCGATTCCTGCTCAACGGGCTCACGGGCGAGGTCGGTGACGGCCTGCCGTTCGCGACCGTCTTTGCTCCCTGCCGCGGCGTTGACCGAACTTTTGACGAGAATCTCGAAAGGCTTTTTACGCAGGCATATCCCGCGTACGAAATACTCTTTATTGTTGACGATAAAGGAGATGCGGCTGTCGAGAAGATCGAGGACGCGATCGGCCGCCACGCCGGACGCGGCATCTCGGCCCGCTTGCTCATCGCTCCGAAGGCCGTCGGGTCGAGCCAGAAAGATCGCGAATCTTCTTTTTTGCGATCCCGGGCAGGCCGACGAGCGCTCGGAGGTATTTGCCTTCGTCGATTCGGACGCATGCACGCGTCCCGATTGGCTCGCATCGCTCGCCGCCGCTGCGATGAGGCCGGGCGTCGGTGCGGCGACGGGTTATCGCTGGCTGATCTCGGAGAATGGAAAACTCGGCTCCGAACTAGCCTCCGTTTGGAATGCGTCGGTCGCATCGGCGCTCGGGCCGAACTTGCGTTCGAATTTCTGCTGGGGCGGTTCGATGGCGGCTCGCCGCAGTACATTCGAACAGATCGGCGTAGCTGAAAAGTGGGAAGGCGCGTTAAGCGACGATTTTGCAATGACACGTGCCGTTCATGATGCGGGCCTTGATCTTGTGTTCGTGCCGCGTGCCCTTTGCGCAAGCTTTGAGCATCAGACGCTTGCTGAAATGCTTGAATTCACGACGCGCCAGATGAAGATCACGCGTGTCTATTCGCCGAATTTGTGGCTGCTTTCGATGTTCGGTTCAACGCTCTTTTGCTCTGTGATGATCGCGAGCATCGCCATCATCGCGGCCGCCGACGTTCGGGGCATTGCGTTCTTTGCGGCCATCGCGACGTTCGGGCTGGTGACGGCCTTCACGCTGCTAAAGGCGATAATTCGGCTCCGTGCCGTCCGCGCGGTACTCTCCGAGCAGGAAGTTCTCCTAAAACGACAATTTCTCCCGCAGCCGATCTATTCTTTCGTTACTCCCGCCATTTTTCTCGTCAATACCGTGCTTGCCGCTATCTCGCGACGGATCGTCTGGCGCGGAACCGTCTATGAATTGAAATCACCGAGTGAAACTGTCATCATACGCGAAAAGCGATGAGTCAAGATTGGCAGGATCCATACGCAGACGATGAGGAGCCGCAAAATGCGGCCGCTCCCGATCCCGTGCCCGTCGAACCTGAAGTTTCTCCCGATGTCTCACTTTTTGAGCCCGAGCCGGCCGAAAAGGAAGAACCCTTTATTCTAGAATCATTTACGCCGCCTACACAGGCCGAAAGCGCGCGGCGTTTCGGCCTTGGATGGGCTGCGGGTGTCGCCTTCTCAAGTGCCATAGCGTTCATGGTGTTCCTTGGCTGGCTCGTCGATCTGCTGATCGGTACGTCGCCTTGGGGCATCGTCGCGGGCGTCGTTATCGGCGCCGCGATCGGCTTTTTTGAGCTATTCCGGATCTCATCCCGGATCTTTCCGAAGAGCTCCGCCCCGAGGGTAAACCCTCTGCTTGCCCCGCACGACCACGAAGACCGCCCCTAAGCCCTTAGATCACCCACTCGAAAAGGCCTTCCCGCTTTGATTTTTACCTTGATATCGGGTTAGAATGTCCGTTTCGCGATGGACGTCCAAACGGATCCAGAGGCAGGCGTCCGCGACTATTCGCGGGCACGGATCTTCGTTCTGATGGCCATTGCGGTGGCCGCGGCGGCGTTCGCGGGCTTGATATTTGGGAATGCTCGCTTCTTTGTCGGCGTGCTTGTAGGCGGTGCTCTGTCGTATGCCAATTTTGCATGGCTTGAGAGCTCGGCCAAAGGCCTTTTCGCTGACAAGGCGGAAGGCCGCAGTTCGGGCCTGCCTGCCGCACGTTTTATCCTGCGGTATCTGGCACTGGGCTTTGTATTATGGGTGATCTACAAGCTCAACGCATTTCCGATCGCAGCAGTTTTGATAGGGCTTTCAGCGTTGGCTGTCGCCGTTATGATAGACGGATTTTATCGAATTTTTAAGAGCCGAAATTAGCGATGTTTCTTTTAGCAGAAGGCGGCGAGCACACTCCGCTGATCGTAGAATTCCTGAACCACTATTTGGGCGAACCTGTCTATAAATTTCAGGTTGCGTACACAAAGCCGCTTTGGGACAAGTTCTTTGGATATTTCGGCACGTCGCCCGAGGTCGTCTTTAACGCGCCTTACAGCCCCGAGACCGCGATCCCGTGGTACACGGTGATGTTCGTGATCGCCTGCATCCTGTCGGTCTTCGTGATCTATCTGCTCAAGGGCAAACTCTCTCAGGATGATCCCGCCGGCGGCCAGCTCACGCTTGAGGCCGGCTACCTTGCCGTTCGTGACCAGCTCGAGAATATAATCGGGAGCCACGGGCAGAAGTATTTCCCCGTCGTCGCAACATTCGCGGTTCTCATTCTCATCTCGAACTTGATGGGACAGTTCCCGCTATTCATGTCGCCAACGGTGTCCGTGAACGTCACCTACGCGCTCGGACTTGCGTCGTTCATTTACTACAACTATGTCGGCATTAAGGAGAACGGCGTCGGGAAGCACCTTGCTCACCTTGCCGGGCCAAAGCTGCCCTGGTACCTGTTCATTATTACGATCCTCATCTTTGGCATTGAGTTGATCAGTAATTTCTTCAGGCCGTTCACGCTCGGTGTTCGCCTGTTCGCGAATATGTTCTCCGACGAAAAGGTCTTCGTCGAGATCACGAATCTATTTCCGCCGTTCACGCATTTTCTGCTTCCGCTTGTGCTTACCGTACTCGGGGTTTTTGTTGCGTTCGTTCAAACGGTGGTTTTCGTGCTGCTTTCAATGGTTTACATCGGCGAGGTCACACACGAGCCGCATGACGACCATGAACACGAGCACGATGCTGAACACGTGGAAGCGGCAGCCGCCCACGCGTAGGCTAAAGATCGGTTTCGCCTGATGGCTTTTCAGGCATTTGATATTTGAAGATCGAGACGTCCACGCTTCTTTCGACGCATAAGCTGAGCCGTGCATCGGAGGCCGCCCGGACAAGAATAATGTGCGTTTTATACCATGATATGCCCGCACGCTACAGGAGCCTTGACTCGATGGAGTATAAATCAAGTGCATACCGGAAGTGAGGCGAAATAATAACACCCCGCACGTTGTCCTTGTTGCAGAGGCAGCTCTCGGACGTACTTCAGCCGCCGCAGGCGAAAGGTACGGGACGACGAAATATCTTCAATTTTAAAAATAGGAGATAAAAATGAAGAACATCAAACACATCGCTTTCGCAACACTTGCGATCGCTCTTCTTGCAATGGCAGCAATGGCACAGGGTGCCGGAGCCGCCGATAACGAATCAACCGTCGCCAGCGCAAAGGCGCTTGGTGCGGGTCTTGGTTTCGGCCTCGTTGCCGGCCTTTGCGGTATCGCTCAGGGCCTCGTCGGATCGCGTGCCGCGGAAGGTGCAGCCCGCAATCCCGGAGCTTCCGGCTCCGTGATGACCCTTATGATCATTGGCCTCGCCATGATCGAGTCGCTCGTGCTTTTCGCTCTGCTCATCGTCTTCGTTAAGCTTTAAGAAGCAGCTGCTTCGAGCGGTTACTCGAATCCAATTACCGGCGGCATCCAGCGAGAGATCTCTCAAATGGTTGCCGCCGTATTTATTTTTGTGGCAATTACGCGGCTTTTGGTGTTTACTTGCAACTTAGAGCCGAATATAGCGTTCTAACTAAAGATGGCCAGCGACCTCGTCGGAAAACTAGTAGCGGATAAGTATCGTGTTGATGAGCTCATTCTTGAGAGCGACAGCGGCGATCTTTTCCGCGCGACCCACGAATCCAGGGAGACGCCGCTTATCCTTGAGGTGCTTCCGCGCGCATTCTCGGTCGATGCACGCTGGACGAAGAAATTCCTTGACCGAGCCCGATCCGCAAGCGGTATCGCGGGCTCGAACGTGCTTCAGATCGACGATTACGGCGAAGATTCCCGCGGGAACGTTTACGCTGTCTATGATAATGTGGCTGGCGAGATCCTGAGCGGCCAGATCGCTCAGCCGATGCCCCAGCTGCGCGCGCTCGGCATCGCCCGCGACATTGCACGGGCCGTCGAAGCGGCACATACACGCGGCGTGATCCACGGCGGACTTTCGCCTGCGAAGGTATTTGTCGATAACGGCGTTGACGTGAAAGTTTACGGATTCGGCGGCGACCCGTTCGACACACCGAGAGACCGGAGCTCGGAATTCCTGGCTCCCGAACAACGCGGCGAATATCCCATCGCCGACAAACGCTCGGACGTTTACGCCCTTGGCGAGATCTTAAGACGACTTCTCACCGGCCCGGGCGTTTTGGACGGGCCTGCGGACGTGCTTCCTGAAGATGTCAGCACGCAGATCGCTCCGATGATCGAGGCCGCGACCGCGCGCGATCCGGAAGCTCGGTATCCCTCGATGTCGGCGTTTCGCGAAGACCTCGAACGGCTTTACACCGAATTGGGCGGCATCGCCCCGGTTACCGCGGCCGCCGGCAAGCATAATATTTGGCAGACGGCGTTCATCGCTCTGTGCGGTATCGTAATTCTCGCCGGAGTTCTCATTTACGCGACTTACTCGAAGGGCAGCGACCCGACCACCACCTTGAAGGTCGATGAAGGAAGTTTGCCCGTCCAGCCGATAAATCCGGCAACAGGTGCTCAGGAAGAAGCCCTTCTCAAGAATGCCGCATTCGGCGACCCGAACGCACTTCAGGACCCGTATCTGAACGGCGCCACGCCGGGCGGAGATGGTTACAACGCGTGGGCGAACGGCGTTATGCCGCCCGCAGGTGCACCGCTTGGCGGCACGACCACCGGGCCGCTTGCCGGTTCGCAGTTCCCGCAGAATCCGCAGAGCGGGTTGCCGCCGCAGGCGATCGCTCCGCCGGGAGAACGTATTACAGTTCAGCCGGGCGGCAGCGTCTTTATGCCGAATGAAGGCGGCGTGATCCTCGTCCCGGTACCGAAAAAACAGGAACCGGAAGCGACGCCGACGCCAAAAACTTCGGCCGCGAATGCCGCCGTAAAGGAACCCGAAACCTCGCCGGCCACGGCTAAGCCCTCGGCAACGCCTGCCAAGTCGAAAGAAAAACCGGCGGCCTCTGCGGCAGAGCCGAAAAATGCGCCGCCCAAGACGCCGTCCAAAAAAGGCAGATCCGAAGAAGAATAAAAGAACTCTTAGCGAGGAACTTCGAGCGTCGTCAGAATATCAGAGATGACGCTGTCGGCCGTTGCGCCGTCAAGCTCGGCCTCCGCACGCAGAGAGATCCTGTGTCGAAGCACCGGCAGGGCGACATCGCGCACATCGTCCGGCGTCGGAAAATCGCGTTCCCTGATCGCCGCTAAAGCCTTTGAACAAAGGAGCAGTGCGATAGAGGCCCGAGGACTTGCACCGTAAAGAACTGCAGGATGGTTTCGCGTTCGGCGGGCCATATCGACGATGTATCTCTGGACGCCCGCCTCGGCACGCATATTCCGAACTTCCGCACGGCACTGCTGCAACGCGGTCGGATCGCCGATCGGTTCGATATCGACGGCCTCGATACGCCGCGAATTGAACCCCGCATCCCAACGCGCAACGATCTCCTGCTCTTCCGCCTCGGCCGGATAATCTATCAGGATCTTTATCAGGAATCGATCGAGCTGCGCCTCGGGAAGCGGATACGTCCCTTCGTACTCGATCGGATTCTCGGTCGCAAGCACGGTAAAGATCGGCGAAAGCTTGTACGGCGAACCGTCGATCGTTGTTTGACGCTCTTCCATCGCTTCAAGAAGGGCGGCCTGCGTTTTCGGCGGAGTGCGGTTGATCTCGTCCGCGAGCAGAATGTCGGTGAAGATCGGGCCGCGTCGAAGGCTGAACTCGGACGTCCGCATATTGAAAACATTCGTGCCCGTTATGTCCGAAGGCATCAGGTCGGGCGTGAACTGGATCCGCGAATACTGAGTACCAAGGATCTTCGCAAGCGTCTTGATGGTCAGCGTCTTTGCGGTTCCCGGTACGCCTTCGAGCAGGGCGTGGCCTTCGGCGAGCATGGCAATGAGTATCTGCTCGATCACGGCGTATTGCCCGACCACGGTTTTCGAAAGTTCGCGGCGAATGTGCGCAACGAATTGAGGAGTTACAGTTAGCATCTGTTCAGAAGATCAGGTCGTAAATTATCTTTAATGCAAGAAGAAATACTGCCGCAAGGAAAATGCGTTTCAGCCATAGGTCATTCATTTTCGCGGCATAATGAGCTCCGATATAGCCGCCGACGAACATTGTGGCCGCAAGCCAAAAACCCAGCGTGTAGTCTATCAAACCCTGCCACATAAAAAGAATGCTGGCAATTCCGGACGAGATGAGGTTCACAAGTTTCGTCGCGGCAACCGATTCGGAGAATCGCATACCGAAGAACGCGACGAGCACGACCGTCAGCACCGTCACGTATCCACCGCTGAACAATCCGCCATAAACGCCTAGGCCGAAAGCGATCGAATATGCAGCGATCCCGGGCCTTGCCGGCTTGTCGTCATCCTCGGTTCCCGCTGACGGCTTTATGAAAATGAAGATCGCGACCGCGATCATCGATGCAGATACGATCAGCTTTATTCCGTCCGCAGAAATGTATCCGACGAGCATCGCCCCGACCGCCGAGCTCACCGCCGTGATCGCGAGAAGCGGTGAGATCTTCTTCAGATCGACGGTCTTCTGCCGTATGAACGGGATCGTGCTTCCGGCCGTCATGAACACAAGGCCGAACATATTCGTCGCGACGGCCACACGCGGTTCGATATGGAACTGGAACATCACGGGAACCGTGATGAGCGAATTGCTGCCTGTAACGACGCCGATGATGCTCGTGGCGAGGAAAACGAGGAGCAGAACGACGAACTCGGCAGTATTCACTTCGCCGTGCCCTTCCTTCGTGTAAGATTCAGGGCGGCCTCAAGCTCGCGTATTCCTACGACAACGCGCGTTGCCTCGGCGCGATCGGGCGAAACGTCGTGCATAACGTCCTCTGCCGTTGAAAAAAGCTCCGCTACGTCATTGGCGTCCCTGCCCGCACGAGCGGCAACAAGACGGGCAAGATCCGCATTCGATGCAGTTCGCGGATCGAGGCCGACGAGGCGGGCCGAGCGTCTTCTGAATTCACGATAGACATTCTCAACAGCAAGGTCGTATGAGTGCGTCCGACGCTGAAGCTCCGCCATTGCGGAGAGATATTCGAGTTTGGTCAGGCGGTCGGGCTCTTTGACCTCCAATGGCCGGGCAAATCGACGGCTCTGCGAGAACAAGATCACGCCCGCAACGAGGAATATCTGTAGAAAGATCGCGACCACGGGCGTCCCCTTGAAATATTCGACAACGCGATTCTCGTTCGCACCGAAGCCGTGGTGATATTCGTCGAATGCGATCGTCCCGTTCTTTCCCGCAGCGACCATATTCACGCCGAGCTGCGCGTTATCCAAAAGCGAGATGCCGCGATTTGAAAGTACGAAAGGATCGGTCAGGATCACGATGCGGCCTGCGCCGAATGTGCGGCTTACGACGACAGCCTTCCCGCCCGTCCTGATGTCAGCGACAAGATCGCCCGAATCGGAATACTCCGCGTCAAACTCGGACTTTTCCGGCAGTCCGGAGCCCATTGGCGGTGCGGCGTTCTCCTTCTCGGTCTCCTTCGCCTTGTCCGGCAGCGGCCAATTCACGTAGCTGCCGAAACGTGAAGGCTGGATGCTGCCGACCGCGTTCGTGAAGATCGTCGGCTGCACCGGAAAGCCTGGAGCGACGTCTTTTGTCGGCTCCTTTAAGGCTTCCGGATCGTAGATCGGAAGGCCGGGCCGCAGCGGCTCGGCCTCGACCTTTGTGTCGCCGGAACCGAAAAGGAACGCGACGTCAGGCGTGCGGTCGATAACAACGAGCTTTCCGCCGCGGGCGACCCAGCGAAGGATCTCACGGCGTTCTGCGTCGGTCAGCTCTTTTTTTAGCGGAGCGGCGATCACGAACGTCTTTGGCGAAGATGCGGCATTGAGCGCGCTCGGTTTTTGCTGCCAACGGACGGTGTTCCGGCCGGTCTCGGAGAGAAGCGTGTAGAAGGCGTGCAGGCCGGTCGAGTCCGTGTTGTATGTGGAGCGATCCGGATCGAGCTCGCTGTCGGCGACCTCGGCCTGCTGTTTGACCGAGAGTGCATTCAGCAGGACAAGAAGCCCGACCATGAACGCGAAACCGAAAATGAGGAAGAGCTTTTGTTTCATTTACGCACGCTCCGCCCTCGAAATGGTTTGCCGGTAAAGAGCTGAGACCCGCTCCCAGTCCTCGGCCGTCGATTCTTTTGCACCGTACCAATGCGATTCGAACTCGCGTGTGATGGCGTTCATTTCCGAAACGATCTCATCACGCTTTCGCAGGTCGAAAAGATAATCGCGATTCGTCTTATGCTTTGCAAGGATCAGAAGACGCCGTTCTTCAAGGCCGCAGAGTGCGGCGATATACGCCTTTCGGATCGCAAGCGTGAGCTGGCCCGAGCGGGCGAGTGCCTCCGCCTCGGAGAAGAGCTCGTGCGTCGTAGTATCGTCGTCGATAACCTCACCGAGAATGACGCGCTCTCGCTTTCGAGAATTGCTTTTGCGGAGCTTCGGCAGGAAGTGCGGTGCAAGCTTGTATGCAATGAACCCGAGGCCGACCGCGATCGCAAGGAACAGAAGGATCTGAAGGGCCGACGCGAGATTCGGCATTCCGTCCGAGGCCGCAGGCACGATATCCGGACGCGGATAGCGACGGAACAGCCAATCGATCAGCCGCTCGAAAAGCCGCGTCAAAGGCGACCTTTGCGGCTCTACGGGTTTGTAGTCCGGCCGCTGCAAGATCTTCTCCAATGCGCCCTTGTCGGCGTCCTTCGTCGGGCCGGCGGCCTCCGCCTTTACGAGTTCGTTGACGCTGTGTTCGATCGCGCGCAGGCGGGCCGCCATCATAGCGGCGATCTCGCGTCGCTGGTCGCCGTCAGTCGATGACTCGAAGAGACGCATCGCGTCGTAGAGCCAGACGTAGTCGGTCTTTATCGTTGTGCCGGAGACATCAAGCTGCTCGGTGCGCGGAAGTGAAGATTCGATGATCCCGAAAAGACGCACCTGCGCGTCGCGGCTGACCGGCCCCGAAGCAGAAAAGGCCTTAAGGTCATCGGCGGCGGCCCGCGCAAGGCGAACTCGGCCGGCGTAGTCGCTAAGTGTGGCCGCAGAAGCATTTGCCGCGAACAAGATCACGGCAAGCAGAACGGCGATGGCCAAGTTCGATCTCATTTGAGTCCAAGTACCGACCCCGAACCGCTGCTCGGTTCGATGAACGTGCCCGGTCGATTTTGTATATGCCCGAGCGCAGGCTTGAGCGGATTGAAATAATCCGGCGGAAGATCCGGGATCTCGCCCAGCCGGCGCGTCGCGAGAAGTTCGATGTCATAGGCTTCGCTTCGGATCCGTGTGTCAATGTAGAGGAGCGAGAGCCCGATCATCCACACCGGCGACAAAAGCATAAAGCAAAGCTGGCCGATCACCGAGTAGATCACGGAAAGCCACAACGGCATAAGATCGCCATCAGCGACCTCGACGCCGTTCGCCCAGGCGAACCACGCTACGGGCACGTAAAGGATCGCGAGTGCGGCGATCGTAACGAACGTCGTAAATACGAGCATCGCCATCAGCCGGCGGACGCTCCATGTAGAGAACGATGAACTCCGTCCGAAGGCCGCTCCAATGCCGAGGCCTTCGACAAGTATCGCCTGCGGAACGAACGCCAGGCGCGACACGATCAAAAGCGAAACCCAAAGGACGGCGTAAAGAACGGCGAGTCCCGCAAGCGTTCCAACCACGACCGCGAGCGGCGGTATCCCTGAAAGAAGCAAACCGAGAAGCCCGACGACGATGAAAAGCGCAATGATGCCGATGTAGGCCGCGATCAGGCTGACGATCAGCGTACCGATCACCATTAGCGTCGCCGCGATCAAAAGGCTCCAGATCCGCGAACCGCAGTTCGAGTATGTCTGGCGGAACGAAAGCGGCTCGTCAAAAAGCAGGTGGCGGACAAAATTTCGCGATGCCCCGCCCATCACGACGAGAGTTGCGATCACCTCAACAAACCAAACGTTCGCTGTGCCGAAGATCAGCACAAAGTAGTACGTTGCTGTATCTGCGGCGGCAACGGCGGCGTCCGGGAAGATCACCGTTCGGGTAAGAACCGACCAGCCGAGCGCAAGAAGCGTTCCGATGACGACGGGCGGCGCCGCGATCAGCATAAAAAACGCCGAAATTCCGGCGATAGAGCCGGATCGTTCTGTCGATCAGATCGCCGGCACCCAGCGATTTGACCGTCGTTTCCGATGCCGTTCGCGAAAAGAGCATAGCGTACGTTGGAGATATCTAGTTCAACCGTGCTTCGTCAGAATATGGTGATTCTTGATCTTTGAATTGAGCGTCGTTGCATTCAGCCCCAAAAGGCGTGCGGCACGCGATTGATGTCCGCCGGTGCGTTCCAATGCGCGACGGATCAGATCGACCTCGAACTTCTTGACCTCGTCATAGAAATCGACGCCGTTCGAGATATCGATCTCGTCGGACGTGCCCGCGGAACGCTTTACCATTTCGTCCGCAAGGCCGGGATCGATGACCTCCGGCCGCAGGCAATCGACCGTGATCTCGCTGCCCGGAGCGATCACGACGGCCCGCTCGATAATATTCTCAAGTTCGCGGACGTTGCCCGGGAACGGATACGCCTCAAGGAGTGCAAGCACTTCGGCCGAGACCGTGTCGCTCATTTCGCGGCCGTTCTCTTCGGCATACTTGCGGATAAAATGCTGCGCGAGCGGCAAAATGTCCTCGCGGCGTTCGCGAAGCGGCGGCAGCTCGACCGGAACGACCGAAAGGCGATAGTAGAGATCTTCGCGGAACGCGCCGCTCTTTACCGCTTCTTTCAGATCGACGTTCGTTGCGGCGATGATCCGAACATCTACCTTTGTAGGCGAAACGTCGCCAAGCGGCGTGAATTCCCTTTCCTGGATCACACGAAGCAGCCGAACCTGGATCTCGGGCCGAAGGTCGCCGATCTCGTCCAAAAAGATCGTGCCGGTATCCGCGGCCTCGAACAAGCCCTTTTTCGCACTGACGGCGCCGGTGAACGCACCCTTTGTGTGGCCGAAAAGTTCGGATTCGAGCAGCTCGGTCGGGATGTTCGAACAATTTACGATCACGAACGGAGCATCCGCACGCGGACTCGCCGAATGTATCGCCTTTGCGACAAGCTCCTTGCCTGTTCCGCTCTCGCCCGTGATAAGCACGGTCGATCGGGCCTGAGCGACCCTTTCGACAAGGCGGAAAATGTTCTCCATCGCGTCAGAACGGCCGATAAAACCGTCGCGTTCGACGCTTTTGGCCATCGCCTGGCGGAGGTTCCGGCGTTCTTCCTGATTCCGCCGGTCGCGAATGCCGCGAGCCACGAACGACAAGATCTGCTCGTTCTGAAAAGGCTTGCGGATGACGCCTGCGGCACCTTTCTCCCAAGCGGAGATCGCGGTATCGAACGTCGCGTAGGCCGTGATCATCAGCACGATCGCTTCCGGGTCCATCGCAATGAGACGTTCGAGGGCTGTGAGGCCGCCTATGCCGGGCATCGAAACGTCCATCAGGACGCAATCGTAGATCTTGTGCGAATATGCCTCGAGGGCCTCCTCACCTGTTTTTGCGAGATCGACCTTGTAGCCCGCACTTGAGAGGATTGTCTCAAGCACGTCCCGCATTATCTCTTCGTCATCGCAGATAAGGATATTCCCTTTCTTTGCCATAAGTTCTGACTATACAGTTGGTTATCGAAAGCGTCCATTTCGCAGGGCTGGTCGATGAGGTTATCTTACCAACAAACTTTGAGGTGTTGGATGCCGTAATATACTTTAAACTTTGTATGAACGGGATCGTTCGAACTATCGGGAAGATCTAATATGACACTTTCAAAAACTGCAAAGATCGCATTCGCCGTGGCCGCCGGCGTGCTGATCGTGTGTCTTGTGGGCATTATCGTGCTCGCGCTCGTATTTGAATCGCTCAGCAGGCCGAGCGTTCCGCAGAACAGCGTGCTCGTGCTCGACATCAGCGGCTCACTGCCCGACTATGTCCCGGACCGGCCCGTCGAGCGTTCGCTCGGCATCGAGCAGGAACAGTCGTTCACGAATTTGCTGACGCAGCTGCGGAAAGCGAAAGTTGACGGCCGCATCGGGGCAGTCCTTCTCGATATCAACTTTCCCGGTATCGGCTGGGGCAAGGCTGAGGAGCTTCGCGAGGCCATCGCTGATTTTCGAAGCAGCGGCAAGCCCGTCTATGCATATCTCGAACTCGGTTCCAACAAGGAATATTACATCGCAACGGCCGCCGAGAAGATCTACGTTCCGCCGCCGGGCGACCTCCTGATAAACGGATTTGCCGCCGAGGCGATGTTCTATAAAGGCTCGCTCGACAAGCTCGGCATTGAGGCCGACGTGATCCAGATCGGCCCGAAATACAAGAACGCGCCCGACCAATACACTAAGACGCAGATGGGTGACGGCCAGCGTGAGGTGATCAACGCAATTCTTGATGAATACTACGGCCGATACACGAACGCGATCGCACAGGCCCGCTCGAGATCGGTCGAAGACGTAAAGGCGGTCATCGACAATGCACCGTACACTCCGGCGCAGGCAAAGTCACTCGGCCTTATCGACGACGCTCTTTACCGAACCGAGGTCGATGACGCGCTCAAGGCCCGTCTTGGCTATGCCGCGGACAAGAAACTCAATACGATAAGCGGGACTCGCTATCGAGAGATACCGACGGACTCGCTCGGTCTGAGCAACGGTGAAAAAGTTGCCGTCGTTTTTATTTCGGGCACTATAAACACCGGCAGTTCATCGAGCGGCATCCTGAACGGCGAGATGGCCGGCTCGGATACCATCGTCAAGGCCGTAAACACCGCCGCCGAGGACGCTTCGATAAAGGCGATCGTCCTGCGGGTCGATTCGCCCGGCGGATCTGCACTCGCGTCCGACCTGATGTGGAAGGCCATCGAGGACGCAAAGGCAAAGAAACCCGTCGTGGTCTCGATGAGCGATGTGGCGGCCTCGGGCGGCTATTACGTATCGTGCAACGCGAACAAGATCATCGCCGAACCGACGACCGTCACCGGTTCGATCGGCCTTTTTATGGGAAAGCCCGTAGTAAAAGGCCTTTACGACTGGCTCGGTGTGTCGAACGAATACGTGATGCGCGGCAAGAACGCCGGCATCTTTCGCGAGAGTGTCAAATGGACGCCTGAAGAACGCGAAAAGATGGTCGAACAGGCCAACGCCATCTACTACGACAGCTTCGTGCCGAAGGTCGCAAAAGGCCGCGGCCAAACTCCCGAGGCGATAAATGCCGTAGCTCAGGGCCGAGTTTGGACCGGAACGCAGGCAAAGGAAAAAGGCCTCGTCGATGATTTCGGCGGGCTCGAAAAAGCGATCTCGGTCGCAAAGGAACTTGCTCAGCTTCCGGCCGACAAGGATGTTCGGCGGGTCTTTTATCCCGTGGGCACGTCGTGGTTTGAATCGATCTTCGGCGGCAGTCAGGATCAGGATGCAAAGGCCGCGAAAGCTCAGGAGCAGCTTCTTTCGCAAATGCCTGAGGACGTCCGACGTGCTTTCCGATACGCCGCGATGCTTGAAAGAATGAAGAACGGTGAGGCAATGGCGCTGATGCCGTTCGAGCTGAAAGTGCGGTAAGGCGATCGCCGAGCTCGGTCAAACGATCGCGAGCGGGATCGGCAGCGGGACGTTCGCCTTTCCGTAAACACGTATATTCAGGCTATCAACGGCCGCCTCTGCGTCCTCCAGGATCGCATCGGGCGGCCGATCCTCATTTCGCTCGTAGCAGGCGTGATGAATGCAGGGCAGCGGTTTCGCGGTCGTGTGTACGAGGCAGCCGACGGCAGGCTCGAACAGCGGACAAGCATACGTCGCC
>LLEU01000038.1 GCA_001567505.1 Acidobacteria bacterium OLB17 | reverse complement strand
CCCAAATCCTCCAGCAAATCCAGCCCGAACGCCGAACCTACCTTCGACGGCGGCGGAGCAGCGCAACGATGCCGATTCCCAAGGCGCCCATGGTCGCAGGCTCCGGAACCGCCGTGATGATTCGCATCTGATCTCCAGGGTTCGATGCGGTCCAATCGACTTCGATCTCGTTCGCCGCGTGGAAGATCACGTTGTCGGTGGGCATTTCCAACCCCCGATCCCCGAAGTGCGTCGTCGGGATGTTCGCCGCCGGTACTGAAGGGTCGATCAGGTAGTCGGACAGCATGAAGTGGTCATTGGCGGCGGAGCTTCGATGGTTCGAAATCAACCCGAGGATGGGGTTGGTGGTTCGGAACCTCGTCGTCACGCTCTTCGTTCCGCTCGGATCGAAGTACAGGTAGTAGCTTTCGATGCTCGTTCCCGCAGCGATGAAGTTGTCGTTGTTGTTCGCGTGCGAGGTGACGTTTGTGGGGTACGACACCGGTGGAACGATGCTGATCACGAGGTCTTGCGACAGCGTATACGAAGCGCGTTCCGTCCAGTATCGAACGAGGGCGGTGGGGTCGTCGTAAGGCGCGGCCTTGTAGTTCATCACGTTGGGATCGGTGACGAGCAAGGCGGGTCCGCTGACGACGCTGATGCTGGCATACGACGTTCCAGCAACGGCAAGGCAGAGCGCCCCTGCGGCGATCGGTTTTCGTATCATATTCGACTCTCCTTTGTGCGAACCGCGGGCGAGCTATCGCGCGCCCAGCCATTCAGATCACTACGAATTATACATGACTTTTCTGCGAGTGGAGGCCAAGAAGCAGGACAGACCGCCCCCGCGAATCGCGAGAACGGTCTGCGCCCTCAGGGAGGCAATGACTACTTCCTGCGGCGACGAAGCAATGCAGCGGCTCCGAGTCCCAGAGCGATCATCGAAGAAGGCTCCGGAACGACCTCGGCCTTCATCCAAAACGACACAACGCTGCTTTGATCGTAGCGGATGGTCGGCGCAGCTTGGGGCTGCGTGGTCGGGTGGGTCGTGAGGCGAAGCCAGCGAGCGGCAGTGCCATCAACGTACTGGTAGTCCAGCCGATAGGAAGCATTGCCCGAATGACTGACCGAGTTGTCGACCTTCGCGGTTCCACCGGCTACAAGATGGGACGACGTGGAGCCTGAGAAGTTAGGCTCTTGGAACATCACCTCTTGGCCGTCGGCGTACCCTTCGAACGTTCCGAAGTTGTACACGTCAGTTCCGTTCAATGTGTCCGTAACATCGTCGATCCAGAGTCGAATCGGGTTCGAGATGTTCGTGTTCTTGATGCGAATGTTCTCAATCGTCCCAGCAACTCCATCCAACACGCCGTTCGCAGTCGTGCCCGCGAAGGCCGTGAGGGGGTCGGTGGCCATCGTAAAAGTGAACAACTGCCAAGTGCTGTTGGTGTGGAGCGTTTGACCGTCGAGATTGACCCATTCGATCCCCCCAGACGTTCCACCGTTCTCGCCGATAGCGGCCGAAGTCCCGGTTTCACGGGTCCCAAAAGAAATCATGAGGCCTTGCGACATGGAAGCGGCTGCAAGCGCCGCCAGCGCAAGCGTACCAAGCGTTCGATTCATTATGCGTTCCTCCTTCAGCCGGGGAAAGCCGGCCGTTGACGTATCTGACATCCAGACCTGAAGCAAACGATTTCCGCGCCGTAGGTCGCAATCGATCATCGTTCGGGCAGCAACGCACCCGATCTCATGAACATTATAGTAAGTTCTGCGTTGATCGGGAAGCCTGTACGAATTATGAGGGTCAAACCTGGCAATGTTTGCAGGTCGGCGAAGCGTGCGGGAGTCGTTCCGCCGCTCGGACTTGGCCGGGCCGCATGGGGCGACAGACCGCGCCTGAAGGCGTACAATCAACGACATGACGCTCGCCGCCACGTGCCTCGTCGCCGCAGGACTCGCCTTATTCGCTCGCGACTCCTCCTCGCTTCCCGCCCTC
>LLEU01000037.1 GCA_001567505.1 Acidobacteria bacterium OLB17 | reverse complement strand
TCCTTGACAAGGCATGCCCGCGAGACTTTAAAGGCACCTATGACGACGAGGCCTTTTCCCTTCGCTTTTTACCCTTTGAGAGGCCGGAGATTCAAATAAATATTAGGTTTCGTGAGAAGCAGGGGCCGGAGATCATTGTGTGCCAGGCGGTCGGCCGGAGCATTTTGCTCCAGTTAGAGGACCTCCGGACAGCCAACCCCAAGATCTCTCTTGCAGAGACGATGGCCCAACTAAAGTTTGAAAGGTACCCGATGACCGTTCCAAAAAAAGTTTGGGGACGCAGTTTTGTCAGAGCTGTCGGCGGTGTTGCGCGAAACCCAGATCTGGTCTGACCGGATGCGAAGGAAGAAACGCCCAGAGGTTATGGTACTTCAGATCGATCCCGATGTTGTTGAGCTATTCTATGACGGGAAGTATTCCGCGCTTTATAGGGGCCGGCTATGGGAACCGCCGAAGATGTCAAACAAAAAGCATCCGCCTTTCATAAACTGGATGTATTCTGTACGCGAACGCCTTAAAAAGCTCTCCGGCAAAGAGAATCGCTTACCTGAACCTTAACTCAGCGAAAACGCCGGGAAAACGAGAAAAGAGACCAACGGGAATGCTTCCAACGCACTATCAGCCGATTTCAATGGCGGTTGCGATACGTCATTGCTGAGGCAGGCCACGAAACGGAGAGGAAGAAGAAAAAAATGAGATTGCCAATTTTTACCACGTTCGTTTGTCTTCTGATCACGATGGCACCTCTAAATGCTGCGGCACAAAAGAAGCCTGCCGGCGCTGCTGCACAGAAGAGATCTGCCGGAGCGCCGAATGCTTTTACGTCGCCCTTTCGTTATGTGATCGTTTACTCGAAGGTTGAACCTCAAGAGGGTGAGGACGATGTTCCGCGTACGTTTGTGGAAGTGTTACTTGAACCAGAAGCGTTCACGCGTGCCAACCTGCGAAAACTTTTTGATCTGCTCCAAGCGCGATTCCCAGATGCCCAAGCGATGGAGATTTCCGTTTATACGGACCTTAACGATATCGAAACACCCGAAGAGCGGGACGAACCTAGAATTTCGGACGCCAATTGGGGGCCGGACCTCCCCAACTTGAAGAATAACGCGCTGATCTCAAGTTTTAACGGAAAGCGAAGTATCCTGATGTCATTTGCGAACGGACGGACCAAGGACTTCACATTCTAGGCCGAAGCGTAGGCTTACGGATCACGGCTGAGGGGTTTGACAATATTACGCAGATTCGTCAGCGGTACCACAGCGACTCAATAGCGTGTCAACGACGTTTCCCTTCTAGCGTATGAAAGAATATTTCAAATTATCCCTAACCTTCAAAAAACATCTCTTTTCGAATGAGTGTATGTCGAAGAGGTCATCGGAGTAGCTAGGCGTGTTCTTGTAATCAGTTCATGCGCGATCTGAACGTTTATAATACCAACGTTGCGGTGTCGATATTGGTCGGCCCGGTTATCATTATCGCGGGCTTGATTTGGTTCGGTGCCAGGGTCGTGTTCCTGGCCGGAGCCGAACAGCACCTCGCACCGATCGTTTCCGTATCTTTCGAGGACGTACCTCAAGGCAAAGGATCAACCAAAGCGTATGTCCCGACTATTGAGATCCAGAATTCTACGGGAGGTAGGTCAAGAGTAAAGGTGGAATCTTCAAATAAGCGGCCTGTCTATGTGGTTGGCGAGCAACTCGCAGTTAGGTGCCGGCTGAATACTTCGTCTCCCGAATGCATCGAGGCCTCGATCGCCGAGTATCTGTTGTATCCGAGTGTCGCAATGTTGATCGGCGCCGGCCTTCTCATTGGCGGCCTCTATATGAGACGGCGTGCCGACGACTCGGAAATGGTGAGCCAAAACATATAAGGTCTGTGGGCCAAGCTGATCGCAAACGCAGGCGGGTCGGAAACATTTACGAACAAATGAGTTATTTTGGTGCTGAGGGCGGGGGTCGAACCCGCACGCCCCTAAGGACACAGGATTTTAAGTCCTGGGCGTCTACCAATTCCGCCACCCCAGCACGCGTTCTGAGAGTAACATTTGTCGGTTCGCTGATTCAATTTCGGGGCAGATGACGGCGGTTCGTGCATTTTGTGCATTTTGTGTCGATCTGTGCGTTTTTTGCGGACCGTGCTGAAGGCTTGGGCGGAAGTTAGCCTATAATCGTTCCCGTTGCGGTATCTATCGCTTGTTTACGAATTTGAAAGAGCCGCACAAGGAGAGAATCGAATGTCCGACGAAATTATGAATATCCCGACGAAAAATGGCGAGACGACCGCCTATGCGGCGCGTCCCGAGAGCCCGAATGGAAAGGCCGTGATCGTTATCCAGGAATATTGGGGCTTGAATGACCACATTCGCGACATCACGCGTCGCTATGCGAAGGAAGGCTTCCTCGCCGTCGCCCCTGACCTTTATCGCGGAAAGACCGCGAACACGCCCGCCGATGCTGCGAAATTGATGAATGATCTGCCTGTTGATGACGGCATTGCGACGATCCAGGCGACCGTAAACGAACTGCGGGCGACGCACGGGATCGACCATTTCGGCATCACGGGATTCTGCATGGGCGGAACCTACGCTCTGCGGGCCGCCTGCCTTGTCGAAGGCATAAGCGCCGCCGTGCCCTTCTATGGCGACATCCCCGAAGAGGATGTTTTGAGGACGCTGCGTGTGCCGACGATCTTCATTTCAGCGACAAAGGACGGCTGGATCAACACTGAGAAGGTCGCCGCACTTGAGGACGCGGCCGAACGCTACGAGCTCCCGCTCGAGAGCGTGAAATACGAGGCCGACCATGCGTTCTTTAACGACACACGGCCGGAAGTCTATGTTGCCGAAGCGGCGCAGGATGCGTGGGCTTTGGCGGTCGGATTTTTCGAGGACAAGTTATAGCGCAAGCCCGCTCTTTGAGACACCAGCGAGACGAGCAGGCTGCACGCCTCGCAGCAGCAGCATACTTTTTCGCCGCTCTTTCTCAAGGTACATCTTCGCATCGGCCTTCTCGATCGCGGTCTCAAGGTTGTCGAGCGAGTCAAAATTCTCAAAGGCCCGAGATACGCCGATCGTCATCGGCTTCTTAACACCGTCGAGCGAAATGTTAGTAAGGAGTGCGTCGATACGCGACATCCGCTGCCCAGCAAGCTCGGAATCGAGGCCGATCATCAGAACGAAGAACTCATCGCCGCCCCAGCGGAAGATCAGGTCTTCGGCACGGATAACGTCTCTGATCGCACGCACAAGAGCCCTGATCGCAGCATCGCCCACGGGATGGCCATAGGCATCGTTGATATCCTTGAGATCGTCCACATCGAAGAACCCTACGCAGCCGTGGACGCTGCCTTCGTCTTCGCCTTTTTGGCGGAGATAACCGTGGAACGCATGGCGATTCAACGCGGCCGTAAGCGGATCGACGTGCACGAGTTCTTTTAGCTGAGCGTGCGCGACGGTGAGCTCGGCGTTAGACCTTTCAACATCCGCAAGAACACGTTCGAGCAAAATGATGACGGTGCCAAATCCCAAAAGGTTTTGCAGAATGAAATCGAACAGCGGCCCGGACGGAACAAGGTCGATCGGGATCGATGCAGCTGTGCCGATCAGCGAAACTACGAAAACCTGAAGGCAGTTCACCGTAAGCAGGCCGATCGCGATAAGCATAACGTGCCATCCGAGGGTGCGCACGTGAGTTCGCCAGAGTATCACATATGACGCGGCGAAAAAGACGGCCATCACCATTGAATGAAGGTTCAGCAGGAATGCGACATCATCGGAAAAGAATGGGAGGATAAACCCGAAAACGATGAATGGGATGACCGCAAACTCGGCGTGCGACCGCAGCCTTTCGTTCGCGGCCAGGCTGTAACACCCGGCCGCAAGCAGGAATCCGAACAGATACTGTGTGACGAAATAGAGCCCGAGAAGTTGGAAGTATGAAGACTCGCCGGCCGTCACCCGAAGGCAGATGAGGCCAAAACACAAAAGGCACCAGGCATTAGCCCAATATCTAAGAGCGACGATCTTTAGCGACCTACGCAAAAAAAGCGTCAACAGGGCGATGAGGGCAACCCCGGAGATCTGAACAATTAGGCCAATGTTTTCGTCCATAACGAGTGTGAGGATCTTTTGGACAGACCGCTAATTCCTTTTGGGCTGAGAATGAGGTTTCTCGCAAGGGGCGAGGACCGTCCCCAAGACATTGTAATATCTAGAGGTCACTCTCGTCCAGCATTTTTTAACAATGCAAAAAGTTCTTTATCATCCGGAAGGGCGGTCCTAGCTCCGATCTGCCGACATTTCAGGGCGGCAACGGCATTCGCATACTCGGCAGACTCGCTGATCGTGCGTCCGGTCAAGAGCCCGTAAAGCAACCCGGCACGGAACGCATCGCCCGCCCCCGTTGTATCGACACAGCCACCCGGAACTGCAAATCCTTTTGTTTCAATGATTTCCCCGCCCACTAAAACAAGCGAGCCGGCTTCGCCCAGAGTTGCGCAAGCGAGCTTGAATCCGTAGCGGGCCGTAAGCACAGAAAGCGCGTCATTTAGCGGCATGTCGCCTGCGAGACGGCCGGGAAGGTCGGCGGATGAGACGAAGATATCGACGAGCGGCAAAAGTTCCTCAATACCGTCAAAGAGATTATCAATGTCGATCGAGACGTAAGCTCCTGCGGCGGCGGCCGCCTCGGCCATCACAATGCAGGCGGCTGTGTCGTGAGGCGTGATGTGGAGGATCTTGCACTGGCGTGCCGCCTCGACAGGGGCGTCTTCAGGGCAATACGCGAGCTTTTTGTCGCGCTTCCAGATAACGGTCCGTTCACCGGACCTTTCATCGACGATAATGAAAGCGATCTGGGTCGTCGCCGAAGGTACGCGTTCAACGAACTGCGTATCGACGCCTTCAATGACGAGAGAATTTATGCCGATATGCGCGGCCGCATCACTTCCGAACCGGCCTGCGTATGCGGTCGAAAGCCCGAGACGCTGAAGGCCGGCCATCGTACTCGCCGCCTCGCCGCCGGCGAGCTGTTTGTAGTCGGACAACTCGATCTTCGAGTTGAACTCAGGATACGCCGGCACCTCGATCAGAAAATCGACGGCGTTCGTGCCGAACCCGACGACGTCAAATCTTTTACTGGATGCGAACTCGAATATTGCCATTTCTGAAGAATCAACCTGCCTGGAAATGCCCGAAACTCTTCCTCGCTTGGAAAGGCTTGCAAAGATAAATCGGGCGCGATAGATTGTTTAGCATACCAAGTTTCGGCGTACTTTTCGTACCCGAAAAGCGTTCATTGTTAATGCCATTTTTTAAGAGGTGAATAATGCCGACTGCCCTTTGCCCCGAGTGCCACGAAGACGTTTACGTTGATGCCGATTGCGAACAAGGCGACATCGTCCCGTGTGATGAATGCGGTTCGGATCTTGTCGTCGTTGGACTTGACCCGGTGGAACTTGACCTTCGTTCAGAGGATGACGACGATCTGGATCGCGACGACGATTACAACGGTTACGATTTTGACGACAACGCATACTGAGCCGCTTTCAGGTTCAGGCAAATTGACCGAAAGCTTCTTGCAGTTTGACCGATTCTTCACGAGGCCTGTGGGACGATATCCCACACCGAGGATCGTCAAAGCGTCGAAAATCCCTATACTTAACTGCACCTCGGGCGAATGGCATAGGTCTTGATTTAATATGCACCGGCGCCGGCTTTGACCCCCGGCCCGAGTGCCATGCAAGACGTCGAGAATCGTCCAAAAGACTCCAGCCTGAGTCTATATGCCATAGCGTGATCGCCCTCGTGGCGATCGCTGCCGGCTTTCTCGTTTTTGGCCTCACATTCGTCCTCATCCTGTTCCCGATCGCCGCGTGCGTTGCGGCGGCCCATAGGATCCACAACAACGGCCTTCGCAAAAAGAGCGAGATGATCGAGCGTGCGAATCGCCTGAATCAGACTACCGTCGAAGTTCTAGCTACCGCGATCGACGCACGCGACCAGGTCGGCACGGGACACATTCGGCGGCTGCAGATATATGCACTCGGCCTTGGTGAGGCGATGGGCCTTACGGGCGAACGGCTCGACGCTCTGCGGCTCGGTTCCCTGCTGCACGACATCGGAAAGCTCGCCATTCCCGACCACATTCTCAGCAAGACCGAACAGCTGACCCCGGCGGAGCTTGAGAAAGTTAAGACCCACTGCATCATCGGTGCTTCGATCCTTGAGGAGATCGAGTTCCCGTATCCTGTCGTTCCGATCGTGCGATATCACCACGAGGCTTGGGACGGTTCCGGATATCCGAGCGGACTCAAAGGAAACCGCATCCCGCTCGGCTCCCGCATTCTTGCGGTCGTCGATACATACGACGCCCTGCGTACGAAAGGCCATATCGAAAAGCCCTTTCGCGAGATGACGCTCGCGCGTTCATCGTTCGGGCGGCCGGGACGAGGTTCGACCCCGATGTCGTCAATGTCTTTCTGAAGAACCTGACGCGATTCGAGGTCGAGATCGCAGCCGCAGGCGTTGACTATCCCAAGCAGGAAAGGCCGGTGAATCGCACGGTCGAAGGCAAGAGCTACGTCGAACGTATTCAGTCCGCGAACCGCGAGGTATTCGCACTCTTCGAGCTTGTTCGTGAGTTCGGCGAATCGGACAGCCTCGGCTCGATGCTCGAGCTTTTTGTCACGAAGGTAAGCGAACTTTTGCCGGCGGACACTTGCGCGGTCTTCTTGCTGAACGAGAACCGCGAGCATGCGTCCGCCGCTGAGGTGATCGGCCAGAATGCGGAACTCTTTCTCTCGAAACGGATCCGCGTCGGCGAGGGCGCAACGGGTTTTGTCCTTAAGAATCTCGAGCCTGTCGTCAATGTCAATCCTGACCTTGATTTCACACTGTCACAGCTAGATCTGATCCAGGAATATCAGACAATGGCATCTGTACCGCTCATCTCTGAAGGCGGCCTCGTCGGCGCCGTATCGATCTATACTTCGGCGATCGAAAAATATGAGGAAGAGCATTTGCGTGTTCTGACGACGGTTGCCGACATCGCCGCACGGGCCATCGAAAAACTACAGAACCATGCAAGGACACGCGCCCACGCAATGACCGATCCAATGACGGGACTGCCGAACGCACGAAGCCTGAAGATGCAGTTCGAACGCGAAGTGGCACGTGCCGACCGCAGCGAATCGACATTCCAGGTTATAATGCTCGACCTTGACGGTTTCAAGGGCGTGAACGACACCTTCGGGCACACGGTCGGCGACCAGATGCTCCGCGAGGTCGGCGAAGTGATCCATTCGCAGCTCCGTGAGTATGACTTCCTCGCACGCTACGGAGGCGACGAATTCATCGCCCTCGTCCCGGATATGTCGGACGCCGATGTCGCGGAACTCTGCGAACGCATAGAGAACGCCGTCCGCTGCTTCAGGCTTGATGTAAAAGGCACGGGCTATGCGTCGGTCGGGGTAAGCGTCGGGTCTGCGTCGTTCCCCGAGAAAGGCGAATCGCTCGATCAGCTTGTCGTTGCGGCAGACCGCACGATGTATCGACGTAAGGCCGACCGGAAGCATTTCGAGCTGATGCGCGAGACGCACGCCCCGGTATTCGACGAGCTGCAGTCAACGCTCTCGAAACTACCGACGGCAGCTCCCGGCGGTTTGATCGTCGAGCTGGACGAGTCCGCCGTCCTTACTGAATCCGTGAACTAGGCTAGAACGCCTGCGAAAATCGGAAGTGAAGCTGGCCCTGATGCAAACGATAGTATGCGTCGGGGCCCGCAGTTTGCGGGATGCGGAATCGCGGCGGATTCAGAAGATAGCCGTAGTCAACGCCGAGCTCGCCGCCGATCGGCGTCTTTAGCCGCAATCCAAGCCCGATCGTGTTCGTCCACAACGCGCGAAGATTCGCCTCGAAGGCCGTCGAGCCGACGGTCTTTGGCGGATTAAAGATGTCGCCGACCCTGCGGAAGACGTTGCCGCCATCGTAGAACGGTACGGCCCGCAGCGTCTTGGAAAGCGGTATCCTCGCCTCGATATTCACGACGGCAAGCGCGTTCCCGCCGAACGGCAGCGTGAACGGGTCGAGATAGACCTGTTGGCCTTCGCTGTTTCGGAACGTGCCCTGCGGGATCACAACCGCACGCGGCCCGGCCTCTTCAAAATCGAATCCGCGTAAGGTCGTCGAACCGCCGGCAAAGAATCGTTCGCTGATCGGAAGGATGCCGTCAAGGCCCGGGAACGTCGTATTCGAGAATCGATCGCCGTTGGCAAAAACATGTGCAAGGCCGAGGATCGCTCGTGCGGCGATCGTCATTCGCCGGACCTTCGGGATCGAATAGTAATAGTTGTAGCTCGCCTGGAACTTTTGGAAGCCTATATTCGCGCCAAGGATCGGCGCCGATACATCATACTGCGCCGTTATGTAGCTGCCGTTGGTCGGATCGCTTGCGTTGTAGCGGCATCGTTCGCCCGGTTCGCCCTTCGCGATTGTCTCAAGCAGCGAGTACTTGATCTGACAATTCTTCCGCGTATCGCGAACGTATGTGAAAGAGAAGCCGGAGGTTCGAATGCGCGAATCCGGCCTCAGAAGGTCGCGGACGAGCAGACTCTCGAAATTCATCAGCCGAACGTCTTCGAACTTGAAACGCGCGTAGATAAGGCTTCGATCTTTTACACTAAGCGTCTTGTTCGTCTCGACGGTAAGCGTGAGGCGATTTAGCGTTGGGCTGCCGGCCGCATTGCCGAATTCGTCGATCGGGTCACCGTTCGCGTCGAGCCGCTGGACGATGCCGAATGTGCCTTTATCAAAGGCCGAACGGAAGAAGCGCGTGACCGTGGAATCGCGTTGATACTGCGCCGTGACCGTGAGCGGGCTGAAACGCCCTTCGCGGTCGTGCAGAAAACGCGGATGGACGAAATCGAGCTGCACGAGCTGCTGCCTTCGGCTCATCCTCAGCCTGGCGCCGCCTTGCCAAAGCTTTCCAAAAAGATTTACGTGGCGAATGTCGAAAAAGCCGTTGACGCCGAGATCCGTCGAAAAGCCGCCGCCGTAATTCAAGATACGCGGCGGAGCTTCGCTCACGTTAACGATGACGTCGGTCTTGCGGCCTCCGTTCGTATCGCGGCCCGCACCCTGCAGCTTTACGTTGATGGCATCGAACGCGTCCGTGCCGAAAAGGCTTTGCTCGCTCGTGTAAATATCCGAGGCCTTGAGGAGCTTTCCGGGTTCGAGCGTTATCGCACGCCGGATGGCCGACGCTCTCGTCTTTTGATTGCCCGTGATCAGAACACGGTCGATCGTGACGGGCGAGCCCTCATTCTCGATCTGGAACTCGACCTTTATCCGTTCGGCATCGGCAGCAGCGGGCGTTTTCGGTTCGACGATCGACGAGGTGACCCGCGCGTCGTAATAGCCTTTATTCGCGTAGTAGGCCTGAAGCCCCCGCACGGCGTTCCGAACTCTTGCACGCGAATAGGTCTTGCCGACGAGTTCAGGCAGCTGCTTTTTGAGTTCCTCGGTCGGGATCGCCGTGTTCCCCGAGACCGTGACGTCTTCAACGATCGTAGGCGGGCCCTCATCGACCTGAAATGTGATGATGAGGTCGTCGCTCTTTGGCGAGACGCCCTGCAGCACGCTTACGGTCGCTTCGCGGTAACCAAGCTCGTTCATAAGTGAGCGGATCGTTGACGCGTCCTGTTCGAGCGTGTCCGCACTAGTGACGCCGCGGCCGTATCCGAAGACGGGAATAACGCCAAGGATATTCGCTTCCTGAGATGCGATCACCGAGCTTACGTCCTCATAGGTCAGCTTGTCGGTGCCGCGGATACGTATCGAGCTCAGACGCAGTTTACGGCTAAGCTCGGCAACGTATTTCACCTCGATCTCGCGTCCCAAAAGCTCGTTCGTCGCAAGTGCGGAACAAACGAATTCCGTGCCGTTATTAAGCCTTGATCCGTCCGCCTCGACGATCTCCGGCTCGACCGAACACAATGACCTCACATCGACGAAGAAGTATCCGTGCTCCTGATAATAGTTCTCAAGGCGGCGTTCGCCCTCGACGATCGCCGCATAGTCGAGCGTTCCTTCTCTCTTTATCGGCAGGATCCTATTCAGGGTTCCCGTTCCGGGCTTGTCTGTTCTCGGCTCAAGCGTGATCTTCACTCTCGGGCCTTTTGAACCTGTCAGTTCGATATCGACCTTATTCGCGTCCGGGTCGTAAATGACGCGCGGCTCGTTCAGGCGAGGCGCGATGAAATCGCCTTCCTGCAGGATCGATCGCACCTTTTCAACGTCCTTCCGAAGTTCGTCGCGGGAGAATTGCTCGCCCGGTTCAAGCGACAGCACCTTCATTGCGATCGGATCTGTCAGGCCTTCGATCTCGATGTCGAATTTGTTCACCGTCGCCTGCTCGTTCAGCGTAACGTGAAAGACGGCGTTCACTTCGTCGATCCCTGCGACCTTCTGCTGCTCGAACGCGACCTCGGCCTTGTAGTAGCCCTGATCGCGAAGGTAGTCGAGCATAATGTCGGCATTATTTCGCAAGATCTGGTCCGTTATGGGAGTACCCGTCGAGAGGATATTGAGCTTGAAAAGCAGTTCCTGCTCCGTGATCTTGGTGCCGTTCCCGTTCGAACCTTTCACGTCGATCAGGACCTTGTTCAGGACGGCCTTTCGCTTTACGCGAAACTCGAGGTCAACAAGCTCTCCGCGAAGAGTGGCGGCGGCCTCGACTGAGACGACCGGGCGCTCGTTGTAGATCCGAAGGATGCTGTCGTGTATAAGAACGGAATTGAAGCTCTTGCCGGAAAGATCCTTTACAAGCGGCAAGATGTCGTCTGCGGCCCCGTTCGAGGCTGGCGGATCGGAGACGACCGCAATATTCCCGATCGCCTTTCCTTCGAACTGAGCGGACTGCCCTACGGCAGCGATCGCGAACGCGCACAACAAGATGACGGCCGTGGCCGCGGTGCGCAGCAGTTGGGAATGTTTTGCCCTGGGTGTTCTCCTCAAAAAAGCGTTCTAAAACCGTCTCTTAAATCTAATCTCAAAACTAAAGTTATCTCTGTTCCGCGTTACGTTCGTAAGCGAACGCTGTTCGTATTGCGCAACGAACGAAAGCTTGTTCGAAACACGATATTCGAACGCGAGAACCTGATTCTGGTCCTGCGAAAGGTTTGTCGCGTAAGTTACCCGCAAATTGCGATTTATCTGCCTGCCGACCGTCAATCGGGCTCCGGGATTCAACTGCTCACCTGCGAGGATCGGGTCGATCTCGAAGACATTCAGGCCAAAGAGTTTGTCGGTCGCTCGTCTTGCCGGATTGTTGATGACGGCGTCGGTCAGGATCTCGGCCGCCGTTCGGATACCGGTTTGGGCAAGCGTCGGGATGCCGCCCGCGGCATTCGTGAGCGAGCCGGTCGTAATGAGCGAAACGATGTCGGCCTGCGGCAATGCAGGACTCGACCGCACGGACGCCGTCACCTGTTCGCTCTCATTTAGCGGGCCGTTCAGGGATACGAAGATCTGATAGCCGTTGATCTCGGTCTCGGCCTGAAGGTTCACGACCGGATCGATGAACGTATCCGGCGGGAACTCGAGTACGCCGCGTTGGATCTCGTAACGATCCCGACGATAGAGCAGCGTTCCGCCATTTGCGACAATTCGGCCCGAAAGGATCGGATTCTCGGTATCTCCAGCCAAGGTCAGAGAGACCGAGGCCGTAAGGTCTGCGATATTGTTGCGGACGACGAGTGCATTTCGCCCTTCGATGATCAGATCAAAGCGAAGTGCGGTCATCGAGCCCGTCCCTGGAGAAAGAGATCTCGTCCGTCTAGCGCCAACGATGTTGGCAAGGTCGATGTCCTTCGTATAGAGGCTTCGGCTTGCGTAAACCCGTCCGGAGATCGTTGTCTGGAGCGGATCGACGGGCGTTCGGCGAATGCCGGTTATCTCAAGTCGCGCGTCGCCCGTCGTAAGAAAATCTTCTGGAAAAGGCACGGTAACGTTCTGCCCGTTAAGGGTCGCCCTGAAATTCCGTATCGAGAGGCCGTCAAGCAAAGCACCGCCCGCCGCCGTGAATTTCCCGCCGCCAAGATACCCGGAAGCTTCTTCGATCTCGGCCTGATCGGAGGTAAAGATCACGCGCGTCTTTACGCGGCTGAACGTCAAGCGGTTGTTGCCGACAAACGCAGCCAGGGCGGCATTCTCGGTCGAGGCCGAGCCCGTCAATTTTGCTTCCGGGTTGCGCCCGACCAGACGGACCGAACCGTCGGCGCTTCCCGCAAAAAAGAGATCCTTCGTTAGAAGGTTCAGTAGTGCGAGGTTCAGCTTGCCGTCAACCGCGAGTTGATTCTCGACCGTGTCCGCGATCGCCTTCGTACCGCTAATCCGAATGTCGGAACCCGCACCCGTAAAATGTGCACTCTCGAACGTTACGGCGCTTGCGCTCAGTTTCGCGACCACAGGTTCGGCGGCATTAAGCGGCGTGTCCTGGATCTGCAGAGAAAGAACGTCGAACCTTGCCGTTCCGGAAAGGCCGGCGGACGTAAGAACACGCGTTCCGTCCGGCTGCAGAGCGTTCAAATTGCCGCCAAAGTCGATCCGGCCGCGAGCCGTCCCCGTAATGCCGAAGCCGCGAAGTTTGGGAATGAAGGCGAGGAAGGGCTCGAGCGGATTATCGCGGAATTCGGTTGATGCCTGAAGCGGAAGGTCGTCATTCGTCAGATCCAACGTCGCGTTGAGCGATTGCGGATGGCCGCCAAAATCCGCCGTAAGGTCGGCGATCAGCTGGCCGTTCACAGTCTTTGCGTTGAAGCGAACATCACCAATACCGCTCTCGCCGACCATAACGTCCGCCGCCGTACCCGTGCCCGTAACCGACATCGTCGCGAATCTTTCCGTATTGCCCGTCGCCGCGATCGAGACGTTCGCGTTTCCGGTGATCGCCGGGATCGAATCGTTCGGCGGCAGGAATGCGAGGATAAGCGGAACGGGAATGTCCTTGCCCGTGATGTCCGCGTCAAAGTCCTTTGACCCGCGATCGTACCGCCCGGATGCCGTCAGTCGTCCGTCGCCGATGTTCATTTGGACGTCCTTCAGATCGATCTGCGTGCCGGCAAAAACGGCCTTCGCCTTCAAGGAATCGAATGCCTGCCCGGCGACCAGACCGTTCTCGGCCGAAAGGTCGATGCTGCCCGAAGCCGCATTCGGAAGCCCGTCGATACTGACGCTCCCTGATGTATTTCCGCTCGGATCCTTGATGCGTTCGGGCAGGTCGATCGGCAAAGCGGCGAGGAGGTTGCCGGCGTAATGTTGGTAAGCTTCGCCCGGACGGTCGTGTTGTTGCTGCCGTAGGACGGGATCGAGATATTGAAATCGGCAACGCCGCCATTCGTTTCGACAAGACGGCCGTTCTCAAGCTTGAACCCGTCTGCTGATACGAGCAGATCGGACGAAACGCTGCCAAGCGTGCGGCCGCGCAATGCGACCGACCCGATCGACGCCTTCCCTGCAATATCCGGATCGAAAAGAGCTCCGGTCAGGCTGCCTTCGAACGCGAGATCGCCCCCGATCTCGGCCCGCATATCATCGAGCTGCCGTTCGAGCGCAGGCAAGGCGCCGGTCACTCGTATAAGCTTCGTGATCTCGGACGCATCCTTGGAATCGAGCGTTACTCGCAGATCGGAGCCCTGCGCGGAAAGGTCGAACCTGCCCGTCGCATTGAGTTTGCTTGCGTCCGTCCGCAGCGTCGCTTCATTTATGCTAAAGAGCCCGTCGGTGCCTGCAAGGTCGATGCGGCCGCTGATCGGGATCGTGCCCTTCTGGTCGGAACCGGCAGTCGCGGCGATCGAGGCCTTTAGGGTGCCGCTCGCGGTGCGAAAATTCGTTCCCGGGAATGTCAGGTGCGCGCTGCCGTCGGCATTTCCCTCGAGCGGTATCACTCGCCCGCTCTGGATCGCGGAAAGTTTCGAAAGGTCGAGGTTTGTAAAATCGGCATCGATCGACGAACTGCCCGAGCGGTTGAACGCAACCGACACTTTGCCGCTTACGCTGCCATTCATCACGTCGGCACGAAGATCTGTAAGCTCTGCACGGTCGTTCGTCAACACGACCTTCGCCGTTCCGTTGCCAAGCGCGATACTTCCTAGTGCACCGCCGCCGATGCTCATATCCGCCGACGCGCGATAGCGGCCGGACGGTTCGAGGATGAAGACGGGCCTCGCAAATTTCACGTCTTCGAGATCGCCGCCGTCCGCAAGCGTCTCACTTGTCTTGAGGGCGACGTTGCCCGCATTGATGTCCTGCGAATGAGCTTCGACGCGGCCTTGCCGGATAGTGAGACGGACGCCCGCGATATTCAGGCTGCCGAGCATCGCGGCCGTGCTGTCCACTTTGGCGACGCGTGTCGAATCCGAATACACGATCGTTGTTCCGTCGGCGGTTCGCGTCTCGATCAGCGGAGATTCGATGCCGGTGAAGCGAAGGCCGCCGATCGTCGTATCCTCGCCGCGAACGCCGTGCAGCTTAACCTGCGTATCCGCCGGAACGTCCGCCAACTCGAACTTCTTCGCGGTGAGATTCTTCACCTTCGCGTCGCCAACGGTCGCATCGCTTGCCCGCACATCGTCCACAACGACGTCCGTTCGACCTTTCCGATGACGAACATCGACCGCTCCGCCTTCTACGCCGTTAATGGAAAAATCCTCGGTCGAGAATTTCGATGTTGTCGCCGCATTTGAACTGACCGTTACGACATCATCTTTTACGCCAACGCGAAGGTTACGAGCCCGAAGGTCGTCGAACGTCGTGTCGCCGACCGCGAAACGCTGCGCGCGGCCGTCAACCGAGGAAACTGCGACCTGTCTGTCGCGATATTCCGCAGCGGCGTCGGCAAGGAAAAGTTTGCCGATCGTCATCGAGGGCGTACTCGCGGCGATCGCCTGCAGCTCGCCGACCCAACGAAAATCAGTTCCCGTGCCGCGAACATTTCCCGTCATTTTCAGGAAATCGAGTCGGAAATCGTCGAAGGTCAGCATCTCAGCGATCGCGGTGCCGTTCGCAGTGTAGTTGGCATTCGTGCCTTCGACGGTCGCCGCGATATTCGCCCCTTTAAGATAAACGCCCGCAGCACGGAACGCTTCGGATGACGCTGTGCCTTCGACGCGATAATTTTCGCCCTTGCCGGAGATCTTTCCCTTGAAATTTCCGACGCCGCGAAGTGCGGTTCCCGTGGAAAAGATCTGCGAAAGCTGGGTAAGGTCAAGCGAGGAATCCGCGTTGAGATCGTATCGCGGATCGGTCCAATCGGTGATCGTGCCTGAGATCGCGGTATCGCCGACCGACGACGAGACCTGAAGGTCGCTGACCTCGATCTGCTTATCGGTCGCAACGCCTTTTGCGAGCATCGAGATCTTTTCGAGACGGCCTTCCCCGTATCCGAAGGTTGAGTTTCGTGCGCTGATGTCGAACTTGAATCGAAAGGCGTCCGTCCCGTCTTCCCGTTTGTCGGGCGTGAGGACAACGGACATCTCATTTGCGTCCGCCGAGATGCTTCGCGAAAGGTCGCCGAAATGCACTACCGAATCCTTCACCGAAACGACGGCAGATTCGTAGCGAAAGTTCACCGCCGAACCGCCTTTGTCCTCGATAAGATGAAGGCCTGCGAAGTTCGAGCGGCCGTCGCGGTCAAAAGTGATCCAGACCTCGCCGCCTTCGATGTCGGTCGTATCGATGGAAACGTCGCGGCTCGTGCTCCAGGAAAAAAGATCGAGGACCTTCAGGCCGAATTTTGCTTCGCGGATGAAGAAGAGCTTTTCGCCCGTAGAGGCGTTATTGAATGCGGCGTTCCGGAGCTCGAGCGTAAGCGGCGACGCAGTAACTTGGAACTTGTCAGCCTTGAACGTAATGCCGATCTCGGCGAGCTTGGCCTCGAACTTATTCTTGATGTAGGAATCGAATGCTCCCGTGCGATACAGGATCGTGAACGCAAGCAGAACGACGATCGCCGCTACCGCCGTGATCCCGGCGGCAAAAAGCAGCCGCCGACGTGTAAAGAACGGAAGTCGGGCGGCCGATGGTGCCGGTTCTTCCGGCGGCAAAGATCTATCCAACTCGTCGTCCATCAAAAAACCTTAAACCCGTACCGTTTCGACGATCTCGAGGCCGAATGCATCAACGACAGACCTCGGCGGAGGATTCTTCGATAACAATCGGAACCGCTTCAGGCCCAATTCCTTCAGTATCTGTGCCCCGACGCCGTAATCGTGCGTCTTTCCGTAGCCGGTGATCGCTCGTGCGGCCGAAAAATCGAGGCCGTTCTCGTGCATCAGCTTATATGTTTTTAGCTGATCTACGAGGTCAAGATTGTTCTCTCGCTGACGTAAATAGAGAATAACGCCGCAGCCTTCGTCGGTGATCGCTTTGATCGAAGATCTCATTGCGGCCGAAGCCTCGCCAAGATGCGAGCCGAACATCGCAAAGGTCACGTTCTCCGTTTGGACGCGAACCAGCGGTGTCGCCGTTGCATCCGAAACGTCCCCAAGCACGAATGCGATATGCGTTTCGCCGTTCATTACGTTCTCAAATGCAGCGACGTGCCAAAGGCCGTCCTCGGTCGGAAGGTCGGTCTCGACTATTCGGCGAACGAGGCTCTCTTTTGCGATGCGGTAGCGGACGAGGTCGGCGACCGAGACGATCTTTAGGCCGTGTTTCTCAGCAAAGGCCTCAAGGTCTGGCATTCGGGCCATCGTGCCGTCATCATTCATTATCTCGCAGATGACGGCCGAAGGGTCGAGCCCCGCTATCCGCGATATATCGACGCTCGCCTCCGTTTGCCCGATGCGGACAAGCACACCGCCGCGTTTTGCACGCAGCGGAAAAACGTGGCCGGGCCTTGCCAGGTCGGCGGCCCGCGTGTTCTTATTCACGGCGGTAAGGATCGTATGAGCGCGGTCGGCGGCCGAGATGCCGGGTGGTCACGCCTTCGCGGGCCTCGATCGAGACGGTGAATGCGTCCCGAGATTCGACGTGTTCTCGGCGGTCTGCGGGAACAGCTGCAGCTCGTCGCACCGCTCTTCCGTAAGCGGAAGGCAGATCAGGCCGCGGCCGTGAATGGCCATAAAACTGATGATCTCAGGCGTGACCTTTTCGGCGGCGCAGACGAGGTCGCCCTCATTCTCACGATCCTCGTCATCGACGATGATGATCATTTTGCCGTCGCGAATGTCTTCGACGGCCTCTTCGATGGTTGAAAGGGGCATTTTACCTGATCTTCCGCTAAAGTCCTGCCTAAAAAGCGATTACTGCAAGCTGAATTTTATCGAAATTATGGAGCTTTGGCGAACATCTTTGCATTGTCCGTCGTCCGACAGGCATGCTCAATGCTATCCTTTGTCTGGGAGCCCGGAAATTGAATGGAAAGTTACGCTTGGCTTTTGTGGCTGGTCATAGGTGCAGGATTTATCGTCGCTGAGATATTCACGCTCGGATTCGTGCTTTTTTGGTTCGGCCTCGGGGCTTTCGCGGCCGGGATAGCCGCATTTTTCGGCGCACCATTCCTTGTCCAGGTGCTTCTATTCCTATTCTCATCCGTCCTGATGGTCGTAATGTCGCGCCGCATCTTCGCTGACTATTTTTCACACGGCGATAATGACCTCGTAAAGACAGGGATCGATGCCCTGCCCGGCAAGACGGGAACGGTCGTCGAAACGAGCGAAGGCCCGCTGAACGAGGCGGCGGTCAAGGTCTTCGGTTCTACGTGGACGGCCTTTCCGATCGACGACGATACGCCGCTAAAGGAAGGTGAAAAGGTCGAGGTGGTCGAGGTTCGCGGATCCTCGCTGTATGTTCGTCGAAAAACGGATGCTCTTCCAGATTGGCGGCAGGATTAGACGATCTCGGCCGTATCTTCCTGGTCTTCCTGATCGGCCGTGTCGTGGATGCCGCCGAGGTCCAGGAGCTCCAATTGAAGGTCATCACCCTCGGGTTCGGGCAAGTTCTCGCCCGTGAACTTCGCAAGGATCACCGTGATATTGTCCTCGCCGCCGTTGTTATTCGCCTCACGGATCAGCTCCGCACACGCCTGTTCGAGCGAATCGATATTCTCGTTCACGGCACGCTGCATATTCGCGGCCGAGACCTTATTTGAAAGGCCGTCGCTGCAGATCAGGAAAACGTCGCTGCGGCGCGGTTCGATCCTGGCCGATATCGGGTAGATCTCGCTTTGTGCGCCGAGAGCCTGAAGGATCACGTTCTTCAGGTTGTGCGATTCCGCCTCTTCGGGCGAGATCTGCTGCGTATCGATCAGCTGCTGAACGAGCGACTGGTCCTTTGTGACCTGATAGATCTTGCCGCCTCGGATCAAATACGCTCGGCTGTCGCCGACCTGAATGATATCCGCGAACTTCGGCGACACAGCAACGCCCGTGAAGGTTGCGCCCATTCCCTGATACTGCGGATCGGTACGGCCTTGGTTGTGGATCAGATAATTTGCGTAAACCGTTGCATTGTAAAGCTTAGAGATCAGGAAAAAGTCGTGTTCTTCAGGAGTCAAGGTCTTGTCCGAGTCGTCGTCCAGCATCCGCTCGCTTACCGTCTCGACCGCCATCGTGCTTGCGACCTCGCCGGCAAGAGCTCCGCCCATACCGTCCGAAACGGCAACGATAACACCGTTGTCATCGACCGTCAGGCTCTGCGATTCGATAATGAATTCCCCGTCGTCCTGCGACCCGGTCCAACGCCTTGCATCCGAAACGGCAAGGACGAGGAAATTATCCTCGTTGCCCTTGCGGACACGCCCAATATGCGACGTCGCATGAACCTCAACAATGAACATAGCTAGCTACAATGCCTGATCGAGATCGCTCAGGATGTCTTCGATGTCTTCAATACCTACCGAAATGCGTACAAGGCCGTCCGTGAGCCCAAGTGCGGCACGCCGCTCTGCCGGCACCGAGGCATGCGTCATAGATGCCGGATGGCAGATCAGACTCTCAACACCGCCGAGACTTTCGCCGAGAGTACAAAGTTTGACGGAACTCAAAACCTTTTTTGCGTTATCTAGCGAGCCGGTCTCAAAAGAGACCATTCCGCCAAAGCCCGACTGCTGGCGTTTTGCGATCTCGTGCTGCGGATGCGACGCGAGCCCCGGATAATGTACCTTTTGGACCCGCGGATGCTCGGCAAGGAAATTTGCGACCGTTCGGCCGTTCTTATCGTGAGCCTCCATCCTGACGGCAAGCGTCTTCGTGCCGCGCAGGACGAGGAACGAATCGAACGGCGAGAGGATCGCACCGGCGCTGTTCTGCACGAAACCGATCCATTCGGCGTCTTTTTCGTCATTCAAGGCAACGAAACCGCCCACGCTGTCCGAATGGCCGTTCAGGTACTTCGTCGTCGAATGGACGACGATATCCACGCCATGTTCTATCGGCCGCTGAAAATACGGCGAAAGGAACGTGTTGTCGCAGACTACCCTTGCTCCGTGTGCGTGTGCGATCTCTGAGACAGCTGCAAGGTCCGTGACCGTCATTACGGGATTCGTCGGCGTCTCGACGAAGACCATCTTCGTGTTCGGCTTGAACGCAGGTTCGAGATTCGACGCGTCCGACGTGTTTACAAGGTCGAATTCGATACCGTAATTCGACAAAATGCGGTCGAACAAACGGAACGTCCCGCCGTACGTATTGTCGCCGAGGATCACATGATCGCCGCTCTTCAACAGCCGCAGCGTTGAGTCGATCGCGGCCATTCCGGAGGCGAACGCGAATCCGAACTTCGCACCTTCAAGCGCGGCAATATTCTGCTCGAGGGCGGTACGCGTCGGGTTCTTCGTCCGGGCGTATTCGTAGCCTTTATTGACGCCGAGAGCCTCTTGAGCGAACGTTGATGTTTGGTAGATCGGAACGCTGACGGCACCGGTAGCCGGGTCGGGTGCGTTGCCCGCGTGTATGGCCTTTGTTGCAAAACCCATAAGTAGAGTCGGATAACACCGAAATACGATATTCTAACTCATTTTTGGTAAGGTCGGCTAACGCGGGACGGCTAGTTTGGGCCTTCCGGGCAAAAAGGCGGCCGGGCAGAAGATCTTCACGCTGAAGCCCGTTGACTGCGGGAGGCCTCGAAGGCGGCAATGTCGGCCTCATACTGCAGCGTCAGCCCGATATCATCGAGGCCGTTCATCAGGCAATGCCGCCGAAAATCATCGATCTTGAACGGCCGTTCGAAGTCATCGCCGGCCTTTACTGTACAAGCGCCAAGATCGACCGTGATCCGCGTTGCCGGATCACCTTCAACGAGAGCCGCAAGCCGCAGAACATCGGCACCGTCGAGCACCACCGGCAGCAGGCCGTTCTTAAGGCTGTTGTTGTAGAAGATATCGGCAAAACTCGGCGCGATCACCGCACGAAATCCGTGATCGAGAATGCCCCACGGAGCATGTTCACGCGACGAACCGCAGCCGAAATTCTCGCCCGCGATCAGTATCGAAGCTTCCGCGTATCTCGGCTGATTGAGTACAAAATCCTCGATCGGGCTGCCGTCCGCGTTGTACCGCCAATCGTGAAAAAGGAACTGCCCGAAACCCGACCTTTCGATACGCGTCAGGAACTGCTTCGGCATTATCTGATCGGTGTCGATGTTCGCCATCATCAGCGGCACGGCCGTTCCGGTGTGTGAATCAAACGCCTGCATTATCCGCGATACTCCCAGTTTCGAATGTCAACAATGTGCCCTTCGACCGCAGCGGCCGCTGCCATCGCCGGACTCACAAGATGCGTTCGACCGCCTCGGCCTTGCCGTCCCTCGAAATTACGGTTGCTAGTTGACGCACAGCGTTCGCCTTCGGCCAGAACGTCGTCGTTCATCGCAAGGCACATTGAGCAGCCTGCATCACGCCATTCGAATCCGGCATCGATGAATGTTTTGGCAAGGCCTTCGGCCTCGGCCTGCTGTTTTATCAGCATCGATCCGGGCACTGCCAACGCGCGAATGCCGCTCTTGATACGATGGCCCTTGAGGACCTCGGCGGCATCGCGAAGGTCCTCGATCCTCGCGTTCGTGCAGGAACCGATGAATACCGTGTCGATGGTGATCTCCGTGATCGGTTGATGCGGTTCGAGGCCCATATACGAATAGGCGCGTTCGAAGGACTCGGCCTGCGCTTCGTTCTTTGCGTCGGCAAGGCCGGGCACGCATCCGCTAACTGCCGCCGACATCTCCGGCGACGTTCCCCATGTAACAAAAGGTTCGAATTCCGCCGCATCGAGCTCAAGCACCCGGTCGTAAACGCAGCCTTCATCGCTCGGGAGCGTCCGCCAGTAAGCGACGGCGTTTTCCCAGTCCTCGCCTTTGGGTGCGAACTGCCGCCCCTTCAAATAGTTGAACGTCGTTTCGTCGGGAGCGATCATCCCGGCGCGTGCGCCGGCCTCGATGCTCATATTGCAGACCGTCATTCGGCCTTCCATCGAAAGCGATCTGATGGCCGAGCCGGCGAACTCGATCACATGGCCGGTCGCTCCGCCAGTGCCGATCCGATTGATGATGTTCAGGATGATGTCCTTTGCCGTCACGCCGACGGGCAATTCGCCATCGACCTTAATGCAGAAATTCTTTGCGCGTGACTGCGGCAGCGTCTGGGTCGCAAGCACATGTTCGACCTCGCTGGTCCCGATGCCGAACGCCAGAGCGCCGAATGCACCGTGCGTGGACGTATGCGAATCACCGCAGACGATCGTCATCCCGGGCTGCGTCAAGCCCTGCTCAGGGCCGAGAATGTGCAGAATGCCCTGCTCCGGGCTTCCAAGGTCGTAGAGCCGGATGCCATTCTCCCTGCAGTTCTCTCGAAGCGTCTCGACCTGCTTCGCAGTTATCGGGTCCTTGATAGGCAGGTGCCTGTTGATCGTCGGGATCGCGTGATCCAAGGTCGCGAACGTCCTCTCCGGACGACGCACCTTCCTTCCTGCCAAGCGCAGGCCCTCGAATGCCTGCGGCGACGTTACCTCGTGGATCAGGTGCAGGTCGATGTAAAGCAACGCCGGACGCCCGGCTTCCTGCCGAACGATGTGTGCATCCCAGATCTTGTCGTAAAGCGTTCTTGCCTTTGTCATACAGCGTGATAGGCGTGTGCGATATTTGCGAGCTCGACCGCAAACCCCGCAACGAGCGAACCTGCCTCCTCGGTCGAAACAACGGTGTCGCCCTTGCCGGCGATATCTCGAGTGCGAAATCCCTCATCGAGGAAACGTCCGATCGCAGATTCTATCTTTTGAGCGGCAGGCTCGAGACGCGCCGAATATCGAAGCAGGTGCGCCGCCGAAGCGATGGCTCCGAGCGGATTCGCTATTCCCTTGCCCGCGATGTCGGGAGCCGAACCGTGAACCGGCTCGTAGAGGTCGGTCGCTCCTCCGATCGTCGCCGACGCAAGCATACCGAGCGAACCCGTAAGCACCGCCGCCTCGTCCGACAAGATATCGCCGAAGAGATTCTCGGTGAGAATAACGTCAAATCGCGAAGGCGCGGTCACAAGGTGCATCGCACACGCGTCCACGAAAAGATGCTCGACCTCAACATCCGGAAACTCCGGCGCGATCCTGTCCACGGTCGATCGCCAAAGGCGTGACGTTTCGAGCACGTTCGCTTTATCGACGGACGTGAGTTTCTTTCGCCTCCCTCGAGCGATCTCGAAGGCGACGCGAGCGACCCTCTCGA
>LLEU01000036.1 GCA_001567505.1 Acidobacteria bacterium OLB17 | reverse complement strand
AAGAAAAGTTTCGAGCTGCTCACACAAGGTTTCGAGTACACGGCCCAAGACGCCCTCGCACTCGGCCTCGTCAACGCCGTTTTCGCCGAAGATACTTTCGACGACGCGGTTCACGACTACGCCGCCGTCTATACAAAGGTCAGCGGATCCGCGGTCGCGATGACGAAGAAACTCCTTTACGATATCGACGCCGCCGATTTCCACACCGCCATCGAGCACGGCGTCACAACCAACGCCGACGCCCGAATGACCTCCGACTGCCAAAAGGGAATCGCGAAGTTTTTGGAGAAGTAGCTGTGATATTATCCCTGTAAGGGGCCCATATGGATCTTGAACCGGTGCTAAACAAATTGAGGCAGCTATGTGACGTGAAAGACGTCGCGATGTTGGGCGTATTCGGTTCTGCTGCAAGGGGCGAAGATACTGCGGATAGCGATATTGATCTGCTCGTTCGCCTCGGTCGGCCGGTCGGATTTGTCGAGTTTATTGCCCTCGAAGACACGTTCAAAGAGATATTTGGACGCAACGTCGATCTCGCAACCGAAGCATCGCTTCATCCGTTGATCCGCAAGAATGTCCTTGCCGACCTGAAAGTGATCTATGAAAGGTAGGAGTAAGTTTCTATTGAGGTGAGATTTGGCTACTGTATTTGAAAATGACGAACAACTCAAAGATGCGTTAAAATCGGCGATCGTCGAGGTTCTGCAGGAACGAAAAGACCTTATTCGCGCCGTTTTCGATGAGATCATCGAGGACATCGCCTTATCGCGAGCCATCGACGAAGGCATCAGTTCACCGAAGGTCAGTCGCGAGCAGGTTTTTGAGCTCCTGGAGACGACGAATTGAAAATCGAGTTTCGCGAGCGCTTCTTGAAGGATGTTCGCTCCGTTAAAGATAAGCGGCTACTTGCGCGCCTTCGCGAATCGATCGAGTCACTCGAATCCGCTGACAATCTTCTCGATATTCAAAATGTCAAAAAAATAAGAGGCGATAGGGACTACTATCGCATCCGCATTGGCCAATACCGTCTCGGCATCCTTGCCGAACCTGATAAGGTTACTCTCGTCCGCTTTCTCGACCGCAAAGAAATCTACCGCTATTTTCCATAAGCAACGCTAGCTTCGGTATCAATACCAACGCCGACGCCTACGCCTACGCTTGTAGCCACCCCACCGTCGTTGAAAGTGCGTGGCAACTTATGCTGTGCGCCACCGAAATGGAAGACTACACACCAAGACCAACGCTCGGAGGCGATTACCAAGCGGCATTATCAAGCATTTTCGGGAGAAACTGATCGCTTAGGGTAGATCGACGTCAAACGGAGAATCTTTGGCAAGATCTGAGAATCGATTGTACCAGTCTTGTTGCCATTCCTCTGCTCGCTGCCTCTTCCGCTGTCCCGCCTCTTTCACCATTTCCATATAGCGATCATTTTCTAAGGGAAATCCAAGTTCCTCGCGAACCAAACAATAATACGGAGCGGCCACCTCGTGAAAGCATATAACAGCTTCTACTGAGGCGGCAACTAGCTGTTGAATCGACCTCAAGGCTCCAAGCCGCCTCTGTTCCAAGCTAGCCTCGTGATCCCTATACAACAATTCAACCTCATTATATTGAGCGATTAGAGCATTTTGCCTTTCTTTATCATGTTGCTGGTTAGCCGAGGAGAGAGCGGTCGTTATTTGAGTAAGGGTTTGAGCTTCATTTGCGTGCGCGGCCTCGTCCGCCTTGAGTTGGTTTGCCAGTGCAATAAATTCCAATCGCAGCGTGCCCAACTGGATATTGCTTTCGGAATAGTGATCCATTACTTTAGAAAGCTCTTCCAACATCTCAACACTAGCAATCATGACAACTTTATTTAGAGATTCATGAGCACCGATAACGATCGCATTACGGTCCGTTTCAGATATTTGCGGATTTGCGCAAGAAGAGAGGAAGGACTCCATCTTTCCAAGGGCTTCTGCCCCTTGGAGGTAAAGTTCGCGTCGCAGTTCCATCTCACGAGCAATCTTTTGCTGAGCGGCTTGAGCTCGCGTCTGTAACCAAACGCCGAGTAGCGTAATTCCGGAGGCAACAACGGCAATAATGAGAGGAGACCCAAAAGTCCCCCACGCTGAAACGGCATTTGGAGCAACTGCGTCGTCAAATAGGTACATTACTAAGCCTCAACCAGGTCCACCCTCGTATCGATCAGCTTCTTCGGGATAAGGGCGGGGAAGTATGCCATGATCTCTTCGACCTTTGGGCGGCCGCCGGCGAAGCCGGTAACGCCCGGAGGGCCGGTTAGGATGAGCGGTGCGATCTCTTTTGTGAAGCGTTCGACGTCGGCGCGGTTCGGGCCGCGGACGGCGATTCTCAATTGGACTTCGGGGGCATCGGAAGAGACAACCACCCCGTCAGCCGAAGCGGCTGCCACCCCTCCTTCGTAAGGAGGGGAGCTAAGAGCAAGGTGGCCATGCGTCGCGTTGACGCCGACGAATTCGGTGAGGATAACGTCGAACTTTAGGCCGAGATTGTCGAGACGTTGGCGCAGTATCTTGTCGGCGGCCTGCGCCTTTTCGAGTGCGTCCGGCCAAGAGTAAACGAGCGTGCCGACGGACTTATAGCCGTACGAATACGCGATCGACACCTTGTAAAAATCCGTGTTCGGGCTGCCTTTGATGCCGAAGACGCGGACGCGGTCGCTACCCGCGGCCTCGAGATGGATGGACGAGAAATCTGCGACGACATCGGGCGTGATGTAGCTTTTCGGATCGCCCATCTCGTAGAGGAGCTGCTCGGTGACGGACTGCACGTTCACCCGGCCGCCGGTGCCGTCGTGCTTTGTGACGATGAAGGTCCCGTCGGCCTTTGCCTCGATGATCGGGAAGCCGATGTTCGCCATATCGGGGATGTTCTGCCAATCGTATTGACAGTTGCCGCCTGACGATTGAGCGCCGCATTCGATGATGTGGCCCGCGATCGTGCCCGCCGAAACTTTGTCCCAATCATCGAATTTCCATCCGAATTCGTGCATCAGCGGTGCGAGCGTCAATCCCGTATCGGTGAGGCGCCCGCCGACAATGACGTTGGCTCCCTTGCCGAGAGCTTCGACGAGCGGAGCTGCTCCGAGATACACGTTCGCCGACTGTACCTTGTCGCGGATCGCGGAGAGCGGCGTGCCGTCGTCCATCGAGTTGATCTCGACGCCGCTCGCCATCCACTCGTCGAGTTTGTCGAGCACGTCGTCGCCGGTTACGACGCCGATCTTGACCTTACCTGCAAGGCCGAGTTCGGCGGCGGCCTCGCGGATCTTCTCCGCGCAGCCTGCGACGTTCACGCCGCCGGCGTTCGAGAGTACCTTAATATTCTTTTCGACGATATCCGGCAAGATCTCTCGCATCAGCGAGACGAAGTCGCGTGCGTATCCGGCCTCAGGGTCGCGCGCACGCTGCTTCTGAAGTATCGACATCGTCACCTCGGCGAGGTAATCGAGCATCAGATAGTCGATCGGGCCTTTTCGCACCTGATCGATCGGCGCGGTTAGCAGATCTCCCCAAAACCCTTGGCCGCCGGCAACACGAATAACTTTTTCCGTCATAAGCTTCGATTATACCCAAAAGAAAGGCCGCGCGCAGTAAGGGCGTTCGGTTCGAGAATGTTCGAAGCCGGAACGCCCTTTTAGGAAAACTCGGTAACGATGTCTGCGTTACATTTTTCTCTTTTTCTTTCCAACGATGACCCGCTTACCGCCGCGCCAAACCTTCTTCGTGACCCATTTGCCGCCCTTGTAGGTCTTGATGGTGACCCAGCGGCCGCCCTTGTACGATTTGACCACGCGTTTCTTCGTGTAATGTGCGCCCTTCTTAACGCCCTTTTTGGTAACGCGTGCGACCTTCTTCGCGGCAGGCACGACCTGGGCCGATGTCGGCTGCGGTGCTGCAGCAAAGAATGCGAGGGCGGCGCCCAACGCGGCGACTAGAAAATATCGGTTAATGTTCTTCATCAAAAAATCTCCAAAATCCTGTTTGAAATACCGCTGCAGGTGAACTCGCGATCGGATCGGACGCCAAGTCACGCCGGACGCACGTTCTTTCGAATAAATCCGACGATGTCTTCGGTCGAAGTTCCGGGAAGGAACACCTCCGCGACGCCTTGCGTTTTTAGCGGAGCGATGTCGTCTTCCGGGACGATGCCGCCTACGAGGACGAGCGTGTCGTCCATGCCGTTGCTGTGCAGAAGTTCGATGATCCGCGGGCAGAGCGTCTTGTGCGCACCGCTTAAGATCGAGATGCCGACAGCATCGACATCCTCCTGCAACGCCGCAGACGCGATCATCTCAGGCGTCTGGCGAAGGCCGGTGTAGATCACCTCCATCCCGGCGTCACGCAAAGCCCTTGCGATCACCTTTGCACCTCGGTCATGTCCATCGAGTCCGGGTTTTGCGACCAGGACCCTTATTTTACGATCGTCCATCTCTTTGTGGATTATACTAACGCGTCATTACCGCAAGCAATCCCTGCGGCGCGATAAATGGCTTCATCTCTTCCCAGGAAAAGGCGAATTCGCTGTCCGGCTCCGCCGCTAGGATCGCATGCGGGAAGCCGAATTCGTACCTGAACGTCACACCCTTGGCGTTAACAGAATAGTTCGCGAGGTCCTTTTCGCGGAAAACTTTGTCGCCGAGAAGTTCTTTTCGGTCGAGGTCGCGCATATCCGGATCTGCATCCCATGCCTTCACGGCCATATCCATGGCGTCCGCCATCCGTTTGTTCACGAGGGCCGCGAGTTTGGCCTTATCGCGGAATACGGAGGACGGCACGGCGACATTGCCTGTCCGTGTGTCGATCACAACGAACTTCTGCGATCCGGACGGATACGCGGCCGAACCTTCAATGGTCAAACCGATAGATAGTATGCGGCCCTTGTTATAGAGAACGTCGTAGCTCGCTTCCTCGAGCCATTGATATTCGCCCTTCTCCTGCGAGATCGTGAAGTTGAACAGCTTCTCGTAGGACAACGCATTCTCGATCTTCCGCGCGACCGTCCGAGAAACGCCTGAGATCTTCGGGCGGGTTATCGTGAATGTCTTCTTGTACTCCGAGAACGGCTTTGGGCGCGTGTAGATCCGTTTCTGTGGTGTGACCTTGACCTGCGCGAGCACCGCAGCGGTAAACGCCAGACAAACGAGGGAGGCGATAAGACCTTTCTTCATAGTTGGAATGGATATTACTCAGCTGCCGGTGCGTTCGCAAGGGCGGCAATAGCCGCGTTCGTCCAGTCGCAAACGGCCTCGGCCTCGCCCGGCTGCATTTTTGCGTCCCCATGGATCCACAGATACGAGGGAAGCGGCATCTCGGCCGAACGGACCTGTTCGCACATCTCGCTAAGTTTTTTCTGTTTTTTTGCAAGCGGGTATGTGTTGAAAACACTGAAATTCAGGTGTCTGCGGCCATCGTCAATATGGTCTTTAACGTACCATGCAGACGGCTGAACGCTCGCGTACCACGGGTAGATCGTTGTGTTCGAATGGCAGTCATTGCAGGAGCGGCCAAGGATGATCTTGATGTCGGGCGGGACTTCGACCGCCGCTTCGAGCATTTCTACGGCGTTTACGGGCGGATTCGTCCTGTCGATCTGAAAGAACTGCAGGACGACAAAGGCTGCGGCCAGGGCCAATGCGCCGATCTTCAATGCCTTTTTCATTAAGCTCTAAGAATCTCTCCCCGACAAACTTCGCCGCAGCAAGCAGCGGCCGAAAAAATTGGTTGTAGTATATACGCAATATCGCTAACATAGTTAATAACGTGGCAGAACGATTGAGAATCCTCCATTATCCGGAGCCTGTGCTGTTGTCGGTCGCAAGGCCTCTCGCCGAGGACGGCTTTGATCCCGGACTCAGGGAATTCGTAGAGAATATGTTCCTGACGATGGAGGATGCGGGCGGCGTGGGATTGGCGGCGCCGCAGGTCGGCGATTCGCGGCGGATCTTCGTTATGGATATCCCGGAAGGCGATGATACGCCGGCCACGCGTGCGACGTTCGTGAATCCGACGATACTGCACGTCGAGGGCGAACAGAACGGCGACGAAGGCTGCCTTTCGTTCCCGGGCATTTTTCAGCCCGTTAGACGGGAAATGCGAGTTGTCGCACGGGCATTTGACGTCGCAGGTAAGGAATTCGAGGTCGATGTGACCGGGCTTGCCGCCCGCTGCATCCTGCACGAGAACGACCACCTGGACGGCATAGTCTTTCTGGATCGAATGTCCGCACTGAAACGAGATCTGTCAAAACGGAAGATCAAGCGTCTTCAAAAGAGGGGAGAATGGTAACAAAGCTTGAAAACACGAAATTCGCGGCCGAGGTCGGTTCCGTCCGCGAGCTTAACCTTTACCTCAAGTCGGGCTGGACGTTGATGCTTACATACGTCAAACAGAACACCGAAAAACAGACGCCGCGATTCGTTCTTGGGTGGCAAAATGACGATGAACCGAAGGTGCCGGAGCTGCTCGACGAATGGGAACTGAACGAGATGGATCGACAGCGATATATTTAATGCGGCTTATGAAGTACGGTCGTGTTAATGATAGAATAGTAAGAGTTACAGGATTATCACTATGCATACGAAATTGAGCTTGGACGAGTTTAGGAACGAACCTTTTACTGATTTTTCAAAACCTGAGAATAAGGAAGCAATGCTTGCCGCTCTCGAGAAAGTTCGCGGCGAGATGGGCCGGGAATTCCCGATAGTGATCAACGGCGAGAAGATCACGCTTTCGAGCAAATTCGAAAGCCGCAGCCCATCGGATAAAGAGCAGGTCGTCGGTGTTTTTAGCGAAGGCGATACGGACACTTCGCTCGTCGAAAAGGCGATCGAGGCCGCATCCGAAGCCTTCAAGACATGGAAAAAGGTGCCGCCCGCAGAACGTGCGGAATATCTCTTCAAGGCGGCCGATATTCTGCGGCAGAGAAAGCACGAATTCTCGGCGTGGATGGTCTATGAAGTGTCGAAAACCTGGGCGGAAGCTGATGGCGACACCGCCGAGGCGATCGATTTTTGCGAGTTCTACGGCCGCGAAATGCTCCGTTGGGCAGAAGAACAGCCTACAACGCCGGTCGCAGGCGAGGAGACGTCCTTTGCGTACATTCCGCTTGGCGTCGGCGCGATCATACCGCCGTGGAACTTTCCGCTCGCGATCATGGCCGGAATGACGATGGCCGCGGTCGTTGCGGGCAACACCGTCGTGCTCAAGCCTTCGTCGGATTCGCCCGCGATCGCGTCAAAATTCATCGAAGTGCTGGAAGAGATCGGCCTGCCGAAAGGCGTTGTGAATTTCATCACGGGTAGTGCCGAGACCGGCGAAGCGATGGTCAAGCATCCGAAGACCCGCTTCATCTCCTTCACCGGATCGAAAGGCGTCGGCCTTCACATCAACGAAGAAGCAGCAAAGACCCGCGAGGGCCAGATCTGGATCAAGCGTGTCGTCGCCGAAATGGGCGGGAAGGACGCGATCGTCGTTGCCGATGATGCCGACCTTGATTCGGCCGCAAGCGGGATCGTTTCTGCTGCATTCGGATTCCAGGGCCAGAAATGCTCCGCCTGCTCGCGTTTGATCGTCGATGAAAAGGTCCACGATGAACTCCTTGAAAAGGTCGTTAAGCTCACGGAAGCTCTTACGGTCGGCGGGCCTGAATCGGATTCGACCAACGTCGCGGCGGTCATCAACAAACGCTCTTTCGACAAGACGCTTGGCTATATCGAAAAAGGCGTCGCAGAAGGCGGCCGGATCGTTGCGGGCGGCAAGGGCGATGATTCAAAAGGCTACTTTATCGAGCCGACCGTCATCACGGACGTAAAGCCCGGTGCGACGATCGAGCAGGAGGAGATCTTCGCTCCCGTCCTTGCGGTCATCAAAGCGAAGGATTACGACGATGCTCTCGACATTGCGAACGGGACCGAGTTCGGACTTACCGGCGCCGTGTATTCACGGTCTGAAGAAAGACTCCAACAGGCACGCGAAGAGTTTCACGTCGGGAACCTCTATTTGAACCGCAAATGCACGGGTGCTCTCGTCGGAGCACATCCGTTCGGCGGATTCAATATGAGCGGTACGGACTCGAAGGCCGGCGGCCGCGAATACCTGTTGATGTTCATGCAGGGCAAATCCATCGCGACCAAGGTATAAGCGCTAAGAAAAAAGGACACTATGAAAAAACTCCCGTGGCTCTACGCGGCGATGGCAGGCGTATTGTGCGTTTCCGCCACCGCCGCATTTGCACAGAAACCGACCAGGAAGGCACAGCCAAAAAAGGTCGTCTTCGCGATCATCGACGATGGCGTGACCGCGTCGCCGATCGCTTTGGTCGCAAAAGGCAAATTGTCTGAACCCGTAACCGGCGGCGATGATGCGACAAAACTCAACGCGTTCGGCCGCTCTTATTACAAGGTGAAGACGACTTACCGCCTGATCTTCGGCGGAGCCGACGCGGGAACGGTGCGCATCACGGCGTTCGATCCGAAGGCGGAATGCTCCAAGAACACGGCGAAGGTCGCCGTCGATTCGACAAAGGTCAAGCCGAAAGGCTTTGTTATGGCCCTTGCCACGAATATTGGGCCTTTGCCGAAGAACGGCGCTTTCCGACGCCGGCCGACCGCTGCCGAGAAGGGCGCAGTTGAGCAGCTCGTGCGTGCCGAGTACGAAAAGAACAAGCTCACGCCGAAGGCCCTGCACTATCAAAACCTTACCGCCATCGACACTAACGGCGACGGCGTTGCCGAACTCGTCGGTTCTTACTGGATCGAGGTCGATAGACTTTCTCGGGCCCTCATCTTCTTCATCGCCGAGAAAGGGAAGAACGGAAAGTACGCGTTCGGCTATTCGGATTATCGGCGCTTCGGCCAGGACGGCGTAATGAGCGGCGATATTAAGGATGTTGACGCCGGAGTTTACCACGAACTTCTGCTCGACTATCTCGATACGGACGGCGACGGCAAGGCCGAGATCTTTACCTATACGCAGTCATTCGAGGGGGCCGAGTTCAACGTCTATCACCAAAGCGGCACAAAGTGGGTAAAAGGCTATACATTCGCCGACTATCGCTGTGCATACTAGGCGTCGGTGATGGGATATGGATAGCCTCTGCTTACTTATAGATTAGCAACCGTTATATCCTCGCTTCCCCTTGTCCTTTTGGCACCCCTTTTTCGTGTGTGTTTGATTTTGTCCTCGAAGGCTCTTAAACTGTTAATTTAAGACGACTTCGAGGACACCCGCTATGACACACGAACTTTTTGGCTCCCGGCAAACCTTCAAAACCGGAAAAGGCACCGACGGCATTTTTTACTCCCTTCCCGCACTCGAAAAGGCAGGGCTTGGCACGATCTCGAGGCTTCCGGTCTCGATAAGGATCGTGCTTGAATCCGTGCTCCGCAATTTCGACGGCGGCGTAAAGGTCAGCGAGCAGAGCATTCGCGATCTCGCCGCCTGGACGCCGAACGGCGAACGCGTCAGCGAGATACCGTTCATTGTCGCCCGCGTGCTTCTCCAGGATTTTACGGGCGTTCCGCTTCTTGTGGATCTTGCGGCGATGCGGTCGGCTGTCGATCGTATGGGCGGCGACGTCAAGGTCGTTGAGCCGCTCGTGCCGGTCGATCTTGTTATCGACCACAGCGTTCAGGTCGATTTCGCCGGTTCGCAGATCGCGTACGAGCGAAATATGGAGGTCGAATTCCGCCGGAACGACCAGCGTTACCGATTCTTGAAATGGGGAATGCAGGCGTTCAACGGTTTTGGTGTCATCCCGCCGGGCATCGGCATTGTCCACCAGGTCAACCTCGAGTATCTCGCAAAAGGCGTCTTCGAGAAGAACGGCACGTATTTCCCCGATTCGCTCGTCGGTACGGATTCGCATACGACGATGATCAACGGCCTCGGCATCGTGGCTTGGGGCGTCGGCGGTATCGAGGCAGAAGCGGGAATGCTCGGCCAGCCCGTTTATTTCCTGACGCCGGACGTTGTCGGGGTTCACATTTCCGGAGAACTTCCGTCGGGCGCGACCGCGACAGACCTTGTCCTCAGGATCACGGAAGAGCTTCGCAAAACGAACGTCGTCGGAAAGTTCGTTGAATATTTTGGCGAAGGCGCCGCCGCACTGAACGCGACCGATCGGGCGACCATCGCCAATATGGCTCCCGAATACGGGGCAACGATGGGATTTTTCGGGGTTGACGAAAAGACGCTCGATTATATGCGGAATACCGGCCGCAGCGACGAGCAGATCGAGACGATCCGAAATTACTACCTCGCGCAAGAGATGTTCGGGATCCCGCGTTCGGGCGATGTGGACTATTCACAGGTCGTCGAGATCGACCTTTCGACGATCAAGCCCGCGGTCGCCGGGCCGAAAAGGCCGCAGGACCGAATCGAACTCGACCAGCTTGACGACCGTTTCAAGGAGCTCTTTACGATGCCGGCCGCAAGCGGCGGTTTCGGGAAGAAGGCGTCCGACCTTGAGGAGCGATTTCCCGTCACGATCGGTTCTGTAGAACCTGAGTGCGTTGGGGGCGGCGGCGAACAGGGCCAACGTACAGCACCTGAGGCCGCTCACCGGAACACTTCGACCAAGAACACGAGCGTTGCGACCGAACTCGAAATGATGAACAATCGGCCGACGCCCAACTGCGTTCCGTTAGACGAGAACGGCAACGGCAAGGTGTCGATCGGGAACGGAGATGTGCTGATCGCCGCCATTACGTCCTGCACGAACACTTCGAATCCGTCGGTGATGCTTGCCGCCGGACTGCTTGCGAAGAAGGCTGTTGAAAAGGGCCTTAAGCCGCCGAAATATGTAAAGACGTCGCTTGCTCCGGGTTCGCGTGTCGTTACCGAGTATCTCGAAAAGACCGGCCTTCAGCCGTATCTCGATCAACTCGGCTTCGAGCTTGTCGGCTATGGCTGCACGACCTGCATCGGGAACTCCGGCCCGCTCGATCCCGCGATCGAAGCACAGGTGACCGGCAACGACCTGATCGCCGCTTCGGTGCTCTCGGGAAACAGGAATTTTGAGGCCCGCGTTCATCAGAACATCAAGGCGAACTTCCTGATGTCGCCGCCTCTTGTCGTCGCTTTTGCACTCGCGGGGACCGTCCTCAACGATATGGAAACCGAGCCGCTTGGCAAGGACAAGGACGGGAATGATGTTTTCTTAAAAGACATCTGGCCATCGCTCGACGAGGTGCGCGGCCTGCTCGCGGCTGCGTACGATGCCGAGACGTATAAGAAGCTCTATTCGCAGTTCGCCGATCAGAATCCGCTCTGGAACAACATCACTTCGAGCACCGGCGCGATCTACGAATGGGATCCGGATTCGACCTACATCCAAGAGCCGCCGTATTTCGACAATTTTGGCAAGCCGACGGAAGGCTTTGCCGATATACGCTCAGCTCGTGCTCTTGCGATCTTCGGCGATTCGGTGACGACCGACCACATCTCCCCGGCCGGTGCGATAAAGGCGAATTCGCCCGCAGGCGAATATCTCCAGTCGCTTGGCGTCGAACCGAAGGATTTTAATTCCTATGGTTCACGCCGCGGCAACGACCGTGTGATGCTTCGCGGAACATTCGCCAACGTCCGTATCAAGAACACGATGGTCTCGCCAACAGAAGGCGGCTTCACGAAGCATTATCCGGACGGCGAAGAGACGACGATCTACGACGCGGCAATGCGTTATGCCGCCGAGGGCGTGCCGCTCGTGATCTTCGCAGGTAAGGAATACGGTACTGGAAGCTCGCGTGACTGGGCCGCAAAAGGTACGGCACTAATGGGCGTAAAAGCGGTCGTCGCCGAGTCGTTCGAAAGAATTCACCGCTCGAATCTCGTCGGGATGGGCGTGCTTCCGCTTCAGTTCAAGGATGGCCAGACGGCCGCCTCGCTTGGCCTCGACGGAACGGAAACGTTTGATCTTTCAGGGCTTGGCGGCATCGACGTTCAACCGCGGCAGGATGTGAAGCTCACGATCCGGAAAGCGAACGGTTCGTCGGTTGAAACGACCGTTCGGCTGCGGATCGATACGCCGATCGAGGTCGAATACTACAAGGCCGGCGGCATCCTTCCGTACGTCCTTCATCAGCTCACGAAGGGCAGCTAGGACGCGGGCCTGAAGGTCAAGAACGAGGGCAGGAATGCGGATTTTCCATTGCATTTCTGCCCTTTTCGGTCTAAGTTAAAGGATGGCTTTGATGCATTTGAAGCATTAAAGTCCGTGCCTCGGCGCCTTACGGTCAAATTTTGAAGGTGGTCAATATGCGAAGGATCCTTGTCTTTCCACTCATCTCCCTTATCTTTGCAGCTCCACAGGATATGCTCGCTCAGTCCGCGAGGGGAGCTTTGCCTTTATCGAAGCAAGCCGGACCTGCACCCGTCTCGGACGGTTTTTCGGCCGTAAGTGACGGCAGCGGGACGATCCTGCGTTGGGGGCTCGGGAAAGTTGCATCCGCAATAGGCTTCAACGTCTTTCGCGTTACCGCCAAAGGCATCGAGCAGGTGAATTCGGCCGTGATCGCCGGGCCTGCGATGAAGAACGGCGTCGAAGATGCAGAAGGTTCGACGTTCCAATATTTCGATAAGAACGGCACGCCGGGCACGCTGTATTTCTACGAGACGATCTTCCTGAACGGCACGCGCACGCGGTCGCAGACGACCTCGGCCTTGTACAACGCGGACCTTAGCGGTGAATTCGAGCGTGCTGCGGCACCGTATCGGATCGATCGGCCAACGTCGCCCGCCGACCTCTCGAAGTCCGTAGTTGACCTCCCGAAAACTCTGCGCGATGAGATGCTCTCGTCGATCTCGAAGCCGAATTCGCGTATGCAGCGAAGGCTTTGTATCCTCGACGGGACAAAGATCGGCATCAAAAAGACCGGCTTTTATCGCGTTACGGCAAACGAGCTTTCCGACGTGGATTTTGACGTGAGCAGCGATCCGACGACGTGGCAGTTGTGGGTGGACGGGAACGAGGTCGCGTTCTATGTCGATCCTGCAGGGCAGTTCATCGAGTTTTTCGGCCGCGGTATCGACACGATCCAGACGAACACGCGTACATACTACCTTACAAGCGGCCTCGGCGTCGGCAAGCGTTTCGAGCGCCGTTCAATGCGGCCGCTCGGCAGCAACGTCACGGCGTCGCGCTATGACCAGACTTTCGAGAGCGTCGAAAGGAAACAATACGTCAACACGATCTTGAACGGCGACGCCGAGAACTGGTGGGGCAGAATGGTGCTTGATTCGCCGACGGCCTACACGTTCACGCTCTCGGGCATCGACCCGACGCTTACCGGCCTTCCGATCAGGATCGCTCTTCAGGGCTTTACGACGCAGCCGCATTCCGTCTCGCTAAAGCTGAACGGCAACGTTGTCGGCACGGCTACCGGCTCAGGGCAAACGCCGCTCGTCTATAATGGAACGATCCCGGCATCTTTCCTTGTCGAGGGCACGAATTCGCTCGAGATGACCTCATCGGGAGCTTCCGACATCTCGCTCTTTGACGGGATACGGATAAGCTATCCGCGCAATTATTTGGCGGTTAACGGCAGGGCTGAATTCTACACGCACAACTACAAGCGCTCGACCGTCACAGGATTTCCTTCGAGCTCGATACGGCTCTTTGACGTGACGAACGAGGCGAATGTCGCCGAATACGGCAATCTGAATGTCGCGGCCGGTGCGAACGGATTCGACCTAAAGCTGCCCGCAGCCCGCGGCCGGGTCTTTTACGCGATCGATCAATCCGCGGTCGAAACGCCATTCTCGCTTGCGGCGAACTTCCCGAGCGATCTTCGCAATACAGCGAATGCCGCCCAGATGGTGATCATCTACTATCGCCCGTATGAACAGCAGGCTCTCGCTTGGGCCACCTTCAGACAGTCGCAGGGCGTTACGGTCAAGATGGTCGATGCGGATGACATTTACGATGAATTCTCCTACGGCTTGAAGACCTGGGAATCGATCAACAGCTTTTTCCGTTACGCAAAGGCGAATTGGGCGACGCCGCCCGATTACGCTCTGATACTCGGCGGAGCGAGCGAGAATCCGAAGGATTACGATCTCTCGCCCGACGACCAGGGCTATAACAACGATATCCCGACGCGGATCGTCAACACGGTCTATACCGAAACACCAAGCGACGAAGCGATGGGCGATTTCAATGAGGACGGCCTCGCTGAGATCGCGATCGGACGTATCCCGGGACGGACACCCGAGGATGTGCAGGCGGCGCTCGACAAGACGATCGTCTGGGAGAACGGCGTGCATGATCTCAGCCGCGGGACTCTCTTTGCCTACGACCTGCCGGACGGTTACGATTTTCAGGCGATGAGCGGCCGCATCCGCAACACGCTCCCGAACGGCACTTCGGCAGATATGGTCGGCCGCGGCGACCCGAACTCACACGCGACGTTGATGTCCTCGATGAATTCCGGAAAATTCCTCGTGAATTACTCGGGCCACGGCACGATCGGTATTTGGGCTTCGAGCAGCTTCTTTGGAAGTGCACACGTCGCGCAGCTTACGAACTCCACCTCGCCAAGCACCTACACGCTCCTTACCTGCCTGAATGGCTACTTCCTGAATCTCTACGGGTATAGCCTTTCGGAAAATCTCCTTGAATGGCCCGATCGCGGTGCCGTTGCTGTCTGGGCTTCGACCGGAAAGACGACGCCGGACGTGCAGGAGATAATGGCGACCCGCTTCTATACGAAGGTCGGTGAAGGGAACATTCTCCGTATCGGCGACCTTATCCTCGACGCAAAACAGGTGCTGCCCAACGCTCACGACGTTCGCGTTTCCTGGGTGCTCCTTGGCGATCCGATGCTCCGTATGCACTAGCAGCGAAACGGCCCGTGCTGGCGGCAAGATCCGCGGTGGCTGATGCTTTGGCGGTGTATGATGCTGTGGGGATGCGTGTGGCCGAGCGTGCGAACGATGTCTGGCGTTTCAGCATCTATGATATAGCCGGACGCATCGTAGCGGAATACGGCGGCAGGGCGGCGACGGATGAGGGCGGGGTGAAATATCTGCTTTCGGACTGGCAGGGGAGGCCTTACGTTCTATGATCCGTCCGAGCCAGAGGAAAAAGCGAGGGAAGCTTATGACCGTAAATGATAGACCCGAATTTCGATTCTTCGCTTTGCTCGCCGTGCTGGTGCTCGGTGTGATCCTAGCTTGTTCGGGTGACGTATTCGCTCAGGAGAGGTTCGATTATTCTGATGTCCTTGACAAGGCCTGCCCGCGAGACTTTAAAGGCATCTATGACGACGAGGCCCTTTCCCTTCGCTTTTTACCCTTTGAGAGGCCGGAGATTCAAATAAATATTAGGTTTCGTGAGAAGCAGGGGCCGGAGATCATTGTGTGCCAGGCGGTCGGCCGGAGCATTTTGCTCCAGTTAGAGGACCTCCAGACAGCCAACCCCAAGATCACTCTTGCCGAGACGATGGCCCAACTAAAGTTTGAAAGGTACCCGATGACCGTTCCAAAAAAGTTTGGGGACGCAGTTTTGTCAGAGCTGTCGGCGGTGTTGCGCGAAACCCAGATCTGGTCTGACCGGATGCGAAAGAAGAAAACGCCCAGCGGTTATGGTACTTCATATCGATCCGATGTGGTTGAGCTATTCTACGACGGTGAGTACGCCGCGTACGGTATAGTTTTCAGCGTTATATGGGGGCCGCCGAAG
>LLEU01000035.1 GCA_001567505.1 Acidobacteria bacterium OLB17 | reverse complement strand
CGATGGACCCTCAGGCTATGTCGATCTTGGGCTATGTTTCTGCGCGGGCGGGCGACCGCGAAAAAGCATTGCAGATCCTCGACGATTTCGCGACGCGTTCCAGCCGCGAGTACGTGCCCGCAGTAAACTTTGCACAGATCTATATGGGCCTCGGCGACCACGAGCAGGTATTCGCCTGGCTTGATAAGGCCGTCGATGAAAGAGCCATATGGACGCCGTTCCTGAAGGTAGATACGAAATTCGAGGCGCTTCGCTCAGACCCACGCTTTATGCAGCTTCTGCGGAAAGCCGGCTTTACCGAATAGTCTATATGAAACGATGCCCCGAATGCCGAAGAGATTACTACGACGACACGCTGCTGTATTGTCTCGACGATGGCAGTAAGCTTCTTGAGGGGCCAAGGTCAGAACCGGGAGCGATAGCGACTGGGTTTCAGCCAGACGAGCCGCGGACCAGACCTTACCCGGCCGCAGATAGCGGAGCGGCGGCGAGCCGCGTGATTCATTCGGCGGCGCGTAGGAAAGCAGAGCCTTTCCACAAATAGAGCGGCGGAGCCGCATAAAACAAACGGTGACTCGTCGGAAAGGCAGAGCCTATCCGCAAATAGGGCGGCTGAGTCGCAGGGACGAAGCGGTGAGTCGTTGGAAGGCAGAGCCTTTCCGCAAATAGAGCGGCGGAGCCGCTGGCGTTGGAGATGCCGCAGTAGTCGTTGTCGGAGCATCTTTCCGTAGTCGAGATTTCGGGACTGCCGAAGTCGGAAGCGGCTAATCGAAAGGAACTGTCGGGACCAATATGATCGAGACCATCGAACACGTTGACGGACGCGTTGAGCTGAACTCTGACGCGGAAGAGAGCATTCTTTCCTCGCCGCTTTATAACGAAGATCTTGCGCCGGTCCCGGTGGCGAAGCGCAACTGGACGACGTATAACTATGCGGCGCTTTGGATCTCGATGGCGCACTGCATACCGACGTATATGATGGCGTCGGGGCTGATCTCGGCCGGGATGAACTGGTGGCAGGCGCTCCTCACGATCCTGCTCGGCAACACGATCGTGCTTGCGCCGATCCTGCTCAATTCGCATCCGGGCACGAAGTACGGCATTCCCTTTCCGGTCTTTGCGCGTGCGGCCTACGGCACGACGGGTTCGAACTTGCCCGCGTTGATGCGTGCATTGGTGGCGTGTGGTTGGTTCGGGATTCAAGCGTGGATCGGCGGTGAAGCGCTCAACACATTCTTCAAGGCCTTCATTCCGAACTGGGAGACGCTGCTTGGCGGACCGATCGGCGGGCATACCACGACCGCGTGGTTCTCGTTCCTCGTCTTTTGGGCGATGAACATAGCCATCATCTATAAAGGGATGGACCTTCTTCGGATCGTCGAGAACTGGGCCGCTCCGTACGTTTTGGTGATGACGGCCATCTTGCTCGGCTGGATACTTTATCAAGCGGGCGGTATCGGTTTTCTACTTCACGAACCGGGAAAGTTTGCGACGTTAGGCGAATTCTGGCCGATCTTCGTGCCGTCGCTTACCGCGATGATCGGCTTTTGGGCGACGCTGAGCCTGAATATGCCGGACTTTACGCGGTTCGGAAAAAGCCAGCGCGAACAGGCCGTTGGGCAAACGGTCGCGCTTCCGACAACGATGACGGTGTTCGCCGCAATGGGTATCGTCATCACGTCCGCGGCGCTGATCGTCTTTCCGAAAATGAGCCCGGCCGACGCGTGGGACCCCGTGAAGCTCGTCGGACAGTTCTCGCAGCCGATCGTTGTCGCCGTGTCTATGTTCACGGTCGTCGTAGCGACGCTTTCGGTGAATATTGCTGCGAATGTCGTGTCGCCGGCAAATGATTTCGCAAATGCATTCCCGCGTTGGATAAGCTTCCGCACGGGCGGATTGATCACGGGCATCATTGGCATTCTGATGCAGCCGTGGAAGCTGCTTGCCGACCCATCGGGCTATATCTTTGGCTGGCTTGTCGGGTATTCCGGCGGCCTCGGCTCGATCGCCGGTGTGCTTATCGCAGACTATTGGATCGTCCGTAGGAAAGATCTCAGGCTCGCCGATCTTTATCGCACTGACGGCGTTTACGCAGGTGTCCGCTGGAATGCAATTGCGGCAACTTTGCTCGGATGTTTTTTCGCCTGGATCGGTTTGATATTTCCAAGTTTCAAAATACTCTATGATTACGCATGGTTCGTCGGATTTGGCGTAGCGTTCGTGTCCCATTTGTTCCTTGCGCAATATTCTCGGGAGGCAGTCATTCAAAATGAAGAAGAAAATTAAGCTTGCAGTGATCGTTTGTGCCGCCGCGGTATTCGTGTTCGCGATGGCATCTTCACGGCAGTCCGCGCAGACGCGCGGGCCGCAGGTCGAAACGATAGGGCAGAGGTTCAAGAACATTAAAGTGCTCACGGACGTCCTGGCCGATCAATTGGGCAAGCTGATGAACATCTTCTCGGCCTCGCTGAACGTCAACTGCAGCTTCTGCCATTACACCGACGATTTCTCAAAGGACGGCAAAGAGGAGAAAGAGATGGCTCGCAAGATGATCGCGATGACCTTCTCGATCAACAAGGAGCATTTCGGCGGCGAGACCGAGATCTCGTGCAACACCTGCCACAACGGCCAGATGCATCCTCAGAGTCGTCCGAGTCTCGAGCCGACTCAGCACTCCGCCGGGCACGGCCCGCGTCCCGGCCAGCCCACCGCAAAGCCGGAAGCTTCTGCGGTGATCGCTAAGTTCGTTGCAGCGGTCGGCGGTGATAAGAAGGTCGAGAGTGCGGTCGTGACTGCCGAACGCCTCGAACCTGACGGCAAGACGGTCGAACCCGAGACCATAAATTTCAAGAGCGGAAAATACAGTGCGAAGGTCGTTTATGGTAAACAATGGGTGACCGACCTGTGGGATGGCGCAAAGGCCGCGAAATTCGGGCCGGACGGCAGTCACCGGCTGCATTCCGATGAAGCAGAGCAGATCCGCCGCGAGGCGCAGCTTTTGTTCCCTGCAGCGATCGGTTCGGCGTATTCGAAGTTCGAGTATCGTTTCGCTGACAAGATCGACGGACGCCAGGTTTACGTACTCATCGGCACGACCGCCGACGGCTTTCGCGAACGCCTGAGCTTTGATGCAGAAAGCGGCCTGCTCGTGCGGCGTGTCGCTTCGACACCGACCGTCCTCGGTAGTTTCGTCTATCAGGTCGATTACCGCGACTATAAGAATTTCGACGGTGTGAAGGTGCCGACGGTGGTAAAATACGCGATGCCGAATATTTATTGGACACGGAAGGTGAGTTCGGTAAAACTGAATGTCCCGGTCGCGGACGACGTGTTCGCGGTGCCCGGATCTTAGCCAACAGGAGGTGCATTCGAGTGCCACGGATCATTAAAGCAGGGCTCATACAGGCCCACAATGTCGGGGACACGGCGGCCCCGATCGACGAGATCAAGAAGGCGAACATCGACCATCAGATGAAGTTCGTCGAGGACGCCGCAAAGCAGGGCGTGCAGATCCTCTGTTTTCAGGAGATCTTCACAACGCCCTATTTCTGCGCCGAGCAGCAGACGCGTTGGTACGAGGCGGTCGAGAAGGTCCCGGACGGCCCGACCGTCAAGCGTATGCAGGATGTCGCAAAGCAATTCGGGATGGTGCTCGTTGTGCCCATCTACGAAGAAGAGCAAACCGGTATCTATTACAACACTGCAGCCGTCATCGACGCCGACGGCAAGTATCTCGGCAAATATCGCAAGACGCACATCCCGCATGTTGCTCCGGGTTTTTGGGAAAAATTCTATTTTCGTCCCGGCAATCTCGGTTATCCGTGCTTTGATACGGCGGTCGGGCGCATCGGTGTTTACATCTGCTACGACCGGCATTTTCCCGAAGGTGCCCGGTGCCTTGGCCTGAACGGCGCTGAGATCATCTTCAATCCGTCGGCGACGGTCGCCGGCCTGAGCGAGTACCTTTGGAAACTCGAACAGCCTGCACACGCGGTCGCGAACGGCTACTTTGTCGGCGCGATCAATCGCGTCGGCACCGAGGCTCCCTGGAATATAGGCGAGTTCTACGGTCAGAGCTACTTCTGCGATCCTCGCGGGCAGATCCTAGCCGAAGGATCTCGCGACAGCGACGAACTCGTCGTTGCAGACCTCGATATGGACAAGATCCGTGAGGTACGGAACACATGGCAGTTCTTCCGCGACCGCCGGCCCGATCTTTACGGCCCGATCATCGACGATTAGGGCCTAATTAATAGCAATGCAGCATCGATCTAGGTACAGCTCAGGTGCGAAATGGGAATCGATCGTCGGGTATTCGAGGGCGGTTCGTGTCGGCGATCGCGTTTACGTTACCGGTACGACGGCTACGGACGAGACGGGCGAGATCGTGGGCGGTAATGATGCATATGCCCAGGCCGTTCAGTGCCTCCGCAACATCGAACGGGCATTGAAAGCGTTCGACTTTACCCTCGAGAATATCGTGCGAACGCGGATGTTCGTGACCGACATTTCACGCTGGGAAGAATACGGCCGTGCTCACGGCGAATTCTTTCGCGACGTGATGCCGGCGACGACAATGGTCGAGGTGTCGAAATTGATCGACCCGGAAATGCTGATCGAGATCGAGGCCGACGCCGAAGCATAACGCCATTACCTTTATGACCCTTCTTCCGGACGAACAGATCGAAAAGAACTTCGCTGACATCGCACCGGCTATGACGCCGTCCGAAGCGGCCGTCGAAGCCAACCGATGTTTGTTCTGCTTTGACGCGCCGTGTATGCATGCATGCCCGACGCACATCGATGTTCCGGGATTCATAAAGAAGATCGCGAGTGGGAATCTGCGCGGCTCTGCGCGCGTGATCCTCGATGCCAATCCGATCGGCGCGACCTGCGCACGCGTTTGTCCTGTCGAGGTGCTGTGTGAAGGAGCGTGCGTCGAAGGAACGCTTCTGCAGAAGCCGATCGAGATAGGCCGCCTTCAGCGATACGCGACCGATCATATATTTTCGAGCGGCAAGCAACTTTTTGAAAAAGGCGACCCGAACGGAATGTCTATCGGTATTGTCGGCTCGGGGCCTGCGGGCCTGTCGTGTGCGGCCTATCTTTCGCGACTTGGCTATAAAGTTACAGTTTACGAACGGCGGAGCAAGCCCGGCGGCCTCGACACATACGGAATGGCCGAATATAAAATGTCGCAGCAGGTTTCGCTTACCGAGGTGGGATTTGCGGCGAATCTCGGCGTCGAGTTCAAGACGAATGTCGAGGTCGGAAGCCGGCCGGCTTCAACCGGCGTTGCGGAAAAGGATGCGTCGTCAAAGGATCGCGAGCACCCAGCGGACACGATCGCTTTTGATGACCTGGCCGAAAGGCACGACGCCGTCTTCCTTGCCGTCGGTCTCGGCCGAACGAACGATTTGAACATTCCCGGTGAGCATCTCGAAGGTGTCTTTGACGCACTAAGCCTTATAGAACAGATCAAGACGCGCGACTGGAAAAGCGTTCCGGTCGGGCGGACGGTCGTCGTGATCGGCGCCGGGAATACGGCGGTCGATGCGGCCACACAAGCGAAGCGTCTTGGTGCGGAACGCGTGATAATGGCGTATCGGCGTTCGTCCGCCGAAATGCCGGCGTACGAATATGAATTCGAGCTTGCAAAAAATGATGGTGTTGAGTTCGTTTGGCACGCGAAGCCGATCGAGATCGTTGCCGATGAGGCCGGAAGCAAGGTCCGTACATTGCGATGCGAACGAGCAGATGCTGCCGGAGAGATCTTCGAGATCCCGTGCGATATGGTGATCAAGGCCGTTGGCCAGCAGAAGTTAGGTTCATTCTTTTCGGACGTCGCCGGCGTCGAGACGGACTCCCGCGGCCGCGTCGTCGTGAACTCCAAAATGCAAACCTCGAAACCAAGCGTCTTCGCCGGCGGCGACTGCGTTAACGGCGGCGGCGAGGCCGTCGAAGCCGCCCAAATGGGCAAACTCGCCGCACAGGGAATTCACGAGATGCTGAGTGGAGAACAAGTCGAACTTACGGGAGCGGTTCTCAAGGCTCCGCCGAAGGCCCCCGTCGATACCGTACCGCACTGAAGCGCAAGAAACCGCTCCGGTTGCGAGATGAAAGGCGTATAATTGCACAATGGAAAAAGTAGGAAATCTTCATTTCGAGAAGCTGCCGGAAGGTTTTACCTTGCAACTTCAGAAAGTGTCCATGGGCTTGTAGCACAGGGTTGTGCGGTATCGGAAGTTGTAGGGATCGCCCGCGATGTAACTCAAAAGCCATCGAGGTCCACGAGAACCAGATAGGTGATCTTCGATCAACCGAGGAACGGTTCAACTATTCGTTGGTGATAGGAGTTTAGGATGGGGCGTTTGTCGGGAAGACTTTCTTAAAAGTAGAGAATTCAATGGCCGATCTAAGCATCAACTTCGCGGGGATCAAGTCTCCAAATCCGTTTTGGCTGGCGAGTGCGCCGCCGACGAATATGGGTTCGATGATCGAGCGTGCGTTCGACGCGGGCTGGGGCGGTGCCGTGTGGAAGACGCTTGGTGAGCCGATCGTGAATGTCTCGTCGCGGCTTGCGGCGATCGACCACGGTGCGATGCGGATGATCGGGTTGAACAACATCGAGCTGATCACGGACAGGCCGCTCGACGTGAATCTCAAAGAAGTTTACGAGTGCAAGAAAAAGTATCCGAACAACGCGGTCATTGTCTCGCTGATGGTCGAATCAAAGCGCGAGGCGTGGCACGAGATCGTCAAGCGTTCGCAGGATACGGGCTGCGATGCGTTCGAGCTTAACTTCGGCTGTCCGCACGGAATGAGCGAACGCGGGATGGGCTCGGCGATGGGCCAAGTGCCGGAATATACGTGCATGGTCACGGAATGGGTGAAGGAAGTTTCCGAGATACCCGTCATCGTAAAGCTTACGCCGAATGTCGCGCACATCGGCCCGCCAGCTCGGGCAGCGATGAAAGGCGGCGCCGACGCGGTCTCGCTGATCAACACGATCAACTCCGTGATGGGCGTCGATCTCGACACGATGGTGCCGTATCCGAACGTCAACGGAAAAGCGGCTCATGGCGGCTACTGCGGCCCGGCCGTCAAGCCGATCGCGTTGAATATGGTCTCGGAGCTTGCACGCGACCCAGAATTCACGATCCCGATCAGCGGTATCGGCGGCGTTTCGAATTGGCGGGACGCGGTCGAATTTATGCTGCTCGGCGCAGGCAGCGTTCAGGTCTGCACAGCCGTGATGCATTACGGATATCGCATCGTCGAGGATATGATCGACGGACTGAATAACTATCTTGACGAGAAGGGAATTGCGTCCGTGAGCGAGATCGTCGGAAGGTCCGCCTCACGCATCACCGATTGGGGCAACCTCGATCTCAATTACGACGTCAAAGCACACGTCAACGAAGAACACTGCATTCGCTGCAATCTTTGCTACGTCGCCTGCGAAGACGGTGCCCATCAATCGTTCGAATTCGTAGAATCGAACGGCCTCCGCTACCCGCGTGTGATCGAATCAGAATGCGTCGGCTGCAACCTCTGCTATCTCGTCTGTCCATCGCCCGGAGCCATCACAATGGAACGCCGCGACGACGGCTCACATCCGCAAAGTTGGAAAGAGAGAATGGCCTGAATGGAGGGCGCGCCGCGAACGACTGGGATCCCTTTTGCCGGGTTGATCAGCTTGGAGCAATGCCTTTCTCCCAGTCGTATGCGTCTTCGAAATTATTTTCGCGAGTTCGAACTTGCCTCTTTTTCGATCGCATCGATCGCGTATCCAGCAAAACGCTTAGCAACTTCCTCGGATGTGCTGTAAACAGCGACAAAAAAGAGACCTTTTCTAAAGCGTAAACCTCCGAACCCTATTCCCTCCCCATTCTGGTCTAGGCCTTTGTAGTATGCCAAGCCTTCATCACCACATTCTTTCCAGTTACAGTTCATTGCCTCGCCTTGAGAGATCTTGAGCCCAAGTGGGAGTCTTGCATCCTGCTCCGAAGAATATTCTGAGATTGACACTTTTGCCGTTGAATCACCGTTCTTTACATCGAGACTGATGCTTTTGGCGCCTAGCCGAGGGCCACGCTCAGTCATTACTTCACCATCATTCCACTCAACTGCTCGGGTTAAACGCCAGTCTCCGCCGTCTCGTGCCATGGAATCGTAAAAACTACTTGCTACGGCATTCTGCCTGACTACTTGCAAATAGTCTGACTGGACCGGCGTCGCCGTTGCCGTCGCCGTTTGCTGTTGAGGTTGGGATCGCCGCTTCTGAGCCTCACTTGGGAGGAAGGGATATGCCAACATAGTTGCACCAAAGATCGCGACGACCATTAACAACGGCTTGCGAAGACTTCTTTGCATTTCCTCTCCCTCTCTAAACGAACAGGCCCCTTCGATCATAGGCCGTCGGAACTAGAACATCGTTGAGCTGCTGCCTCCTGAGGCGGACGCATGAACGATGGATCGGCTTAGTTTGAGAATAGGTTCTGCGATCCGCTTTTTGTAAGCGCATCGATCGCATAACCTGCCAATCGTTTTGCAGTATCTTCGGACTCGCAATAGATCGAGACAATATAAAGGCCCTTTCTAAACGTTAAGCTTTGAAAACCTACGTATTGATAAGGTTTTAAGGCATTGGTTCCAGAATAAC
>LLEU01000034.1 GCA_001567505.1 Acidobacteria bacterium OLB17 | reverse complement strand
CCTGCCTGCGGTGATCGACGCTGCGAAGGAATGGCGGCGTCGCACGCAGGAAGGCGATCAGCACCGCGTTCCCGTGGCCTGCAACGGTTCGCGAGGCCTTTATCCATTCCGCAAAAACGTTGCGTCCGGCGGGCAGCACTTCGCTCCCCGATGAGACGAGCAGCAGCGTCACGCTGCCGCCGAAATCAAGGAATCTGTCGGCCTCGCCGAGCAGGCGAATTGCGTCGTCGGCAGTGAGGCCGTCGAGTGCGTTCGGGAGCTCGGCCCAAAGGTCAGCGGTCATCCCGCCCGTCCGCGAGGCGAAATTCTCCGCAAGCGCAAAGGCCGCGTCGATCACGGGCTGCCGCTTCTCTCCGAACTTTTCGAAGATATCGGCGACCGCCGGCGAGGCCTGAAGCAGGATCGACGAATGTTTCGCCGAACGCACGGCAACCTGTATCGCGAGGTTCAGAAAGCGTTCGAGCAGCCCTTTGTCTTTGACGTGTTTTGCAAGCTCGGGCACGAGCGTGAAGCTCTCGGTTGCGACCGAACTAGAAAGGACGAGCTGGCGTGCGGCGATCTCGAATACGAGTTTGCGCAGCGGCGACGGCACCGGCTTGAGCGATGCGGCGCCGTCCGCAAAGAAGCGCATTCCGGTCTCGGCCTTGCCCATCGCAAGCCTGCGGCCGAAATCCGCCCAGGCCCGTAGGTCGTCTGCTGACAATACTTTAGCGGCATCGGCCGCTGCGGCGACAAACGCTCGGCTTGCCTTCAGGCTGACGCCGGCGATCGACGCGCTTGCTTCGATCGCGGCACGACGTTTTCCCGCCGGAAGCCGCGAAAGGCCTTTAGCAAGGTCCGTGATGGACTGCTTCTCATATTCCTGATCGGCATCGTTCATCTAGTTCGAGTTTAGATCGACGCGGTGCGGGAATCAATCACGGCCGGCCGCGGGCCGCTACATCTTCGGGGCGAGGCCGTCGAAGTAAATGAAGACGTGGAAGCAGGCGTTCTGGCCGTATTCGATCAGCGCGTCGAGCTTATTCTCGTTCTCCATCGCGGCGAGTTCCTTCATTACGAAATTCTGCTCGGCCGCCGTCATATGCTTGCGTGCGAGATCGAATGCGCAGCCGGAGGTGTGCGGCGGCAATGCGTTCTCATCGCGCACCTTGAACGAATTCACGTTCGTCGCATTCAGGCCGATCTGGTAGTCCATCGAACGCGTGAGCGACGTGACGCGCAGCGGCCGGTTGAACTGTTTGTAGTATGCCTCGGCCAGGTCGAGAAGGATCTTTTTCGCCCGCGGATTGAACATCCTGAGCAGTCGGATGCGCATCTGCTTGCGGTCCGCCGGGTTGTTGAGGTCGTATTTGTGGCCCGCGAAATTATCAGCGAGCCGCCCGATGGCGAGCATCTTTTGCGAGCCCGGAACAAGGTCTGCATGCACGTTCGGGAAGGCGAACGATTGAAAAGGGCCGTCGCTCGCACTGCCGCCGACGTCGAGATAATAGCTCTGGGCCGCCATCGGCATTTCGATAAGTTCTTTATTTAGACGCTTTTCCGCAAGGTCAGGGAAATCGAGCGGCTGGTGGTAACCGTCGGCCTTCATCTCGCGAAGTTTCGCTTTCTGTTTGATAACGCCGTCGCCGTAAAGCTCTTTCGGGACATCGAGGCCGGCAGGGCGGATCCCCGTCTCGGCGTTGCGAGGTTCGAGAGCTTTCTTCTGCCGGTCGGCAAGCAGGGAAGCCGGCACGTTCAGGTCGGCCTCGGCGGCATCATCCGCACCAACCGTCACGTCGGCGATCGTCGATGCATCGACCTCTTTTTCCGCCGTTTCCCAACTCGCGATCAGGTCGTCGAGGTCGTCCTCGTTCTGGTCGCCAAGCGGGTCGATGACACGCAGCGGTATCCTTCGCGCAGTGTTGATCTTCGGCGTCGGGAGCGCCGCATTCCCGTTGGATGGCGGCGGCGAACTTTCGCGTGAGAAAAGCAGGGCGGCACCTGCTCCGAGGACGATCAGAAGCGTGAAGGCGACCGCGCCGATAAGCAATATCCGCGTCGGGTCAAAGCCCGCGGACGGAGCCGTTTCGGGTGCGACATATGTCGGCGGCGGCGCGGCAGCAGCTTCAACGGGGGCTGTCGGTTTTTGTTCGGGCGGCGTTTCGGCCGTTCGCGTTCCACCGGCCTCGACCCTTATCGTCGTGGAGCTGCCGATCCGTATCGTGTCGCCGTCGCGGATGATCCGCGGGCGGTCGTCGAGCTTTTCTCCGTTCAGGAAAGTACCGTTCGTCGAGCGTTCGTCAACGATGAGGACATCATCGCCGTCGCGAAAGATGCTCGTGTTCCGACGCGAAAGGCCGGAATCGGCGATGACGATATCTGATTCAGGGGTTCTGCCTATGGACAGCTCTTCGTCAAGCGCGATCGAACGCGCACCATCGGGAGCGTCGATATGTAGCTTGACGGGCTTCATCTATCCGCACTGGCATCCGGTGATCTCTTTCAACTTTGCGGGATCGACAAGCTTCGAAAAATCATTGAAGTGAAACATCGAATCATCGTGGCAGTGTTCGCAATAGAACGTAACGTCTTCCCCGAGATACATATCCTTCAGATGATAGGCGACAAAGCAGCCGTAGCAACGCTGTACGCGCTTGCCGAACTCAGCAATGGCGGCGGTGGGATCTTCCATAACAGGTTCTATTTTACGACACCGCGCGTAGATGTCGAGATGAAATCAACGAGCATTTCGACCTCGCGGCAATCCCGGATCTCTTCGCGTATGCGTTCGACGGCCTGCGTCGTGTTGAGTTTCGAGTTAAGAAGCAGGTGAAAGGCGTGGCTCAGGCTGCGGATGACATCCTCGGAATGGCCGCGGCGTTTTGCCCCGACACGGTTCAGGCCGTAGCATTTCGCGTGGTTCCCTTGAATGGTCGCGAACGGCATCGCATCTTTGACGACGACCGAGTATCCGCCGATGAAGGCTTCCACGCCGACGCGGCAGAATTGATGAATTCCCGAATACGCACCGATGCTCGCTCGGTCGGCGACCTCGACGTGGCCCGCAAGGGTCGCGGCATTCGCCATAATGATGCCGCTGCCGACCTGGCAATCGTGCGCAACGTGAGCCTGCGCCATCAAAAGGTTGTCATCGCCGATGCGTGTTATGCCGCCGCCGCCGGCCGTGCCTCGATGGATGGTAACGAACTCCCGTATCTGATTTCGGCGCCCGATCTCGGCCTCGGTCGGCTCGTTCTTGTATTTCAGGTCCTGCGGTGCAAGCCCGATCGAGACGAACGGGAAGACGTGCGTCTCGTCGCCGATCTTCGTTCTTCCGTCGATAACGACGTGCGATTCGAGCCGAACGCCGTCGCCGAGCGACACTTGCGCGCCTACGGTCGAGAACGGGCCGATGTGGCAGCCTTCGCCGATCTGGGCGTCCTTATCGACGAGCGCCGTCGGGTGGATAAAGGTGGACATTCTTAAAAAAACTATTCGTCGGACGGCGGGGGTCCGCCATTCTTCATACGGCGTGAGTTCCGCGCAACAAGCCAGGTAAAGATGATCGTCGCCGGTATCGAGACCAGGATGCCAAGAATGCCGCCCCCGACGGTCGTCACCACGATCGCAAGGAGGCCAAGCTTCAACTGTTTCGCAAAATAGCCGAAAAGAAGCGGGATCAGGCCGAGAATGAACCCGATGACGGCGTTCAGCAGCATGAACCAAAGGATCGCCTGCGTTTGTGAAATATGAATCGGTGTTTCCATATTATCGAGTCGGCCGGTCTGCGATGACTGACATTATCTCGGCCTCTGTCGTCACCTGTCCGTCAACGGTCGCAACACCGCGCATCTTCTGCACGCGGCTGCCGGTTCGCAAGGCCGTGACCTCGAGCACTAGAGTGTCGCCCGGAACAACGGGCTTGCGGAATTTTGCACCTTCGATGCCGCTAAAGAACGGGATCTTCGCGTCGCGGTCCTCGAATTCGCGGAGCGCGAGTATCGCCCCGACCTGGGCAAGGGCTTCGATCTGAAGAACGCCCGGCATTACCGGAGCACCCGGAAAATGGCCCACAAAGAAAGGCTCGTTCATCGTCACCTGCTTTATCCCGACGATGCGCGTTCGGGGCTCAAGTTCGATTATCTTATCAACGAGAAGGAACGGAAACCTATGCGGAAGGATCTCCTGAATGGCGATCGTGTCGTAAATAACAGTCATTTCTTGGGGCCGCTGCTTGAGAGACGCAAATGGCGTATTTAGAACAAATAAACCAAAAGCCGGCAAAAATCAATTTTGCCGGCCTCGAAAGATTGGTTCGGTCCTTAAAGCCGCGGACTATTTCGGTGCTGCGGCCGTTGCTGCGGTCGCAGGACGCGTGTTGTAGTACGCGATGAACTCGGCAGTGATATCGGCCTTCGGGTCGTAGGCGAGAATGCCCTGGCCGATCTTGTCATAATCGAAAACGAGCGTGTAACCCTTTGACGTAGCATAGGTTTGGAGCGCTCGGCCGATGTCCTGCATGATCGGGCCGAGAACGATCTCAGAGCGGCGCTGTGCAGTTGCCTCGGCCTCTTTCTTCTTGAAATCGAGCTCGCGTGCAAGGCGTTCGCCTTCGTCGCGTTTCGCCTGAATATCGGCCGGTTTGACCGGGACGGCCGGGTTGCTCGTCATCTTCTTGATATCCTCGGCAAGCTGATTGAGCCTGGTCTGAATATCGGTAAGCTCTTTCGTCTTCGGAGCGAACTCGGTATCAAGGGCCTTCAAAGCGTTGATATATTTGGTGATGCCCTTGTCGGACGCAAATGCCTGCGAATCGACGAAGGCGATCTTGCCGCCCGCCTGCGGCGTTTGCGCGGCGGCCTGCGATGTAAAGATCCCCGCAAACAAAAGAGCGGCGACGGCCAAAACTGTGCTTTTCATGACTGTAAAATTACTCCTGATAACTAACCTATTCGTGGGGCCGCATTTGGCCGCCTGTAAGCAATATCCTATTTGAGACCAAATTCACGGCAACTGTTGCCCGTCTCAAAAATAAACGTTGATACTATGCGAAAGTCGCCCGCAAAGTCAACGCGAAACTCGCTAGAACGTCCTTCCGACAGTGAACCTCAGGCCCTGGCGTTTGCCCGGCAGAAAGATGCCGGGAAGTTCCGGCCTGAAGCCGACCTTTGCGTTCGGGTTGTAATAATAGATAAGCCGGAACGGGACGTTTACGATCGGCACCTGAACACGAAGCTCGACGCCGACGCTCGCCTTCCAATCGGCGATCCGTGCAAAGGCGGCATCGTTCACCTTTAGGAGCGAATTCTGCTGCACCTCGCCGCGAAGCCAAAGCTGCTGGATCTGCGGCGAAAGGCTCGTCGGGCAGCCGAAACGATTTCCGCGGCAGAACTCGTTCAGGTAATCGGTCTTTGTAAGCACGCGGCCGCGGTAGAAGAGCAGGCTGCCGAAGCTGCTCTCGAGCACGGGCGTGTTGATCAGGCCGAGCGCCGTCAGGCGTCCGGCGCCGAGAAGCTGTTCGTCCGGCAGGAATTCGCTGTTGATCGTCTGCGTGCCGGTGCGGTGGAGATTGAACACCGAACCGATATCGCCGAAGATCGCCATCGTCGCAGGCCCGAAGAGCGGGATGCGATATTCGACGTTCGCGAGCAGCTGCGTGTCGCCGCCGATAAAGCGGAAGTTTCGCGAGAAGAGCGCCGGATTCGCACCACCCGCACCTGTAAGAAGCCCGATCGAGCGGAGCTCGTCGATCGTCCGCTGCGGAATGCCGGTGTTCGTGTCGGCCGTTCCGGCCGCATTATTGGCGACCTGGACGTTGCGACTCGTGATGTAGGTGTCGAACGGGGCGATCGGGCCGATCGCACGCGAGTTGTACCCGCGAATGTCGTTCTCGCTGCCGAGGAAGTAGCGTTCGTAGATCGGGATGCCGCCAACGAACGTGATCGAGTTCGCATTGCGAACCTTGTCGCTGAGCGACCAGGTGCCGATCGTTCCGGCCTGAAGGCGGAAGGCGAAGACCTCGGGATTCTGGCTCTTCTTCTTCCGTACCGGAATGAATTTTGAGAACGAGGCCTGCGGATGATACGTGCGGACGTCACCGCCGAGGCCCGCGAAACCGAACGAGGCCGAGAAGGCCGTGCCGCGTGTCGTGTCAATGCCGTTCTTTGCGTACTGCCGCGTGTCGTATGCGAACGAACCGGTGATGCGGCTCGTGATGATATTCGGCTGGCGATAGATAACGGGAATGTGGGCCGCAGGGTCGGCTTCCGAATTCACTTTCGGGTCCTGGATGCTTGTCGCCGTGAATTGATACTGGAATCCGAGCCGCGTGAACTGCGTAAACCTTCGCTTCTTGAAGAAGAACTCCGAAAGCGGCGCCGTTCCAAAGAGCGAAAAACCGTAGGTTGATTGCGTAAAGAGGTTGCTCGAATCCGTGTTGATCTGGCCGTACGGATCGAAAAGAGCGTTGATGAGGTCCGGGTTCTGCGTCAGGAACGTGCCCTCGCCGAAAAATTTATACCGCGTCGCAAAGACCGAGAATCCGACCGAGATCGGACGATTGCGGAAATACGGCTCCTGATAAGTGAACTGAAGGCTCTGCTGGCGGTTGCCGATGCCGAAGTTGAGCGAAAGGATCTCGCCGCGGCCGGCAAGGTTATTCGTCGAATATTCGAGCCCGAAGAACGATCCGCCGATGCCCGCGATACCGCCGTTGACCGAGATCTGCTGACGGCCTTTCTCTTTCACCTTGACGATCAGATCGACGTTCGCGTTCTCTTCGTCCGTGCGTGTTTCGACGTCCTGGTCCTTGTCGATCGGGTCGAAATACTGCGTCTGGTTGAGGCGCATCAAAGAAAGCTCGAGGAAATTCTGGTTATAGACGTCGCCTTCGTTCAGGAGGAATTCGCGGCGAAGGACGCGGTCGCGCGTGAACGTGTTGCCGGTGAATTCGAGACGCCGGAGCGTGAACTGTTTGCCTTCTTCGATCCGGACGGTGATATCGACGATGCCTTCTTTCGTATTTCCCGGAATATCGTGGAACGTCGGGACGAATTCGGCCGAATAACCCACAAAGCCCTGGCTGCCGTAAACCTTCTTCAGGTCGTCAAAAACCGCATCCTGCAGGCGTTTGCCGTCCGCGATCTCGCCCTTCTTGAGGCCGATGTAGGCAAGGATCTGCTGCTCTGAGAAGATCGAGTTGCCCTCGACCTTTATGTCGCCGAGCTTGAAGATGCGGCCTTCGGTCACGGGAACGACGATCTTCAAAGTGTCGTCCTTTGAGGTGACAAGCGGCAGCGGGAACATCTTCAGGATCGGAAGGCCCGTGCGTTTGTAGCCAAGGCCGACAACGGCGGGCTCGCCGATGCGAGCCTCGAAGTAGCCCTTCGAGAACATATAGGCACGGACGTTCTTCTGAAGGTCGTACTCGAGCTTGCGAAGGTCGAGGATGTCCTGGCCCTTGAATCGCGTGATGATGCCGGTCTGCTTTACAAGCTGCAGAGCGTTGCGAAGGTCGCCGTCCTTAAGGTGTTCGTTGCCCTCGAATTCGATCTTGACGATCCTCGACCGGTTCCCCTGATCGATATCGAAGGTAAGTGCGATGGACGTGGCCGAGACCTCTTCCTCTTTGATCGTGACGTTCGCGTTCGGATAGCCTTTCGAGGCGAGCATCTCGCGGAGGATACGTGTCGCGTTCCGCGCTTTTACGGGGTCGTAGAAAGATTCTTTCGAAACGCCGACGCGACGCTCGCGAAATTCCTTCAAAATGTCCGATTCCTTGATCGCGTTCGTGCCCTTGAAGACGAGGTCGCGAATGATCGGCAGTTCCTTGACCTCGAAGATAACGTTCACGCCGCCGCGAATACCATCCTCCGTGAGGACGCGCGTCGCCGTTTTATCGAAAAGGTTGAGCGAAAGGAGTTCTTTTAGGTCGCGTTCGAGGGCCGCGGGGTCGTATTGGTCGCCCGGCCGCGTCTTGATGTAATAAAGGAGGTCCTCGTCGCGAAGGCGGCGGTTTCCCTGAATATCAACGCTCTCAACTACCTGCTGGAACGCGGCGGCCGGCCTTTCGGCACCTTTAAGAACACCGGCGTTGGCCGAAAAGGCCGCGAAGAAAAACACCGGTATTAAGAGCCCAAGTGCACGAAAATTACGCATAAAAACCGAAATATCCTTGAAATAGCGGCGTTTGGTGTAAGTCGGAGACGCGTTTCTCCTGCATTTAGACCGCCGTTCTGCACGCCAAGAGCCTGTGCAGCCTGAGAACAGGATCGGATCAATAGAATTTTACTCATTCTTTGATTCGGCCCTGCGGTCGCAGGTTGCCCTTTAGCCGGCTCCCGATACGCGCCTACAAACTTCGAAATTATACAGGGAAAGGGAGCAAAATCGGAAATGGAGAACCCGTTCGCAGAGCGGCATTTAGCCCTAAAAAAGCAAAAAGGAGCGGCGTCCGCAATGGAGCCGCTCCCAAAGAAGCAAAGTTGCGGCGGCGTGCCCTATTTCTTTAGCCAGCCGAAGAGAGAATTGACCGTAATATCGCGGTTCGTCTCGTAGATAGCACGCGGCAGCGGGATCGACATCGGGCAAACTTCGAGGCAATTCTGAGCGTTCCCGCAGTTTGCGATGCCGTTCTCTTCCATCAGGCCGTTCAAGCGCTCGTCCATTTCGAGCTTGCCGACCGGATGCATATTGAAAAGCCTTGCCTGAGCGATGGCCTGCGGGCCGATATACTGATCCTCGCTGTATTGCGGGCAGGCCTCGAGGCAGCACCCGCACGTCATACAACGCGAATAAACATATCGCTCGTGTGCGACCTCGGTCGAGATGTGCGGGCCGGGGCCGAGGTCGTAAGTTCCGTCGAGCTCGATCCAGGCATTTACCTGCTTCAGGTGCTCGAACATCCGCGAACGATCGACCTTAAGGTCGCGGACATTCGGGAATTTCGACATCGGCTGGAGTGTGATCGTATTGCCGCCGGTCGCAAGCAGAAGGTCATCGACAAGCGCCGAGCACGACTGCCTGACGCGGCCGTTGATCACCATCGTGCAGATGCCGCAGACCTGCTCAAGGCAGGACATATCCCAAACGGGCGGCGTCGTTTCTTTTCCGTCCGCAGTAACGGGATTCTTACGGATCTCCATCAGCGCCGAGATCACGTTCAGATTCCGCCTGTACGGTATCTCGAACGTCTCCCAGCGGGCGTCCGCACCTTCCTTTTCGCGGCGCTGGATCTTGAATTTGATCGTCTTCGGCGGATCGGTGAGTTTTTTCTTGTGTACGTGTTCGTTCGTGCTCATCTTGTTTGTCGGAACTGCCGCGTCTGCGGCAGGATCGCGTCCTAGTGCGAACTCTTCTTGTAATTCCTCTCGCGCGGCTCAAGGAGCGAGATGTCCACGGGTTCGTAGCTTAAAGCCGGGCCTTCGCCCGTATATTCGGCGATCGTCGTCTTTAGGAATTCCGCGTCGTTGCGTTCGGGGAAGTCCGGTTTATAGTGAGCGCCGCGGGATTCGTTGCGGTTGAGCGCTCCGAGCGTGATCACGCGTGCGAGCTCGAGCATATTCTTGAGCTGGCGTGCATGCGGCACGGCCTGCGTCGCCCAAAGGTTCGAATCGTTGATCGAGATGTTCTGGAAACGCTCCTGCAGCTCGCGGATCTTGTCGTCGGTCGCTTTCAGGCGGTCGTTGTAGCGAACGACGGTAACGTTATCGGTCATCACCTTGCCGAGTTCCTCGTGGAGCTTGTACTGATTCTCGCCGCCCGTGCTTGCGACGATGCCGTCGTTTATCGCCTGCTGGCGGCGGAGTTCGGCGTCGTGAATGCCGTTCGTCTCCGTGTTGCCGCGTTCGACGTTCTTGGCGTATTCCATCGCGGACGGAGCGGCCGCAAAGCCGCCGTAAACGCACGAGAGCAGGGAATTCGCACCGAGGCGGTTCGCTCCGTGGATCGAATAATCACATTCGCCCGCGGCGAAAAGGCCCGGAATGTTCGTGCGCTGTTCGAAATCCACCCAAAGGCCGCCCATCGAATAATGGACGCCCGGGAAGATGCGCATCGGGACGTAACGCGGGTCGTCGCCAACGAACATCTCGTAAATTTCGAGGATCGCGCCCAGCCTTTCGGTAAGCGTTGCCGCCGGGATGTGCGTAAGATCGAGGTAAACCTGATTTTCGCCGCCGACGCCGTGGCCTTCGAGGCAGACCTGGAAGATCTCGCGCGTTGCGACGTCGCGCGGAACGAGATTGCCGTACGCGGGATAACGCTCTTCGAGGAAATACCAACGCTCATCCTGCGGAATGTCCTGCGGCGGACGAACATCGCCATCCGCTTTCGGGACCCATACACGGCCGCCTTCGCCGCGTGCGGATTCGCTCATCAGGCGAAGTTTGTCCTCGCCGGGGATCGACGTCGGGTGAACCTGTATGAATTCGCCGTTCGCGTACTTTGCTCCCTGCTGGTAGCAGGCGGAAGTGGCACTGCCCGTGCAGGTCATCGAGTTCGTCGATTTGCCGAAGATGAGGCCCGGGCCGCCGGTCGCCATAATTACGGCGTCGGCATAGAAGGCCTTCAGTTCGAGCGACTGCAGGTTCATTGCGATCAGTCCGCGGCACACCTGATGATCGTCAAGAACGAGCGAGAGCATCTCCCAACCTTCATATTTATTGACCTTTCCGTTCACTTCCCAATGCCGCACCTGCTCGTCCAGCGCGTAAAGAAGCTGCTGGCCGGTCGAAGCACCGGCAAAGGCCGTGCGATGGTGGAGCGTTCCGCCGAAGCGTCGGAAATCGAGCAGGCCTTCCTTCGTACGCGAGAAAGGTACGCCCATTCGGTCGAACAGGTAGATGATGTTCGGCGCCTGGTCGCACATCTTCTTGACGGGCGGCTGATTCGCCAGAAAGTCGCCGCCATAGACCGTGTCGTCGAAATGTATGAATGTCGAATCGCCTTCGCCCTTCGTGTTCACGGCGCCGTTGATGCCGCCCTGCGCACAGACCGAATGTGATCTTTTGACCGGCACGACCGAGATCAGATCTACTTCGTGTCCGGCCTCCGCAATCTTCATTGCGGCCGCAAGCCCCGCAAGGCCGCCGCCGACTATCGCAATTTTTAATGAGCTAGAAGCCATAGAAATAATCAAAACCTTGCCGGAGCAGCGGGAGTACGGATAACTTTTTCAGATTCGCAAAGCGACTGCGGCAGCAGGCCGCAGGGGCGAACGAACGCGAACACGGCGTTTACGCCGACGAGGCCAAGCACGAGAGCGAGTGCGACGGCGGCACGGATCGTTAATCGCTGTGCTTTTTCGCCGATGACGATGCCCCAATCGACCGCGAACAGGAAGATGCCGTACGCAAGGTGCCATGCCGTTGCGAGAACGCCGAGAATATAAACGACGACGATCCACGTCGTCTGAAATTCCCTGGATACGATCTGGAATGCCTGCTGTGCATGGCCGGCGACCGGCGTCATATTCAATCCCGGGATCAGGCCGAACCGGAAGTTCAGCAGGTGGAACAGCAGGAAGAAGAAAAGAAAGCCGCCCGTGATCCGCTGAAGAAAATAGAACCAGTTCCGCGCGTACGGGTAAGAAAGTACATTCACCTTCGCCTCGCCCGAGATAAGCACGCCGTAGATCGAGTGATAGGCAAGCGGCAGGAATATCCCGAAGATCTCGATGAACAAAAGGAACGGGATGTTGTGGATGTCCTGCACGTGATCGTTGAAGACCTTTGGGCCGTTCATAGCGGTCACGTTCGTGTAGATATGCACGAAATAGAACATACCAAGCGGTACGATTCCCGTTACCTGATGGAGTTTACGGAGAAGGAATGTCGTTGAGAATTTGATCGCCATTTTCTTTTTAGGAAAAAGCTGCTTCCATTTTTTCGAATGTCTTTGGACCGGCGCTTAGAATTTTAGTCCACAAATCATCGAAATAAAAATCTGCCACACAATTTTAGGGCAGGGACAATGATACTTCTGTCGATAAATAAGGTAAAATGAATAATATTACGCGGATTAAATAGTTTTGCTAATTCGCAAGGGTTTTGGGCAATGCATATCGAGACATTAAAGGTCTTTACGGACCTGGTGGACCTTGAAAGCTTTTCATTGGCCGCCGAACGGAATTTTATTACGCAGTCAGCCGTGAGCCAGCAAATTCGCGGCCTCGAAGAAAAGGTGAGCCGCCGCCTGCTAGAACGCGTCCGCGGCCGCCGCGACGTAAAGCTCACGCCCGCCGGCGAGATCCTCTATCGCGAGGCTCGCAACGTCCTCGCGGCATACGAACACCTGCAGGAAAGCCTTCGCGGCGTCGTCGGCAAAATCGGCGGCACCGTTAAGGTCTCGACGGTGTACAGCGTCGGGCTTCACGAACTGCCGGTAAAGGTCAGGGAATTTATGAAAAGATACCCGGCCGCAAAGATCGACCTCGAATACTCGCGGACCACACGCGTCGTACGCGACGTCCTGAACGGCGTGGTCGAATTGGGCATCCTTGCCTTCCCCGAACCCCGCCGAGGCCTCACGATCGCTTATATGCCCGAGAATCGTATGGTCCTCGTTGTTCCCGCCGATCATAAATTCGCCGGACGCAAAAGCGTGAAGGTTCACGACCTCGAGGGCGAGGATTTTGTCCATTTCGAACGCGATGTGCCGACGCGAAAGGCCGTCGATCGCGTCTTCAAGGAGAACGGCGTCGAGGTCAGGAAGGTCGCCGAGTTCGACAATATCGAGACGATAAAGCGCGCCGTCGAGGTCGGTTTCGGGCTTGCGATCCTGCCCGAGCCTTCGGTTCGCGATGCCGCCCGCGTCGGCCTGCTCTCGGCCGTCCCGCTCGCCGAGGACTATTGGGTGCGCACCGTCGGTGTCATCTATCGCAGCGACCGCCAACTCTCCCTCGCCGCAAAGAAATTCGTCTCTCTGCTTACGGATCAGAAGCCGGATCGCGATTAGACGGCCATATCGCTCGCCGGCTTTGCGGCGATATATGTGAGGTTCGAGGTCGGTTCGATCTCGTTGAGGGCGCCGGAGATCGCGGGCATAAGGCCTTCGGCTTCCATATATTCGCGGCCGAGCAGGCGGCGGAAACGCCTGTCCTTCGTCTCGCTTTTTAGTTCCCTCAGCACGCCTCGCAGGAACGCCGCGACGAGCTCCGGTGCGAACTGCTTCCCGGCATTTCGGCGGAGATCGTCAACCACGTCCATCGCGGGCCGGCGAGCCTTGTACGGCCGGTCGGTCGTCATCGCATCGAACGAATCGGCGAGGTTCACGATCTTCGCAATGTACGGGATCTCGCGGTCATAAAGGCCGTCCGGATAGCCGCGGCCGTCGAGGCGTTCGTGGTGATATTTCGCAGCGAGCGGCACGTCCGTGAACGGGTGATGTATGGCCTGCAGTATCTCGTAACCGACGGTCGGGTGTTTGTTCAGTTCGGCGGATTCTTTCGCGTTAATGCGGTACGGAGCTTGATGATCTTGCGCTCGACCGTGAGTTTCCCGACGTCGTGCAGGTAGCCTGCCGTCGCGGCTCCCTCGACCTGGTCGGGCGACCATTCGAGTTCGGCCGCGATCAGCTCCGTGTATTTGCCGACGCGCACGGAATGGCCTTCCGTGTATTTATCCTTGCAGTCGATGGCGGTCGCGAACGCCTTCACCGTGTCCGCGTAGGTTCTTCGCAGGTCTTCAAAAAGCTTGCGGTTCTCGTCGCTTCGCCGTTCGATCTCGGCAAGCAGATTCCTTTGCGATATCGCGACGCCGATGTGCCGGCCCATCGCGCAGATGATCTCCTTTTCGTATGAAGAATACGGTTCGCCCGTAGCTTTTTCACCGAGGAAAAGGCCGCCGACGATCTCGTCGCGGATGATAAGCGGGACGAAAAGCTCGATGTTCCGGCGTTCAAAGCTTGCGGCGTAAACCTGAAAGAACGGCAGCACGCGGGCCGCGTGAGCGTCGATCGCGTTCAGGCCGCTCGCGAGGAATTGCCGTTCGTCTTCCGAACAGACGGTCAGCGAAAGCGGGAATTCATCGCCAAGGCCGCGGATCGCAAGCATATTCAGCTCGCGCGTATATCGCGAATATCGTGCGACGCCGCCGCGCATTATCCCGAGCGCTCCCGAGAGCAGGTGGAGCGACGTGCGGATCGTCTCCTGGAAATTATTCTTGTTGGCGACTTCCTGGCCGAGCTCTGCGAGAGCGCCGAAGGCATGTATGAGCTTTGGGCTTTGTTCGATCATCTTGTTGCGGCCCCTATTGGAGCGTGACGTGTTTTGTGAGGCCGAGCATATCGAAAAGCTCGGCGGACTCTGGCTTTAGGTCAGAAAAAACGACGCTTGCGCCGGCGTTCCGTGCATCGTCGATGACGCCGAGCAGGATCGAGACGGCGATCGAGTTGATAACGTCCGTCTGCGAGAAATCGACAACGATCTTTCGAACGCCCGCGTTGAGTTTTGTCCTGCATTCGCGCTCGATCTTCTCGCCGGTCAGTTTGTTAAGGTAGTCGCCCGCGATCACAACAGCGGGCGGAACGGACGCGGCCTCGACGCTCGGGTCCACGTCGAATGACATATTTTCTGTCACTAATTTATTTTCCTTGCAATATTTAGCTTTGGTCGATGAAGACGTTACTTGAATGTTTCTAACACAGGCGAAAGCTAAAAACAAGGAAAAAGTTAAGCGCTTAATCTGAGCGGTCGGGCATTCCGTGCGGTTTCTTTACGAGAATGCGTGTTTGGGCGAGTGCGGCGTCGAAGGCGCCTTCGTCCGTCTGCGGGCTGCAGAGAACGGCTCGGTCGTCTATGAAAGCGGCCGCGCGGGGCTTGCCCTGGCCGATATAGACGTCCGTATAGGGGAATTTATGTTTTTCGAGCCATTCGATCACGCGAATGCGGAGCTGTCCCGGCGAGATGCGGGAACCTTCGAGAACATCCTGCGCGCAACGCGACGAAAAGATCGTGATGCTCGCAAATCTTGCGAGCTTCTTCATAAACTGAAGCGCGCCCTCGACGGGTTCGCCGATGTGGTCGATGCCGCGCCACTTGTCGTATTGAGCGAGAACGCCGTCAAGATCGACGCAGACGCGCGGCTTGCGGGACTCATCCGCCGTTTTTGCCTCTTTCGGTTTCGGTGCTGGTTTAAGCGTGGCCTTCCGTTTCGGGCGTTTGCTCTTCGGAAGTTTTGATGGGCGCGTCGCCATCATCGCCTCGATCGCCTCGCCGCCTTCGAGCCAGTCGTTCTCGCCGGCAAGAGCAAAAAAGTTCCAGATCCGCGTGTAATGATGCCGCGTGTGATGTCGTCCGGGAACTCGCAGCGTATATGGAAGGTCGTCGGGTGCGACCTCGCGTTTCGGCGGAAAGATCTCGGGCCGGCGCGGAAGGCCGAGGTCCTTCCATTCGCTGCGGATGTTGTCGGCAAGGTCGTAAACATCCGCGAGCGGATATTCTTTATCGAGAAGCACCCAGACGTGATACCCGCCGACGCCGTTGCTGTCAACGAGCATCGGGTCCATACCCATTTCGCGAAGCCTTTCGGCCCAGGAATAGGCCGCCTCGAAATTCGCACCGGCGATCTCGCCCGCGTTCGGCACCGTCTCGTCGTGAAGATCGACGTCGATCGCGAACCATTTGCACGTGCTGTGGTCGCTGATCGAGAAAAGGCCGATGAGATGCGCGGGCGACTTTCCGGCAAAATGCCGTGCGAGTTTCGTATGCGTGACCATATCGGTGCCGAGCTTTCGGCGTTCGTGTATGGGCAGCATCACGACACCGATCTTTCCGTCACGCAGGGTGTATTGGCTCCAGACGTCGCGGCGGTTCACGAGCCGCTGCATCGCCCAATCGGCGAGGTCGTCCGAATGACGCACCCATTCCTGGGCGATCCAAAGGAGTCGCTTATTGCCCTCGAACTCGTAAAATGGTGCTGCCATCGATCCTCTCTACCCGGCCTTTTCCCAGCCGCCGATGAAATTTTTCTCGGCCATTTCCTTAAAGAATTTCCGAGCGGTCTTTTCGTTGTTCGAGATCTTGATCTCGCGTTCGAGCGGCTCTTTCCGATTCGGGCTGAAATCCGTTAGATAGACGACAAAGCCCGGAAAATCGCCTCGGTCGGCCTTGTTCGTCTTCCAGAGAAGCAGCTTGCGGACCATCGTGTTGCCCTTCATCACCTTCGTATAGACGGTGCGTTCGAGGATCTCGCTCTTTGGCGCGTCGTCCTCGTGTGCGGAGCGGTCCGCGTCCGGTATCGCGATCAGATCGGTCACCTGCCGGATCGAAACGTCATCGACGACGGCTTCCTTGTCTTCGCGAACGCGCACGAACTGCGGCGAGATGACGCTCACGAGCGGCATACGAACAAGCGCCGTGTAGCGTTTGCCGTCCCAATCGAGCACCATTCTTTTCACCGGGCCGCCGCGAGCTCTTTCCGCGATAAGGTCCAGGCAGGAGATCTCGATCACGAGGCCGGGCCGCACCATCTCGTAGGCGACATAGTCGTTATTTACGGCGACGTAGTCGGACGGCACGACGCGTTTTTTTAAGGTCCGCGACGAAGCTGCGACGATCTTCTTCCGAGAAGCCGCCGCCGACACGCGTGAACTCCTGAAAGGTCCCGTCCGGGCGGATCACCGCGACGAGAAGGTCGTGCAGCATTCCTTTGCGTTCGTCCGTTCCCTCGGAATAGCCGATGACGGCGGCGTCGAGGCTGTGGCGGCTCTTTACCTTGAACCAGCCGGCCTGATCGCTGCGGACGACGAGGCCTTCGCTGCCTTCGGCGATCACCCATTCGGCGAACGCCTGCATAATGTCTTCCGGTTTCTCGACAAACCGTTCTTCCGCCGGATGTACGCGCTTGCCCTTGCCGAACCACTTGTTAAGATAGCGATATACGTCAACGACGCTCGTCACCTGTTCGCCGTCCACCTCAAGGACGTCGAAGACGGCGACGCCAAGATCCTCGAGCTTTTCTTTCGACGGCGGATTACGCAGTACGCGGACGACCTGCTGGACGGGATGCGCCTTTGTGGCTCCTTTCCGGACGTAGATCTCGGCGGCGAGCGTGCAGGAGGCGACCTTCGCTTTCTTTAGGAGCTCGACGGCCTCGTCAAATCCGGGAAGGCCCGTGCGGACGGTCCCGCCCGCATTCACCGACAGCATCTGCTTGCCGTCGAAGAAGAGCATCGCGTTCTCGCCGTCATATTTCCGCGAGACGGAATAGTTCCTTGCGCGCGGGATGCGTGCGATGTCCTCGGGCGAGAGCGCGCGCATCATATTGCTCACGCGGCGTTTGTAGTCCTGCGCCTTGACGTGCAGCGAAGGGTCGGCAAGGTCGATCGCCTTTCCCGTGCAGTAACCGTGTTTGCAGGTGAATTTCTTTTTATCGAATCCGAGATCAGGCATCTTCGAGCACCTTCGGCTTTTTAAGTTCCATATTCGAGAGATGCAGGATCAGGCAGTACGCGTCGTCCTTTACGCGCCCCTCAAGGAATGCGTTGTAAGGCTTGCCGCCGCGGTTCATCACAAGCGGTTCATTACCTTTCTCGCCGCCGCGAAGCAAAAGCAGGGCGTCCTTTTCGGCGAGTTCCTTTGCCATCTCAAATAGAAAATCGAATGTCAGGCCGTTGACGTGGACAAGCTGCTTTTTGTTCGTGAAGACGAACTTGTGTATCGCCTCGTCCTTTTTGATGAACTTTCCCGTCCAGCGAACGGGAAATTCGCCGTTCATATTCTGCGGGCCCTTGATGCGCGGACGGCGTTCTCGTTCCGTGCCGTCGGGGTTATAGATGACCTCGATCTCCTCGATCAGGTGGACGATGCCTTTCGCCGTGACGTAAACGCGCGAGAGGTCCGCGAGGAACATCCCGAAGGATTCGATGTCGATCTCAGGGTCGCCTTTGATAAGTGCGGCCGCGACCTTCTCCGGCTTCTTATTCTTTTTCAGAAGCTCGGGCAGGTCGTGCGCAACGTCGCTCTTGAGCAGCTTTCGCGTCGATACGGGACGGCCCTTGTCGTTCTGATAACGGACCGATCGATGCGGGATCAGGGCCTCGGCCGCGACGACCGCGTCACGATTATTCTCATTGCTGATGTTGATCGCCATAAGTTCTTCGTCTCTTTACATCAGATCGAAATCGAGGTCGTCCACCGAGATCTCTTCTTCATCCGAATTATCGAGGACCGAGGTCTCGTTCA